>JADDQE010000016.1 GCA_016781525.1 bacterium | reverse complement strand
AGTATGAGGCGATGACGCGAGCTGCGCAGGTCGCCGAAGCCAGCGGCTTCGATTCTGTCTGGGTGTATGATCATTTTCATACCGTGCCAACGCCCGAAATCGAAACGTGCTTCGAGGCATGGACGATTACAGCCGGTCTTGCCCGGGATACGAAGCGGGTCAAAATCGGTCAAATGGTGACGTGCAACGGTTACCGCAATCCTGCCCTGCTTGCCAAAATGGCCTCAACGGTGGACGTAATGAGCCACGGCCGGCTATTGTTCGGGCTGGGCGCGGGATGGTATGAGCACGAGTGGCGCGCGTATGGATATGGCTTCCCGGAAGTTCCAGAACGGATGCGAATGTTTCGCGAGGCATGCCGGATCGTTCATGCCATGTGGACCGAGGAGTATCCGGTGTTCCATGGAAAGCACTACACCATAGACAAACCAATAAACGAGCCTCGTGGAGTGCAAAAGCCGCACCCATCCTTCTGGATCGGCGGTGGAGGCGAAAAGGTTACCCTGAAACTTGTGGCGCAATACGCCAACGCGTGTAACTTTGGCGGCGGCAATCCCGACGTGGTCCGCGAAAAGTGCGAGATTTTGCGCCGCCATTGCGATGATCTCGGTCGCAACTACGACGAGATCATCAAGTCAACGAGTGTTAACGTGCATCTGATTGGGGTCGGCGATGACCCCGAGGCGGCAACCGCTCAGGCGAGGCGGAACTTGACCTTCGACGAGTATTCCAAGTCATTCTGGGTTGGAACATCTGAACAGATCGTCGAGCGGCTCAAGCCGGTAATCGATGCGGGCGCGAACTACATTATCGTCTACATGCCCCGAGTAGCGTACGATCCCGCGCCGATCCAGCAGTTTGCGGAGGAGGTCATTCCGCAGTTCAACTAATGGTGTGGATGGTCGCTTTGCGCTGCACCCAAGCCCCCCGGGGCGACACCTGCTGGCGCCAAGGCGAGACTTCTGACGTAGCTACCCTGCTTAACGCCTCGTTGACGTTACCGAAAGCCGCGGCACGCATCAGTTTACCTGCTAAGATACCGCAGGCAGCGATGCGTGCCGCATTGTTGGGTGGAAGGTTGGACGCACCACATCGGTCGGGTCACGAAGGTCACGCTGCGAGCTTCACCTTGGTCTGACAGAAAACCCATCTCAGTAGCAGCTCTAGTCCCAACGGCTTCCTAACACGTTCTAAACATTTATTTGTTATGCTTCCTACCTATGCAATTGCAATCACAATCTACCGATAACTGGACCGTTCGCGGTGAGGTACCTTGAGATGGTGACAGCCGATTCTTCGTCAACACTTAGCTCCCTTCCCCAGAGCGGCGACACCCACCTTCCGTATATGCCGGGTCTCGATGGTTTGCGGGCTATCGCCGTCATCGCCGTGCTGCTCTACCATGCAGGGCTGCCGGTTATCGGCGGCTTCTTCGGCGTCGAGGCCTTTTTCGTCCTGAGCGGTTTTCTTATTACAGCCCTGCTCCACAGAGAGTGGCACGCGCACAACCAGATCGACTTGCCGGCCTTCTGGCTGCGCCGGGCTCGCCGACTCCTGCCAGCACTGCTGTTTACGCTCTTTGGCGTTGTGTTGATTAGCCGCTTTCTGCTGCAGGGAGAGCGGACCGACCTAGCCGCGGACCTGCTTGCCGGTCTCGGCTTCGTCATGAACTGGCATCTCATTGCGAGCGGGCAATCCTACTTCGATCCGCTCCTGCGGCCCTCGCTCTTGCTGCACCTGTGGTCCCTGGCGGTCGAGGAGCAGTTCTACCTGCTCTGGCCGCTCATCTTCGTCGCTGGAATGCGGCTTCTACGCCGACGGGGGCTGTTGCTCTTGCTCCTCGCCGCGGCGATCGCTAGCCTCGTCCTGATGGCTGCCCTTTACCGGCCTGGTGCTGACCCTTCACGGATATACTACGGTACTGATACGCGTGCCGGCGGTCTTTTATTGGGAGCTGCTCTCGCCTTGCTGTGGTCGCCGCCGAGCATTGCACGCGCGGGCAATCGACTCGCTCTGCTCGACGTCGTCGGAGCTTTGGCGCTCACGGGCTTGCTGGCCTGCTTTGCTTTCGTGCCCGCCTCGCATCCGCTGCTCTACCGTGGTGGATTTGCGCTGATTGATGTTCTAACAGCGGTACTTATTGTTGCAGCGACGTATCCTGGTGGCAGCCTCGTGGCGCAGGTATTGGGCTGGCGGCCGCTGACGGTTATCGGACTGCGGTCGTATGCGCTGTACCTCTGGCATTGGCCGGTCTTCATGGTGACGCGACCACACCTTGACCTGCCAATCGATGGCCTCCCGCTATTCGGATTGCGGTTGGCAATTGTCGCTGTGTTGGTCGAGGTATCGTATCGCTGGATCGAGCTGCCAGTACGCCGCGGCGCTATCGGCCGCTTCTGGCACCATTTGAGTGCTCGAGCCCAGCAAATTCCTGAGGTCTCCCTGCCTCCTTCGCCACCACGTGCCACCAGCCGCTGGCTCGGCCTGCTCATCCCGATGCTCTTACTGTTTGCGGCCGGCGCCACCGCGATGCGCCACGACAGGTCGCGGCTCCCGGCGTCGCGAGCCGCGACGCTCCAAGATGCCAACGAGCAGAGGCCTCTCTCAGTAAGAGGCGAGCCCACCGCGAAGGAGGGGGTAGGTCAGCCCGAGGCGCAATCCACGGACGGCACGAACGCGCCTGGCGTTGTCGCCGAGCCCAAATCCGGCGAAGCGCAGGGGGCGGTGGCGCTACCGCTGGTCCCAGGTGGTAGCGTAGCACCGAGCCCTGCATCGCCGAGCATTGCCGCGAGCCCGCAGCCGCTTGATCCCCTACTTGCTGCGCACCTGCAGGCCTTGTTGGACGACACCGTGGCGGATGGAACGATCCCAGGTGCAGCGCTATCCATCAGTGTCCCAGGCTATCAGCCGTGGAGTGGCGCTAGTGGACTCGCGGACCGGTCGCCGGAACGGCCGATGGAAACGAGCACGTTGGTCCATATTTCAAGCATTACCAAGATGTTTACGGCCGTGATCGTGCTGCAGCTCGCGGAAGAGGGCAAAATTGATCTGGATGCTCCGATCGGTACCTATCTCCCCGACATCGTCCCCTTGGACAACCGGACATCCGTACGCCACCTGCTGAGCCATAGGTCAGGCATCTTTGACTACCTCGAAGATGCGCGTTTCTTCCTCAAGGCCTACCGGAACCCCCAGCGTACCTACACCCCCGATGAGTTGGTCGGAATGGTGGCGCGGCTCGGCGCGGCGTTCGAGCCCGGTACACCTCGCGCGTGGAAGTACTCGAGCACCAACTACGTGATTCTCGGCATGCTCGTCGAGCAAATCACAGGTCGAACGATGGCTCAGGAGGTGCGTGCGCGGATCGTCGAGCCCTTAGGTCTTCGGCATACCTTCTTCGCCCCGTATGAGCCCGTCGAAGGAACGATCGCGCAGGGGTACATTGACGTATCCGACCGAGCGGACGTCTCGATGACCTTTGTATTTGCTACTGGTAACATCGTGGCAACCGCCGGCGACCTGCGAGCTTTTGCGGACGGGCTCTTCGGCGGCCGTCTGCTAAACGCGCAGTCACTGGCCGAGATGCGAACGGTTGTAGAAACTGGTGGGGCGTACGACATGCCAGAGCTCCAATATGGGCTGGGCGTTATGCAGGCGCAGCTCGCGGTCGGGCCAGGGCCGACTGGCGATGAGCGCGCGGATGAACTGAGCGTCGTGCTGGGCCATATCGGAGGGATTGCGGGCTCGCGCGCTGCCGTTTGGCATATACCAGCAACCGGGATCACAATTGCGCTCAGCCTTAACCAGGCCAACATAGATCCGAATCTGCTGGCACGCGATACGTTGGATGTGATTTTGGCGTGGCAAGGGCAGTAGCGCCAGCCAAGAGAGCGTGGCAAACCGCTGCGGTAGCGGTTGACACAGCAAGGAGCCCGGTAGCAAGGGTACTATTGCTCTAGTCGTGCGAGACAATCAGCGCATCATTTCTGCCGGACCCACACCCAGGGCCACCACGTCAAGTTAAAAAAAACTTGTATGCTGGATTATCACTTTGCGCTGTGTAGTGATACTTGAGGACTTTCAGCGAGGTTTCGAAGCGCCGCAGGTCGCTGTCTGGCACTTGAATGCCGGCCAAGACGCGTCCATGCGCACTACCATGGTTGCGATAGTGGAAGAGGCTGATGTTCCACGATTCATCCATTGTTTCCAAGAAGTGGAGCAGCGCGCCCGGGCGCTCCGGGAATTCGAAGCTATACAGCCGTTCGTCCTTGGCCTCGGGTGCTCGCCCGCCGACCATATGCCGTAGGTGAATGATGGCTAGCTCATTCTCTGTGAGGTCCAGCACAGCGTAGCCCGTCTGCTCTAGCTCACCGATCAGCTCTCGGCGCTGCTCGGCACGCTCGAGCTTGACGCCGACAAAGATGACTGCGTCAGCTCTCGGCGCGTAGCGGTAATTGAACTCGGTGATGCTGCGCTGGCCGACCGCTCGACAAAATCGTTTGAACGACCCTGGTCGCTCAGGAATCGTGACCGCCAGCAGCGCCTCGCCGCGTTCGCCGATTTCCGCGCGTTCGGCCACGTGGCGGAGCCGGTCAAAGTTCATATTGGCGCCACACGTAAGCGCGACGAGTGTCGCTCCTCGTAGTTCATGGTCTGCCGTGTAGCGCTTTAGCCCGGCGACGGCTAGGGCACCCGCCGGCTCCTGGATCGCGCGCGTATCCTCGAACACGTCTTTGATCGCCGCGCACACCTCGTCAGTGCTAACTTTGACGAAATCGTCGACGTATTTTCGTACCAGATCAAAGGTATACTTGCCGACGCAGCGCACGGCAACACCGTCGACGAAGATGCCAACCTGAGATAGCGTAACCCGTTCGCCGTGTTGTACGCTTTGGAACATCGCATCCGAGTCGTCGGGTTCAACTCCAATGATCTTGAGGTCAGGACAGATGCTTTTCAGAAACACGGCGATGCCCGCAATCAATCCGCCACCACCAATCGGCACAAAGACGTGATACCGCGGTGCGCGCACTTGCTGTGAGAGTTCCAGTCCAATCGTGCCCTGGCCAGCGATGACGAGCGGATCGTCGTAGGGATGAACAAATGTGAGACCCAGCTGCTGTTGGAGCTGATAGGCGTGAGCTTCGGCGTCGCTGTAGCTATCGCCAAACAGGATCACTTCCGCACCCCGTTCGCGACATGCGTTGACCTTGATCCCAGGGGTTGTGACCGGCATGACAATCACGGTGCGCACGCCGAGCTTTTGCCCTGAGAACGCGACGCCTTGCGCATGATTGCCGGCCGATGCTGTAATGACCCCGGTTTGACGCTCGTGCGGAGCGAGATGTGCCATCCGATTGTATGCACCGCGCAGCTTAAATGAGAAGATGGGCTGTAAATCCTCACGCTTGAAATACACGTCATTGCCGAGGCGCTTGGAAAGACGCGCCGCTTGCTGCAGTGGCGTCTCCTGTACCACGTCGTACACGCGGCTTGTGAGGATGCTTTGAAGATATTCAATGTCCACGAACTAGTGACCTTCTATAGACGCCGCAACAGTGAGGGATGCGGGCCGCGCCGAATCATAATCCAGTCACGCAATGCTTGCAAATCTCTCGGTTTTTATTATTTGCCACAAGTGGTTGTCGCAGCGACGCAGGCATTGTGGCCGATCTGCTGACCGCCGCGTTAGCCTTCCAATCGCACCACTGGAAGGTCTCCGATACTTTCCCGTGGACGAGCAACGGCGCTGGTGTATTGGTCAACTAAGGGCGTTGCCGCCCGCCTGAGGCTGCCCTCCGGAGGCGCCTGGAGATCCCACAAGCCCATGTGCGCGAGGTACGACTCGACGAGCTTTTGGCCGCGCCGGTATTGCCATGTGACCAAGCTAAACAGCGGCCACCACGTGTATCCGACGACCGGAACACCCGCCTGCCTGACGTCACGCACCACCGCTAGAGAATCGTGCATCCAGTGCGAGCGACGCGCGACGCTCCCGGTCGTGCTAATCTCTGTGATCATCATTGGGCGTTGGTAGTGTGTATGATATGCCTCCAAGACATGCCGTAACTCGGCGGGCCCACCATAATAGCGCCGCCGTACCGCCGCCCCATTGTGTCTCTCGAGCTTGAAGCAGCTCATCCCAGGGTAGAAGTTGGCGCCCACAATATCAATTTCCTGCGGTCGTGCCAACAGCTGCTCCAAGGTTCGTGGCTGTGCTCCGTGGTGGAGCAGCCAGTTTGCCAGCGGATGCCCATCGTTTACGCGACCGAGGACCAGATCGTTCGGTAAAAACTGACGGCGGCGGAGAAATGCGAGGTCGTCTGCCAGGCTTGGGTCATCACAGGCATTGGATGAGGAGGCCTCAGCCTGGACGATAACTGCATCCGGCTGCGCGGAGTGAATAGCCTCGATGCTGCGCGACATACCCTCGGCGACCGCCATCAGGATGCGTACATAGCCGCGCCAGCCCCGAAGGTAGGGGGGCCAGTAGCCCGTATAGCCACAGAAGCGGATCGTGATGAGCGGCTCGTTGAGCGGCGTGTAAAGGCGGGTCAGACCGCGGTAGCGCTCGACAAAGGCGTGGATGTATTCGGCGACCCACTTTGGATAGTCGGGGTTTGCAAACTCGCGCTCAAGCCAGAGCGGACATCCATAGTGGACAAAATCGACAATTGGCTCGACGCCTAGCTCTTGGATCAGATGCGGCAGCACTTGGTCTGGCCATGTCCAGTCGAAGACGCCCGGCGCCGGGTTGACGATGTGCCAGGGAAAGCCATAGCGCATTGTTTTGATGCCGAGCGATGCGGCAAGTGCTAAATCTTCGCGCCAGAGCTGATAGTGCTGCGTTAGCTCGTACTCGTCTAACACTCGGCCTGTTCGGCTGGCTACTTGCGGAACAAACGTGTCTTCGATCCCAACGGCCCATAAGAATTGTTCTGGCCCGGTTCCAATCTGCATGGAGACCTCATTGTCAGCGTTTGCCTGCGAGCGCTCGTGCCAATTTTGACGGGCAAGGCCGCCTCAGACTGCGGCGGCGCTCTTGGTCCTCGCGAGCGTACCGTACGTTTTTACTTTCGTCAACGGAGGTAGGATCGGCGGGCTACGTTGACCGCTTCACGCTCTCGACGCCGACCTGCAATGCTGTCGACGCCGAACTGGCACATCTCTTGCTGCCGCGTGGAACCCACATAGGACCTAGAAGATTCGAGCGGACTTGGTCGAACTTGGAACTGTTCCCGGGACACACTGTTCGGGTACATATGGAGATTTTTGCGATGGCGCACCTGGATTACTATCCGCGTCCTCAGCTCGAACGGCGCGAGTGGACTTCACTAAACGGAGAGTGGGACTTTGCACTCGATCCCGAGGCGGTCTGGACGTCCCCCCAGGATGTCCAATGGGACCGCACGATCACTGTTCCGTTCGCCCCTGAAACGTGTGCCAGTGGTGTTGGCGAAAACGGGTTCTACCACGCTTGCTGGTATCGGCGAACCTTCGAGCCGCCGGCACTTCAGCCTGGTGAGCGTCTCATGCTCCACTTTGGCGCCGTCGATTACGCCGCAACCGTATGGGTCAACGATGCTCTCGTGACTTGGCATGAAGGTGGTCATACGCCGTTCTCGGCAGATATTGCAGGATATCTTACTTCGCGCGGCCCGCAGACGATCGTCGTCCGCGCCGAAGATGATCCGCACGATCTCGCCAAGCCCCGCGGCAAGCAGGACTGGATGCTGCAGCCTCACTCGATCTGGTATCCACGCACCACGGGCATCTGGCAGACCGTCTGGATGGAGCGATTACCGGCGACCGCGATCGAGAGCGTCCGATGGAGGCCCGACCTGCCGAACTGGCAAATCGGCCTGGAGGCACAAATTGGCGGGAGACAGCGAAACGGCCTGCGACTCCAGGTCAAGCTCTCGGTTGGCGACATGGTGCTGGCGGATGACACGTACTCTGTGGTAGCGGGCGAAGTATCCCGGCAAATTGCCCTTTCGGACCCCGGGATCGACGACTACCGCAACGAGCTGCTCTGGAGCCCACGACAGCCTACACTCATTCGCGTGCAACTTCGGCTGTGGGCTGGGCGCGGACAGCTGGTTGACGAAGCATTCAGCTATACGGCCTTGCGACAGATAGCGCTCCAGGGTCACCAGTTCGTGCTCAACGGTCGGCCGATGCAGCTGCGGCTGGTGCTCGACCAGGGCTACTGGCCAGACACGGGCATAACACCGCCAAGCGACGCCGCACTCAGGCGGGACGTGGAGCTTACCAAGGCTATGGGCTTCAACGGTGTCCGCAAGCACCAGAAGATCGAGGACCCACGTTACCTCTACTGGGCGGACACGCTGGGTCTGCTGGTCTGGGAAGAAATGCCCAGCGCGTATCGCTTTACCAAGCGCTCGGTCGAGCGCCTCACGGCGGAGTGGACGGAAGCGCTTGATCGTGACTTCAGCCATCCCTGTATCGTTGCGTGGGTGCCCTTCAACGAGTCGTGGGGCATTCCGGACTTACCCGAGGTCAAGGAGCAGCGCCACTACGTCCAGTCGCTGTATCACCTAACGAAAACAATGGATCCCACTCGGCCCGTAATCGGCAACGACGGCTGGGAAAGCGTCGCGACCGATATCATCGGCATTCACGACTACGACGACGATCCTGCGGCAATCGAAGAGCGTTACCGCTCCGACGAAGTGCTCGGACGCCTCTTTGAGCGCGAGCGACCAGGCGGACGGCTGCTGACGTTGGAAGGGCACGCCCATGCGGGTCAGCCGATCGTGTTGAGCGAGTTTGGCGGCATCGCCTTTTCGGCCGACCAGAACCGGACCTGGGGGTACTCTCGAAGCCAAACGCCCGAGGAGTTTAGCGAACAATATACCGCGTTGCTTTCAGTCGTACGATCGCTTAACCTGCTTGCGGGTTTTTGCTATACTCAGTTCGCGGACACCTACCAGGAAAGCAACGGGCTCTTGTACGAGGATCGTACGCCCAAAATCCCTCTCGACCAAATTGCGCTCGCCACCAGGGGCCCACGTACGGCGCGCCAAGAGCAGATCGACCAGGAGTGGGAGGAGCGTATGCAAAAATTCCGTCAGGATTTTCGTGTCGAACTGCCTGAGGAGCAAGTCGACATAATTGAATGATAAATACAATCCCGCTGAGCCAGAGGAGATTTCGGTGCCTAGCTACAGCAATCCAGTTCTGGATCACGATTTTCCCGATCCGACGGTCCTGCGCGCGCCAGATGGGCGCTACTATGCCTATGCTACGCAGACGACGCGCGCAATTCCGGCGCTAAACATTCAGGTCGCATGGTCGGACGACCTGGTCCACTGGAGTCAGCCCACGGAGGCGCTCCCGGTCAAGCCAGGCTGGGCGAGCACGACCCAGGATTTCTGGTCGCCCTGTGTCGACGTTCGCGACGACAGGTACGTGATGTACTTCGCTGCAAAGTCCGACGCGGACATGGGGCAGTGCTTGGGCGTAGCAACTGCAGCTCATCCACTTGGGCCGTTTGTCGACTCGGGCGCACCCTTAGTCGCCGGAAATGGTTTCATCAATATCGACCCGATGGCCTTTGATGATCCCGAGAGCGGTAAAACGTTGCTGTACTGGGGGTCCGGCTTCGAGCCGATCAAGGTGCAGG
Organism: bacterium; assembly: GCA_016781525.1. GTDB lineage: Bacteria > Chloroflexota > Chloroflexia > Chloroflexales > Kallotenuaceae > LB3-1. The sequence continues at coordinate 52,812 of JADDQE010000016.1, read as the reverse complement.
AGCTTTGTCCCGATCGGCTCCGGTTTGCGGCTGCTAGCACTCCGGTTGCTCTGGTAGAGCCCTGCTCTGATCGGCGGTACGAGCGATTAGTCGAGGGCGCATTCGTACACTTCCGTGATCCATACTACTATCTATTTTACTCCGGGGACGATTGTTTCAGCGCTCAGGGCTCCTACGCGGTCATGGTCGCGCGGTCGCTGTCCGCCACCGGGCCCTTCGAGCCCCTGGCGAGCGTCACTGGTCGTGTACACAGCGCGATCTTGGAAGCCAACGAGCGCTGGGGGGTCCCCGGGCACAACTCGATCATTACCGACGAGGCTGGCCAGGATTGGATCGTCTACCACGCGGTTGATCTTGCTCGCGACCCGCTTGGCGTAACGCCACCAGGGGCGGCGCCGGTTCCACGTGTGATGTGCATTGACCGACTTCACTACCACGATGGCTGGCCGTATGTTGTTGGTGGCTCGCCATCCACGGCACCCCAAGCGACCCCTGCGGTGGGATAGCTTGCTAACCACGACTAGACACGGCGAAATACGACCTTTCTATGCGTCGAATTGTTGGACGACGCAACGTGCGCGATGGGTGAGACCGCTCCGTGCCCGCCTCCCTACAGCCTTGCGCACCTCCAGGTGTCGTTGCTAGCATAATAATTCTGTACCCCAAGGGTGGTTGGGTTTTACATGGCGATGTGCTCAAGACGCTGGACTTCAAACGACCGCTGGAGCTGCTGACCTACCAGTTAACCGCGGACCCGACGGTTGCAGGGCGGATCGAAGCGGCTCAGGAGCTTGCCAAGGATGGCAGCCGCGCGGCGGTTGAGGCGTTAGTGGCGGCCCTGGGGACCGAATCCTTTTGGGGCGTCCGAGTGGAGATCGCTAAGGCCTTGGGCGAGGTACGCGGCGAGACGGCGAAGGTGGCGCTCTTGGATGGACTCTCAATCGAACATTCGAGGGTGCGCCGAGCCGTGGTCAAGGCCCTATCCGCCTTCAAAGGCGATGCTGCCGTGGCCGACGCAATTTGGCGGCGCTTCGAGGCTGGCGATCCCTCGTGCTATGTCGAAGCTGAGGCCGCGCGGACGATCGGCCGGCTGCGCGGCCCAACGGCATTTGCCCGTGCTGTTGCGGCATTGGAGCGACCATCCTGGAACGATGTAGTGCGAATGTATGCGCTGACGGCGCTGCGCAACGACCTCGATCAGCTGCAAAATGAAAATCGCCAATTGCGCAATCGAGTGGACGCTTTAGAGGCGCTGGGTGGCATGAAAGCTTCGACGCCCGGGAGCACGTAGCGCGTCGAGTGCCTGGGCAGCGACAATGGCGGTGTGGCCTTGAAGGTTGTGGCGGCGCGTGCTACAATCCCCCGGCTGTTAACTTACTATTCCAACAGCAGTAGCCTTTAGGAGGGCCAGACTGATGGACAAGCTATCACTTCGGCTTGAGCCACGTGCGATTACCGGAAAGAAAGTCAAGAACCTGCGTAAAACGGGGCTTGTTCCCGCTTCAATCTGCGGCAAGGGCATCCAGAGCGAAACATTCCAGCTCGACGCGAAGGAGTTTGGTCTGGTTTATCGCCGCGTTGGCCGGACGGCCTTGATCGACCTGCAGCTGCCAGGCGGTACACAGAGCGCGTTTGTACGCCAGGTACAGCGACATCCCGTGTCGCAGCAGTTTTTGCACGTCGACTTCCGGATTGTTGATCTGCGTGTAGAGGTTGTGGCGGATGTGCCGGTGGTCGCGATTGGCGAAAACCCGCTCGTGGAGCGCGGTGACGGCGTGCTGTCACTGCCCCACCCCACGCTGCATGTCAAGGCACTGCCGGCGGACCTGCCGCAGGCTGTCGAGGTTGATATTAGCCGCATCACGGACTACACGACGGTTCTGCATGTGCGCGACCTTAACCTGGGCGACAAGGTTCAAGTGCTAACACCTGAGGACGAGGCTGTTGCTACGATTACCGCGTCCCGGATGGCGGAAGAGGAAGAGAAGATCACCGAGCAGGAGCAGATGGGTGAGCCCGAGCTTGCAGGTGAGGAAGCTACAACCGCCGAGACGGACGACGACCAGACGGCCGAGTAACAACCTGTGCGGTATGCACGAGCGGGCAGGAGCTTACTCCTGCCCGTTTCGTTTTTGGGCAGCCTCGTGCCGGCTTTCGATGGCCGGCAGGATGCCGCCCAGAGCGAGCGCACTGTCGGTCTGAGCGGCGGGATCCGCGAGCGGTCGGTGGTAGATCAATATCTTATCGATGCGAACGCCATCCATGTCCACTACCTCGAAATGCCAGTCGTTAAGCTGCGCGGTCTCTCCGGTCGTCGGGATATGCTCGAGCAGCGCCAGGAGCAGCCCGGCAACCGTTTCGAAGCTGGGCAGCTGCGTGAGCTCGGAGCGCGCGGGAAGGCCGATGAGCTGCTCGGCGTTGGCGTAGCTTAGAAGCCCATCCACGAGCCACGATCCATCCGGTCGCTGAACAACCATTGTGTCCGCTTCGTCGTACTCGTCTGCGATGTCGCCCATGAGCTGCTCAAGCACATCTTCCAGCGTCAGCAGTCCGTCGGTCTGCCCGTATTCGTCGAGGACGAGCGCGAGATGGGTACGGCTTTGCTTGAACGTTTGAAGGACAGCAGTGATGCGCTGGTGCTCGAGGACAAAGACAGGTAGCCGGAGCAGCTCTGCCAGCTTCGGCGCTTCGCCGGTCTCACGTGCAAGCTGCGTTGCGCGCAGAATATCTTTCGCATACAAAATACCGACCACAGTATCGAGCGAGCCACGATAGACGGGAATGCGGGAAAAGCCTGCTTCAATGACCTGCGTCACAATCGAATCAAGGGGCTGGTCCTCGGCTACGGCGAAAATCTCGGTGCGCGGCGTCATGATGGAGCGGACCGTGACGTCGGTAAAGTTAAAGACACGTTCGATAAGGTCCCGCTCTGCTACCTCAAGCGTTCCGCCCGCGGTTCCCTCGCGTACGAGTGACAAAATATCTTCCTCGGTGACCTGCTCCTCTTCTTCGTTAGCGCGTCCGAGCAGCCGAAGCACGCCCTGCGTTGACATCGCTAGCAGCCACACCGCGGGTGCTGCGATCGTCGATACGAAGCGCATTACTGGAGCAACGCGCGCGGCGACGAGCTCGGCATTTTGCAACGCCAGCCGTTTCGGAACCAGCTCCCCGATAATCAGGGACAGGTATGTAATCAGCAGCACCACTATTGAAAATGCTAGGGGCTGCACATACCGAGCACTTACATACGGTTGCAGGAACTCCCGGAGCGGCTGCTCCAAGACGCTGCCCCCAAAAGCAGCTGCGACCACGCCGATCAGGGTGATGCCCACCTGAACCGTTGCCAAAAAGCGATTTGGCTCCGCGGCGAGCTGGAGCGCAGCCCGAGCGCCACCGCTGCCGGCTTCGGCGCGCTGTTCAAGCCGACCTCGCCGAGCGGAGACAATGGCAATCTCGGATGCGGCGAAGAAACCGCTGGCGATCATAAGCACCACGATAACGGCAAACTGCAATCCGACTGTTCCCATGCAGCTCCTTATCTTATCTTGACTCAGCTCAATCCGCGTCGCGCCGCCGGCATGATTTTGCGGCTCCTCCATATGCAGGCCGCGCCGCATGCTACAATGGTAGCAGAGACGCACGGTTTGTGCGCCTTTCTTGCGGTTAAACGTATTGAGATTCGTATGTGAAAGGCAAATGCATGGACGGATTGTATGGCATCTTAACTGGGATCCATAACGGAGTTGGTAGCCTGACGCTGCTGCTGACACTCGTTGCCGCGGGCATGTTGCTCTTTATGGCTCGTACAGGTGGCCCTACGGCGCTTGTCCTGCGCGCCGATCTGATTAGTGCTTCGGTGCAGTTCCTGCTGGGCGTGGTATTAATTGTCGTGGCCTGGGTCTCGTTTGGTGCAGGCTATGTTGGAGGGTTTTGGCTGCACTATTTGCTGGGTATCGTCGCCGTGGGAGTTGTATCGGCCGTGACAGCTCGGGCACGCCGCGCACCCGACAGCGCGGCACGCCGATACGGGCTGACGTTGTTGGGCGTAGTTGCTCTTGTGTTGCTTACATTCCTTGTCGGCCAGTATCAGTACTCACCCTTCGGGGCGTGAGAAGCGCAACCCCGGTCTACCCCGTTCACAATCTACGGCGTCTCGCCATAGCCTAGGGCGGCCAGGAAACGCTCGGCGATTAGCTGATGTCCGTCCGAGTTTGCGTGTATGTCGCCGGTTGCAATATACGTATAGCGGTAAACTTTTCCTCCTTCGAACGCGGTCGCTACGTCGGCGACGGCGACGCCACGTCTCAGGGCGGCACGCGTAATGGCAGAGTTCAGCTGTGCCGTCCAGTATGCCGGTGTCGTCTCGTCGCTGGGATCGCCCGGATACGGGTTATAGTAGGTCATCACGGCGATATCGGCGGTGCGCTGGCCCTCTTGGGTTGTTGTTGCCGCGATCAGTTCGTCGAGAGCTGCTCCAAGATTGGCTTCGATCGCTGCGATTGTTCTTTGCCGTACCGGGTCACTCGCCTGCTCCACGCCACGCGCGTCGTTGCCGCCTATGTCGAGCGTGATTGGACTTACCCGTTTACCTTCAGCCCGCCGCTGCTGAATAAAGCCGATTGCCTGCGGCAGCTGACGCCGCAAAAGCGTACCACTCGTTTCCCCGGGTACGGCAAAGTTTCGGACCTCGACGGGTTGCGTGCGCCTTAGTTCTTCCATGATCTGTGCAACGTACGCATCTGTAGGTTGACTCACGGTGAAGCCGGCAGCTAGGGAATCGCCCAGAGCAACATACACATCGCCCGGCCCAAGTGGAGTGTACGAATGGGTTCGGGCTTGGGGTCCTGCCCAAAACCAAGCTGTCACCAGGGCCAGGCATAGTAGCCCAGTTACGAGTACGCTCCGACGCATACAGTAATTATAGCTCCCAAAAGGGACGCCTACTATCGCTGCAAGCGGGCATTTTCTTACTCGGCACGGACTTTGATATTGAACGTCCTGCGCATATCTGGCTATAGATGTTACCGATAATCTTTATTTTCCAACATCGTCAGCCAACAAAGGAGACGTCCAATGATCAACGAAACCGAAACCCTTGGAGCAACGCTGATCGTCATTCGGCTGGCCATCGCCGCGCTCATGGGCGGGCTCATCGGCTACGAGCGGCGCATACACCACAAGGCGATTGGGGTTAGCGGCATGATGATGGTTGCCCTCGGCAGCGCGACGTACATGCTCCTGGCGAAACATTTATCGGGGAGCGATCCCGCGGCTCTCAGCCGTGCCCTGCAGGGACTGCTCCAAGGCATTGGATTCCTCGGCGGTGCAGTGATCTTTAAGGGTGGTACGGACGTCCACGGTATCAAGACGGCAGCGGCAATCTGGATTACCGGTGCGATCGGCTTAGCCATCGGCACCTGGTTCTGGTGGCTCGGTGTCATCGTCGCGGTCGCGACGGCCGCAATTCTAGCACTTGCCGATCGCTTGCCCGCGTCAGCCGAGCGCCAATCCGAGCCCGACAAGTAACGGGTCAACATAACGCCAGGACGTACCAGCGACGGGAGTCGATTCACTCCGTACGCTCGTCGCTGCTGCGGAACGCTGCGGCCGGCTCAGGGGCGAACGTTTCTACAATTTCCATGACCCGTTCATCACCCAGTCGCGCATAAAACTGCTCGGTCACAACGGCGGAGCTGTGACCCAAAACCGCTGTAAGGTCCTTGTAGTCAGCGCCTTCGTCGAGCATGGCCTGGGCCAGAAAGTGCCGCAATGAGTGCGGTGAGACTGCCAGCAGCGCCTTAATCTCCTCGGGCTCCGCCCCCTCGACGCTTCGAATCTCGGCCAGCGCCTCCGCGGCCTCTTTAACGATCTTCCAGGCCGACACGTCGGATAGCCGTTCCCCTTTACCGCGTGGGCCGTGCGAGATAAAAAGGGCCTTGGCGCCGGGAAAGTACGGGTCGCGCGCGATGAGATATTCTCCAAGCCAGCGACGAGCAGCCGCGTTAAGATGAACCGGGCGCTGCTTACGTCCCTTGCCGGTGATGCGCACTGTATCGCCGACCTGTCCATTGCGGCGCACAAGCTTGACGTCGATGCTCAAGATTTCGTTCACACGGCCACCGGTCGAGAAGAGGGTGACGACGAGCGCACGGTTACGCAGGAGGTTAAGCCAGCCACGCTGCTCTGACGGTTTTGCGCCGGGAGCAGGCGGCGGAGTCGCCTGCAGCTGCTCGTGGTAATACAGGGGAAGGCGTCGCAGATCGGGAACACGGGGCGCGACAGCAGGCTGGAGCCGCGGCAGCAGCTGCTCGAGTACCGTGCGAACGCCAGCCGGCGTCAATAGCTTTCCACGTTGATTAGGAATGCCGGCGACCTCACCGCCGTCAGCCAGCGCCTGCAGCCATCGGGTTACAACGCCCACATATTGATGGAGAGTTCGTGCATCGAGGTGGCGGTTGAGCAATGACTGAACATAAGCACGCAGGAGGGCCACGTCAAGCATTGCCAGCGTTGCATCCGATGCGTGAACCTGGAGCCAGCTGCGAAACGAGCGCAGCGCATACTCGTAGGATTTGTATGTTTGAACACTGCGCATGTCAGCTACGTCGGCAAGCCAGGCGTCTAGCGCGGCCTCGATTGTTAAAGATTGAGCCATATGAGGGTGACCACCTAATGAACGCAGCTATGTGCCGACCTTTTATTGTATCGGAAAGCTTGGCCCAGCGCATAGGTCTAGCTTCAGGTGCGAGCAGCTCTAGCTACCCAATCTGATTGGTGCCGAGAAAGGATCGATGCTTAACTCCCCCACGTATTTATCTTCACCGGCCGGAGCACTACGACGACCCGTATCTCGCCGGGACCGTCGTTTGCGCTTACATCAGCACCACCATATTTGGCACCGAGCTTCTTGGCAAACGCATAGTCCTCATCCGGCGCGATTTCCGCGCGTGCCCGAACCTCAAGCGTTCGATACGGGTTTGCCGGATCCAGCATAAAGAGCGTGCACTCGGGATGCGCCTGGAGATTTTTCACCTTCTGACGGGTAGTATTGAGCGACAGCTTGAGTAGACCGTCGTCGTCGAACAAGAACCAGAGCGCCGTGACCTGCGGATAGTCGTCGTGTCCATGCGTGGCTAGCACTGCAACTTGCGTGTTGAGGAGGTCTTGGTGCGATTGGGGAAATGTTGCCATATGTGTACTCCTACTAACATTGGCTGCCTCGGCATCAAGGGTCATGCCAATAAAGGGAGCTGACCATAAGCGCACGCCTACGGTTTTACACTTGCGGGTGACGCGGAGCAGAAGAAAACGTTATGGATTTGGATTGCGCATTGACCTAATGCGATAGTGCCAGTGCAGCCGAGGATGTTGAGCGGGTAGCGCAATCGGTGTGGTCGCACCCGTCCTTCGTTGGAGCTGCTTTCGTAGCTTCCCTGCATGACAGGAGCCATAGCGGCGCGTAGTCGCATGCTAGATACTACCATGCCCATTTGACTGAATCTCCGCTACACGAGACACCCTTCAAACTCGAATATGCTACTATGCAACAATGTCGGGTACTTAGCTATATTAGTGCCCAATGTTGCGTGCGGGGAGCGGTGCCATGATAACTGATCAACACAAGCACTTCTATCAAGAGAACGGCTATGTCGTCGTCAAGAAGCTGTTCAGCTCCGATGAGATCGCGCAGTATCGCGAGCATTACATGACGTTACGGAAGCACGGGTCGTATCCAGGAGACCTGACTGGTGCGGATACGAAGAACGGCGATCCGCTCAAGCGTTACCCGCGAATGATCCATATGCATCGCTGGGATGAGCGTTCCTTGCGGTGGGTGTTGGATGGCCGACTTAACCGCTGTCTGACGGCACTGCTAGGGCGCGAACCGTATGCCGTGCAGACTATGCTGTACTTCAAGCCTCCAGGAGCGCGCGGCCAGGCGCTGCATCAGGATAATTTCTATCTCCGAGCCCAGCCAGGCACATGTATGGCTGCCTGGCTGGCACTTGACGATAGCGATGAAGCGAATGGCTGCATGCAGATCGTGCCGGGTAGCCATACGTGGCCGCTCCTCTGCACTGCAAAAGCCGATACGAGTGTAAGCTTTACGGATGTGACGGTTCCGTTGCCGCGGGACCACGCGGTGCGTCCAGTCATTATGGCCGCCGGCGATGTGCTCTTCTTCAATGGCGCCTTGGTCCACGGCAGCTTTCCGAACACCACGCCTGACCGGTTTCGCCGGGCCCTGATCGGGCACTACATCGAGGGCGCTGCTGAACAAGTCGCCCAGTTCTATCATCCAGCGCTGCGGATGGACGGAACGCCGTTGGAGCTTGACCTGAGCGGCGGGGGTGGAACCTGCGGTATGTGGGTCGAGCAAGATGGTCGGCAGGTTGTGGAAATGATCGGCGAGGAAGCAATCGTCCGAAAACACGAGTAGCCGCGGCAACGACGGCGAAAAGAATCGCCGTTCTCGCTGTTACTGCCAAAGTCACTATCAGCGGTCGATAAGCTGTAGGGTCCCGAGGACAGCTTGCGCAGTCGATTCGTCGCGCCGCTCCTTGGAACAGCTCCGGGTGGTGAACGACACGGCCGGAGTCGCACCCTGGTTGTCCATTTCTTAGGAACCCCTCATGTCGAACTGCGCCAACGTTGCTACTCCGGCAACCCCTTCGAAGGTATCATCTCGTCATGGTGTCGTCTGCCAGCCCGGACTACAGGCGTGGCCCACTCTTCCTGCTCGTCCCCCCTTTGGTAATTGTTTTTATTTAACATAGCCACAAATAAGTTAATTAATATGTATGGGGAGGGTGGCTAGCTCCTCCTGAATTCGTCGCCTGTTCCAGCATAATCCCGCTCCTCGCGGCCGACCACTGTTCCACGCTTAGCGACAGCTACCACGCGTCATGATATTTTAAGTTAACATCTGACTGATGGTTGAGCTACCACTCGCAATGCTCATGTACTCAAGGGGACATTGTATGGGCGAACAGAGAATTGGTGTCATCATGAACGGCGTGACCGGCCGCATGGGCACGCACCAGCATCTCGTACGGTCGATCGTGGCTATTCGCCAAGGAGGCGGCGTATTACTTCCCAACGGCGATCGTCTGGTGCCCGATCCGATTTTGGTCGGGCGGAACGAGCACAAATTGGCGGCATTAGCACGCGCGAATAGTATCGAGCGATGGAGCACAGATGTTGACAGCTGTCTGAAGTCCGCTGACGATCAGATATATTTCGATGCTCAAACTACAACACGCCGAGCAGAGAGTGTACGCGCCGCGATTGCTGCCGGCAAGCATATTTATTGCGAGAAGCCCATAGCCGCTGATGTAGAAACATCTCTCGACCTCGCCCGACGTGCACGCAAGGCTGGCGTGAAGAACGGCGTCGTGCAGGACAAGTTATGGCTGCCCGGTTTACTCAAGCTCAAGCGCCTCGTCGATAGCGGCTTCTTCGGCCGCATTCTTTCGGTGCGCGGCGAATTTGGTTACTGGGTCTTCGAGGGCGATTGGCAGCCCGCGCAGCGGCCATCATGGAACTATCGCCAGGAAGAGGGCGGCGGGATCATTCTCGATATGTTCTGCCACTGGCAGTACGTGCTCGAACATATCTTCGGGCGAGTGCAGGCAGTCTCGTGCCTCGGGGCAACGCATATTCCCGAACGCTTCGATGAGCAGGGCACGCCGTACAAGGCGACCGCTGATGACGCGGCTTATGGGACCTTCGAGCTTGAGGGCGGCATCATTGCGCAGATCAATTCTTCATGGGCAGTCCGCGTCTATCGGGACGAACTATTCAGCCTTCAGGTAGACGGCACGCTGGGCAGCGCTGTTGCCGGATTGCGCGGCTGCCGTGCGCAGCAGCGAGTTAATACCCCCAGAGCCATATGGAATCCTGACGTTCCAAATCCCCTTAACTTTTGGGATGACTGGCAGGAAGTGCCCGACAATCAGGTCTTTGATAACGCCTTTAAGGTGCAATGGGAACTGTTCTTACGTCATGTCGCCTGCGATGCGCCGTTCCCGTACGATCTGCTAGCAGGAGCGAAAGGCGTACAACTTGCCGAGCTAGCGCTGCGCTCCTGGCGCGAGCGCTGCTGGCTCGACGTGCCCGTTCTAACCCTCGGAGAGGACAATCATGACACTACCGCTTCTATTGCCACGACCTGACGGAACGCTCCTGGCATACCGGCCAGGAGCGCCGTCGCAGTTTCACCCGCCGCACGTGCCAATTACGATGCGCGTTGCTTACGCCGCGGCGCACGTGGTTGCAGATCCGCTGGCCGATGTCGATCCGATAGCCCATTCCCGCATTGACTGGGACACGACCCTCCAATACCGCTCATATTTGTGGTCGCTTGGGCTCGCTGTAGCCGAAGCGATGGATACTGCCCAGCGGGGAATGGGCCTCAGCTGGGAAACCGCCAAAGAATTGATTCGCCGCTCAGTGGCGGACGCACGGACTGTCGGTGGAACTGTGGCGTGTGGTGCTGGTACCGATCATCTGGCGCCACACCCGGCGTTGGAGCTCGCCGATGTTGAGGCTGCATATGAAGAACAGTGCAGTTTTGTTGACGGCGTTGGCAGTCGCATTATCCTGATGGCGAGTCGTGCGCTGGCAGCCTGTGCCCGAGGGCCGGATGATTATGCGCGGGTGTATGAACGTATATTGTCACAGGTGACTCAGCCCGTGATCTTGCATTGGCTGGGTGATATGTTCGATCCCGCGCTTGCAGGCTACTGGGGCTCGCGCGACCTGAACACGGCGATGGATGTTTGCCTACGAATCATCAACGACCATGCATCCAAGATCGACGGTATCAAAATCTCATTATTGGATAAGGACCGTGAGGTCACGATGCGTCGACACCTGCCCGACGGAGTTCGCATGTACACGGGAGACGATTTCAACTACGCCGAGCTCATTCGGGGTGACTCGGAGGGCCATAGCCATGCTCTGCTTGGGATATTCGACGCTATTGCTCCCGCAGCATCCGCCGCACTTGCGGCGCTCGACGCAGGCGATTGGGACACGTACGAAGCAGTGTTGGCACCTACCGTGCCCCTGTCGCGCCACGTGTTTCAACCGCCCACGTACTCATACAAAACCGGCGTCGTGTTTCTCGCCTACCTCAACGGCCACCAGAAGCATTTTCGGATGGTTGGCGGCCAAGAGAGCGCACGGCCCGTTGTCCACCTTGCCGAGCTCTTTATGCTGGCCGATCAAGCCGGCATCCTTGTCGATCCGGAAGAAGCTACACGCCGAATGCGCCGTATATTGGCGGTTGCAGGGATAGTCTAGGAGGCTCAAATGCAGCCATTAACCGACCTTTCGCGCCTGAGTCTAAACCAGGCGACGACTCAAAATTGGAGCGTGCTTGAGGCCGTTGATGGCTGCGTCCGCGCGGGTATCCCGAGCATCGGGCTGTGGCGCCATAAAGTAGCCGAAGCTGGCCTGACGGAAAGCGCTCGGATTGTGCGTAGCACCGGGCTGCAAGTCTCAAGCGTATGTCGGGGAGGCTTTTTTCCTGCGGCAACGCCAGCAGAGCGCGAGGCACGCATCGACGATAATCGCAGGGCAATCGAGGAGGCCGCGGAGCTGGGTGCCAGCGTGCTAGTGCTGGTATGTGGCCCTGCACCCGATCAAGATATTGGGGCGGCGCGCGAGATGGTACGGGATGGTATTGCGGCGGTGGCGCCCTATGCACAGGAGCGCGGTGTGAAGCTCGCGATTGAGCCGCTACACCCAATGTTTGCCGCTGATCGATCTGTAATCGTTACGTTACGTCAAGCGCTGGATATAGCGGAGCAGTTTGATCAGCAGCAGGTCGGCGTTGCAATCGATGTGTATCATGTCTGGTGGGATCCCGAGGTCTACCGACAGATTAAGCGTGCTGAAGGCCGAATCCTGGGATTTCATACCAACGACTGGGTCGTGCCGCCCCCCGACTTCCTGCTCGGACGAGGCATGATTGGTGATGGGGTGATCGAGATCCGGCGGCTCCGCTGCGCCGTGGATGCGGCTGGCTATCATGGCCCCATCGAGGTCGAAATCTTCAATCAGGCGCTCTGGGATACTCCCGGCGACGAGGTGCTGGCGTTGATGTGCCAGCGATACATTGCCCACGTGTAAAACCGTCGACAGCTGGCGCGGGCGTTGATAGCACGGCTAGGGTCGCGGAGATAGCTCGGATTGCATGGGATCCCGGCAAGCGCTGGTCTAACCTCGATCCGGCTGCGATCTCGACCACAAACGCACGTCGATGGACTCGCGCCAGGATCCGGCGGTCACACCGCGCAACATTCGTGCAATCATCGCGTACTATTAGCACTATGAAATCAGCGCATGGAATGCAAGCTTCTCCTTCCGATGTGCACGACGCAGAGCTAGCGATCCCGCACGAGGCGGGTCTAGCCCGAGCGCTGCGCCGTGTGAGCGGTTCACAGCTGCGTCCTGGTAACCGCTTGACGCTACTCCAGAATGGACCGGATACCTTCGACGATTGGATTGCCTCAATTAGTCGTGCGCGGCGTTGGGTGCATCTCGAAAACTACATCTTCAAGTCTGACCATATCGGGCGCCGCTTCGCCGATGCCCTGGCCGAGCGTGCCGCGGCTGGCGTGCAGGTGCGGGTTCTATATGATTGGTATGGCTCCTGGGACGTTCCTGGGCGTTTTTGGCAAGACCTTCGACGTGCGGGGGTCGACGTGCGCGTGGCCAACCCGCTGGGGGTGGGCGCACCACTTCATGCCGTCTCGCGTGATCACCGCAAGCTGGTGGCCGTAGACGGGGAGTATGCTTCGGTTGGCGGCGTCTGTATCGCTGATCCGTGGTTGCAGCGTTCGCCCATGACGGGTCTGCCCTACCGTGATACGGCAGTTGGTGTCACCGGCCCAGCCGTAGCCGATCTTGAGCACGCCTTCGCCGCGATCTGGGCGACGACTGGGTCGCCACTGCCGGACGAGGAACTTCCGACTACTGCCGAAATGCTCTTGACGGGCTCCACGGCGGCACGCGTCATGGCGGAAGAGCCTGGACGGCAGCGGATGCTGCGCATGTTACAGGTGCTGCTTGCCGGGGTCGAAAAGCGGATCTGGATCGCCGACGCCTATTTTCTCATATTGCCAATCTTGCGCGAAGCCCTGATTGCGGCAGCCCGCGACGGGATCGACGTGCGCATCTTGCTGCCGGCGACCAACGATTTACCGGTCGTCGGCGCGCTCTCGCGCTGGGGCTACCGTCCACTGCTCGACGCCGGTATTCGCATCTGGGAATACGCCGGACTTATGATGCACGCCAAGACCACGATTGCCGACGGCTGGTGGGCACGCATCGGTTCTACAAATTTGAACGTGACCGGCCTCGTCACGAATTGGGAGATCAACCTGGTCGCGGAAGATGCGGCGTTTGGGGCGGCGATGGAGGCGATGTATCTCCAGGATCTGGCGGATGCGCGTGAGATCCGGCTTGGCGGACCGCGACGCCATACTCGCGCGATACCCGTACGCCCTGAGACGCGTGCAGAACGCAGGGCGCGTAAAGAAGTCCAGCATGGTAGTGCATCCAGCAGCGCGCGGGTCGGGAGAATCAGCGCGGCACTCGGGGCGGCAGGTAGCAGTACCTTGGAGCACCAGGAACGGTTGGTGGGCGCTGCCATCGGCGGGACCTTGCTGGTGACGTCGCTGATTACAGCGCGCTTTCCACGGCTCATCGCCTGGCCACTTGCCACGATTGGGCTGGCCGCCGGAGGCACAACGCTCGTCCGTGCGCTGCGCGCACCAGTTCCCAGCCCGCATGTGCCACCACGGAGGCCGAGCCAGCCTGGGCGGTGGCGCGGCACTCGCAGGTATCGTCCCGCGCCTGGGCGTCGGTTGGGCCGGTTGAGGAAACGGCGCAAGGATGGGCGCAGCGCCAATCCAGCCTGAGGGGGCCTTGCCGAATTACGCAAGCCCTTGCTGGCGGTAGGGGCTTCGGCGGGATGCATGGAGCTGGAACGCAGCGTGCTATGTCGCAGTCGCTCTATAGTAGCATTGACAGAAAGAGGTTAATTGATGACGGTTACGGAAGAGCCGATTGACAGCCCTCACGGATGGGTTGCGGAGCACGTGCGGCGTTATATTGAAACCAATGGCGAAGATGGACACATTTGGAAAGGGGCGCCTACGCTAATCTTGACCACCAGAGGCCGACGGACTGGTAAGCCGCGGCGCCTCGCGCTGATCTATACCCAGGACGGCGAGCGTTACGCTGTTGTGGCATCTAACGGTGGTGCGGACCACCATCCAGAGTGGTACTTGAATATCCTCGAACATCCCCAGGTCGAGATCCAGGTGAAAGCAGATCGATTCCGCGCCAAAGCCCGCACAGCGACAGCGGATGAGCGGCAAGGCCTTTGGGATCGTATGGCGGCGATTTGGCCAGATTACAACAAGTATCAAGCAAAGACGCCCCGCGAGATTCCCGTCGTCATCCTTGATCGAATCTGAATAGCTCGGTTGTTCGCGAGCTAGGGACAGCGGCAAACGAGCAATACCTACGTACAGGGAGGCGGTGTGCTGCCGCCTCCCTGTACGTATGATCTACGCTGCACGAACGGTCAAGCCGCTGTCTGCCCCATATTACGTCGCCTATTCGAGATATGGTACCATGATGCAGCGACCACCAAGAGGCCAAGAGTGCTGGCGCTGGTGACTCCCCCAATCATAAAGGCGACCGGGCGGTAGCTGAACACGACCTCGTGCGTGCCGGGGGGGAGCCATACTCCTCGCAAGGCATAGTTAGTGCGATACAGAGTTGCAGGCGTGCCGTCGACCGTAACACGCCAATCATCTGTGTAGGCGTCCGAGAGCACCAGCAAGGCGGCCGATCCGGTTGTGGCTCGAATACGAGCGGCATTTGGCTCGTAGGTAAGCTCCTCAACACGGTCCGCTGTCGACAGCTGGCCGACCGGAGGCGGCGCTGCGGATACAACCGCCGTAGTTGCCGGATCAAAATCATCCCGGGCCATCCGATCGAGTTGAGCAGTATCATCCGCTATCGTCTCAACCGAATGGACGAGCCATGCGCGTGGTAGCGCTTGCGGATTGCGGTAAATCGTGCCCTCGTCACTCTGATGAACCAGCTGCAGCGGCTCATAAAGCGGTGGATTCTTGCTGCCAGGCGGGAAGAAAATAAATTGAACGTTCAGCATGTCGAGCAGCCGACGATGACTGTACGCCGATGTAAAGTAGGGGCGCAGGCTCGTTCCGCCCTCATTGGCTGCCTCGGTGTAATCCTTGCCGTCGATCAAGCGTGCCAAGCGGTTGTACCGAGCGAGATATAGCGATTGGTAGCCGCGCACATCTTCGAGCTCATAGGCGGTCGCCAAGTTGGGCTGGAGGGCCGGGTAATCTCCAGCCATGATCCTAAACGGCTTGGGCTGCGATTGAAAAAAGGCGAGCTGGCGCGCCGGGGGATACAACAGCTCAGGCTTCTCAGGGACCGGGGCCTCGCTTGCGAGTCCGGCGACGAGGTCGGTCGTGGGGTTGTATAGCGACAGGTTGGTAGTCGTATTGTAGTTTCCTCCATACCAAAGGACATCGGCGACAACGACTGTCAGCGTCATGGCCCAAGCAAGCAGACGTGGAACTCGACGGCTGGCAAGAACCGCGATGACCACGACGGAGCAGACCGCAAACAACGCAACTGGCGTCAGCGGATGCTGGCGGATGAGCGTGATGTATTCGCCATAGCGCGACTGGGGCGTAAACAGTGCGAGATGCTGCCAGGTCCAGGTAGCGAGGCTAAGGATGACTATCGCCAGCACTGTTCGATTAACATGGCGTGTCCAAAGTGGAGGTACGCGGGAGCGCCTACCCCGCTCAACCAGCGCCTGCGCACCGAGGCCCGCCAACACCGCAATCGTGAAGCCCCACAACGCGTACCACCGGTTGTGATCCGTGAACTGACGGTAGGGGGGGACCAGCGTCATAAAAACCTGGAGCAGCGGGGTTCGTAATGCGAGAGCTAATGCGCCGATCGATAGCATGGTAAAGATTGTAGTGGCACGGTGACGACTGAGCAGAACCGCAACTACGGCGAGGCCAAGTGGTGCGAGTCCCGCGTAGGGCTGGGGCGCCTGCAGCAGTTCGGGTCCCCATTGGGGCTCCACGGCCCGTGGTTGTCCGCCAATCAGTGGAAACATAAGGCGTAGAATGCTTACAAATTGCGTAGATGCAGTGTATTCCTCGGTGACTTCATCGCCACGTTGGCCCTCAGCTGAAAGCGCAACTTGCGGAACCAACTGTACGGCGCTGAGCGCCAGCGCGAGCACCACGGCAAGTCCGTATCCAAGCATAAGCGACAAGCGATGTTTCCACGGCTGCATTTCGACGACCCGGGCAAGGAGATAGCAGCCAGTACCGACATAGATATAAAACGACAGCTGGATGTGCGCCAGCAGAGGCAAGGCCAACACAACCCCAGCGGCTGCCCAGTGGGCCCAACGCTTTCCCTGGCATGCCCGTTCAATCGCCCAGAAGCACCACGGAAGCATTGCCATTGCGCCGCTGTGGTGCGGAAACTGTAGCCATGAGAGTACGTAGCCGCTGAACATGTAGCAAATACCGGTGAGTGTGGCAGCCCCACGGTCGAGGCCGAGCCGGCGTGCAAAGGCGTAACTCCCAACACCAGCTAGGACGACCTGCAGGATTGCGTAGTACCCAAACGCCTGCGCCAGGGGCAGGATCAAGAATAGCACGCTCGGAAGATAGAAAAACGTTGACTGACCGTCAGCGAGCAGCGGAGTTCCCGTTAGGATTGTCGGGTTCCATAGCGGCCATGCTCCCTGGCTTACGATGAGCCGCGTTAATTGACGCCGTGGATACACCTGTTGAATTATGTCGCTGTTGATGGGGTTGTTAACGGGCACGCGCTCGTACGAGAAGCGCCAAGGATGTTGGTGCGGCACGATGTCTAGCGGCAGAAAAATATCACCGAGCACGCTCCGCCACATCAACAGCAACGCGAAGCCACATAGAACCAGCAAAGGCAGAGTAGCTCCACGATGCAGCGCAGTCCGTACGCGCTCAAGTTTTCGAGTTGAATATAGGTTCACAGATAGAGCCCATTCATATAATTTTTGTTCTCGACGTGCTCCCAAAAGGTAACGCTGGATTATAATCACCCGTCTGCACTGAGTGCAAACAATTCCTATACGCCTGATTTCGGGCCGGGCTGAGTTGTGTGAGCCTGTGCCTGGGCCAACTATGCATCGTAAGAGCCCTCATATCGTAATCGCTCTGTATAATGTGTGGTGGCATGAGCGCCTACGTGTAGGCTCCTCGGTCTGTTTTGCAAAAGGCAGAGAAGCGCCGTATCAGTTCCATGGCCGGACTGGGCTAAAGGAATGGACGAATGAGACAACGTGGAGGCCGGTCATGGTGGCGGCTGGTACGCATAGTCGTAACACTTGCCCTGTTAGGATGGCTGATAATACAGGTCGATGTTGCTGAGCTCGTGGCGCTTGGCGGCATTGTTGTTTGGCCATTAGTGGTGCTTGCGGTTGCGCTGCAGGTGGTCGGTGTGTTCCTTAGCGCCTTCAAGTGGTGGCTGGTACTTCAAGGGAGCAGGCAAGCGGTGCCCTACCTGTGGGCGGTGCAAGCCTATTTTATCGGACAATTTTTCAATAATTTTTTGCCGACCATGATCGGTGGCGACGCGATTCGGGTGTACCAGCTTTCGCAGCGAACCAAGCGCCCCGCCATAGCGCTTGCATCCGTGTTTATTGAGCGCGTGACAGGCTTTCTGGCACTCACGGTTATTGGTGCCGTAGCCCTTGGCTTGACGTTCCCTGCACTCCAAGCTGTACCCGCTGTACTTTGGGCGACGGTCGGCTGCTTCGTCGTCGCGGCCGCTGGGCTCTACGTAGCCGCCTTTGCACCCGGCCTTGCGCGGCTATTGATGCGTGCTCCACTCCCGAATGTCGCGGATTGGCGCGGCAAGCTCAGCAAGCTCGTGCAGATGTTAACCGGGGCGTACACGAACCGTCGCACACTGGTGCTGGTTATCTTGTTGTCGTTTGCCTATCAGCTCTCATGGATCGGCCTCAACTATACGGTCATCCGGTCCCTCGCCCTGCCGGTATCGTTTGGCTTCACCGCGCTTATGGTACCTGTCAGCGACATTGTTGGCCTCGTGCCAATCTTTTTCAATAACATCGGTGCGCGAAGCGGCACATTCGTCGTGCTGCTTAACCCTCTGGGTATTGCACCTGTTTCGGTCATCGCCCTGTCGATGATCGTTTACCTTATCCGGATGGCGGTAAGCTGTGTTGGCGGCATACTCTATATCGTCGGCGGCCTGACCGGGACACACCAGCGCTTGGGAGCAAACACCGGATCCGGCCATCAGCCGCGTCCCGCTTCGCAAGTATGAGCAGCCAGCGCGTAGCTGCCTGCGCTGATCTGCGCCTTCCCCGAGCCACCGAGCCTATGCCGCCGTGGGTAGTATGCCGCCGCTGAAATACGTCCTTGTCTGATGCGAGACATCGTTTATGTAAACTAATCGATGGCCTGGTGCACGGGTATAAAGTTCTCTACTCTGGCTCCTCCTACTTACTACCCTTCGCCGTAAGCCGCCGCGATATACTCGTTATCAGACAACAGACGATACATGTCGCAGCAAGCTTTCCCATGACGGAGCACGCCATGACCGCATCAGAACTTCTCAACCGTCTCTCGCGAGCGAAGCATCTGCAAGAAACAGATAACTTGACAACCGCCGCAGCCCTTGCAGCCGTATGGGGTGTTCCTGCGCCGGCCATCTCTCAAGCTCCCCTGCGACAACAGTCGGCGTCAGCTCCTCTTGAGCCGTTGGAGCCGCTGTTGGACCGACTTGTAGCACAGTATCATCCGGGCGTCGCTTCGGCTTCTGGCTTGTAGTGTTTTGTGTTGTTTGTGTATTTAAATTATGATTATCGGTAGAATACTGTTGCAATCGCAACGCTTCGACTAAGACTAAGAAGAGCACCGAGCCAGTTATGGCCGGTGCTCTTCTTTTGGGTCTCAAACCAAAGCAAATCCGACCGCCGTGCGGAGCACACGAGAGTTGCGGTATCATATGCCGCCGGTTGCCAGAAATCGGGGATACAGGTCGCAGACACACACGAGGGACGGGCATTATGCCGAGAACGGTTACGGCGACTCGATATGTCGCGCCGCTACGCGAGGGCGGCTCTCTTCCTGCAATCATCGAGGCCGATGACGACGGCCTCTACGTGTTAAAGTTCCGCGGGGCTGGGCAGGGGCCAAAAGTACTGATTGCCGAGCTAATTTGCGGCGAGATCGGTCGAGCCCTTGGATTACCAATCCCCGAAGTGGTTTTTGTTGAGCTTGACCCAGCGCTGGGCCAGAATGAGCCGGACGAAGAAATTCAGGCGCTCGTCACAGCGAGCGCGGGACTGAACCTAGCACTGGATTACCTACCAGGGGCGCTAGCGTTCGACCCCTTGACGGTGGCGGGAGTAGACCACAGGCTTGCATCCGAAGTTGTATGGTTCGACGCATATGTCACCAATGTGGATCGAACGCCGAACAACGTCAACCTACTGATGTGGCATCGGCAATTATGGCTCATCGACCATGGCGCTGCCTTGTATTTTCATCATACGTGGACCGATTATGTCGCGCGCGCCACCACTCGCTTTCCCGCGGTTAAGCAGCATGTGCTCCTACCAGCAGCGACGGGGATCGTGGAGGCTGACGTAAGCCTCGCACCCAAGATCACAGTTGACCTGATCGAGCGCGTGGTAGCGGCCATTCCGGACGACTGGTTACGTGACGAGGCCATGTTTGCGGACGCCGCTGAGTATCGCCAGGCTTATGTAAACTATCTACGCACCCGGATAGCAGCGCCGCGAGGGTTCGCAGAGGAGGCCATGCATGCCCACGCGCAGCGCGTTTGAGTATGCGGTGATCCGTGTGGTCCCACGAGTGGAGCGCGGTGAATGCATAAACGTTGGCGTCGTTCTCTTCTGCCGTGCGCGCCGTTACCTGAAGTCAAGCTTCGACATTGATCGGGGCAGGATTAGTGGCTTCGCGCCGCACCTGGATTTAGACGCGATCGAAGAACAGCTGAGTCTAATTCCGCCAATTTGTACGGGAGGCTCGTCAGCAGGACCAATTGGACTGTTACCACAGGCCGAGCGCTTCCGCTGGATCGTCGCTCCGCGCAGCACAGTGATTCAACCGTCGGCCGTACACGCCGGCCTGTGCATAGAGCCCCAAGCGGCCCTAGATCAGCTTTTGGCTCGCATGGTGAGCCCGATCAAAGCGGGCAGTTAATGGAAGCCCTCCCTAAGACTTTTTCGCGTACAATCGTCAATCTATACGGTGCTGCGGGCAGGGCTTGGCTCGACCGGCTGCCCCAGGTACTCCGGGAATGCGAGGAGCGCTGGGCTATCTCGGTCGAACGTCCCTTCCCGGCACTTTCCATAAATTATGTGGCGCCAGCAACCCATTCAGATGGAACGCAGCTCGTACTTAAGCTTGGCGTCCCGAATGGAGAGCTTAAGACCGAGATCGCGGCGCTCCGTCTTTATGACGGACAGGGAAGCGTGCGATTGATTGCAGCAGAGCCAGACCACGGTGCGATGCTGTTGGAGCGGATCGAGCCTGGCATGTCACTGGCGACGGTGGAGGACGACGAGGATGCGACTGCGCACGCAGCCGAAGTAATGCGCCAGCTCTGGCGGCCGGTTCCTACACCAAATCCGTTTCCGTCGGTGAGTCGCTGGGCAGCCGATCTTGACGACATTCCAAGCGCTTTCGGTGGAGGCACTGGTCCCTTCTCAGCGGAGCTCGTCGATACAGCTCGCAGCCTGTTTGCAGACCTCCTGCCCTCGATGGGCCCGTCTGTGTTGCTGCACGGTGACTTCCATCACATGAATATCCTCAGCGCCAAGCGCCAGCCTTGGCTCGCAATCGACCCCAAGGGTGTTGTAGGTGAGCGCGAGTACGAAGTCGGCGCGTTGGTTCGCAACCCCGTACCGCATTTCCTCGACGTGCCTAATCCCGCCCGTAAGCTACGACGCCGCCTAGACCGACTCGCCGCAGATCTGGCATTCGATCGCGAGCGCCTACGCTGCTGGAGCCTTGCACAGGCCGTTCTTGCAGCTTGGTGGGCGTACGACGAGGAGAGCGAGGGCTGGCGAACGTGGATGCATTGCGCGGAAATTCTCGCTGCGCTCAAATGATTACGCTTAGTCTGGATGGTTACGTGTGTTTTGTGAATATTGATTATCGGTAAACGGATACCCCAGTAGCCGATCCAGGCTTCACCCCGCCACCAACAGGCGTAGCTGAACTTTAAGCTGAGAACGTTACTGAGTCGCGCTATACGCTACCGCAAGGAAAACTCCTCCGGTCCTGGGCCGGCCTGCTCGCCCGCAGGGCCCGACTGTTGACGCCGCACCGCCCGCTCCTGCGCGAATAATAACGCGAGCATATCGGCGTGGCGCAGCATGGGATAGAAGCTCTGCAGATTCGCGCCGCGCAAGGCCCCGAACGCAGGAACGAAGACGCGGGCATACCAAAGCCGTGCCGCATACACCAAATCAATCGCCTGCCCCTCCTGCTCGGCCAATTGGCGGCGATACGCATGTACCTCGGTGAGAAACCGGCGATAGGTGACAGGATGCGCACCACCAATATTCTGCAGTCCCGTAGCATGCTCAAAGGCTCGGCGCTCATGGAAAAGCTGTACGGCTTCGGGATCACCACTAGGAATAAACAGGGTTACATTTGCTTCCAACGCTTCGATGCCTTGGAGACATGCCGCACCCACCTGATGATGCCCGTCCAGCACGTAGTAATCGCGTCGTAAGCGGTATAGCTCGACGGGAGGGAGTCCTTCGCCTGCTTGCATCGCCTTCAACACGCGCTCCAAACGTGCTCGCTCAACTCCGTCGTTAATGATCAGCTGGAAGTTAGCGTTAAACTCCGCCGCGCGTCCAACAGACCCCACAATCAGATTAACGTCGACCATGCGCACGCCAAGCACCCGGCGATTGAGCAGGCCATACCGCTCTGTCTGCCGCTGGGCATCTGCCTCAAAATCACGCAGCCGGTCAGGCGCCTGCTGGTGCCCACGCAACTGGTCCAGCAGCGTCGCCACACTCTGAGTCGCTAACTTTCCGTACCGGAACATATATCTCCTGTATTGTATCTCTTGCTCAGCTGCTATAAGCCGGCGTCATACGCTATATCCAGAGAACACTTCAGCCGGTATTGGATACGCACTGGGCTCGAGCGGCAGCGTTATCGTCGCGTCGTCGCGGTAGCGGCCAAGCAAGAGAAAGGGATCGAACCAGTACGCCACGTGATGCACAGCCCACAGCACAATGCCTGCTTCGCGGAGATAATAGTCGATCGCATGGACCGGCAGCTCACATGTAGCAAACGGAATGCGGCGCTTGCCGTGCTTTATCCGCGTAAAGCGCTCCTGCTCCGCTGCGGCGATTACTTGCCCGTCGCGTACAAGGCAGGCCGCCGAGTCCTGGTACACGGCGTTGATCCCAGGGGTATAGATGCATTCTCCTATCGTCGATTTCTCCGTCGAAAGCTCAGCAGAGGCCTTCTGCTATAGTAGCAGCTTGTGCAAGGCGAATAATTGGATGAAATACCACCCGCGCCGCTGCGGCACTGGCGGCAAGCTGAAGTACAATAGGCAGCCGGGGCGCTCAACGAAGTATCGCGTTTGCTGACGCGATTAGGCCAGGTAGGAGGAAGCTGTGCATCACGCTGAGAATCATCCACGACCTCAACTAACCCGCGAACAATGGACCGACTTATCGGGCACGTGGCAGTTCGCATATGACGACCAGAACGTTGGGATTGATCAAGGCTGGGCTACCCGCTCGGATGTGTTTGATCGCGACATCATTGTTCCCTTTCCACCGGAGTCACGCGCGAGCGGAATCCATGATCCGTCCTACCATCCGGTTGTTTGGTATCGGCGTACGTTTACCACACCCGAAGGCAGCGAAAACGGACACCTATTGCTTCACTTCGGGGCGGTAGATTACCAGGCTCAGGTCTGGGTAAACGGGCAGCTGGTCGCCGAGCATGAGGGCGGCCATACGCCGTTTACTGCCGATATTACACAGGCGTTGAGCCATGATGGCTCGGAGCAGATAGTCGTAGTGCGGGCGGAAGATCATCCAACCGACCTTGCGCAGCCACGTGGCAAGCAGGACTGGCAGCCGGAACCGCACCGCATCTGGTATTACCGGACGACCGGCATCTGGCAGCCGGTATGGCTCGAGCCCGTCGGCACGCTGCACATCACGAACCTGCGCTGGACGCCCGACCTCGACCGTGGCATGCTTGGGCTGCAGATCCGGTTAAGCGGCGAGCCTACCAAAACACTCCAGCTACGGGTGCGCCTCACTCTGCAGGACGTGACGCTCGCCAACGACATTTACATCCTGGACCGACGTGAGCTGCGCCGCGAGATCGCGCTGGAAACTGGTCATACCACGATGAGCCGCGACAAGGTGCTCTGGTCGCCTGCCAATCCGAACCTGGTGGACGCCGAGCTTACGCTTCTCGACGGAGACCAGGTGCTGGATAGCGCGCGCAGCTACGCAGGACTACGCAGCGTGGGAGTTGCGAATGGTCGCTTCTTGCTCAACAACCGGCCGTATTACCTGCGGCTGGTGCTCGAGCAAGGGTACTGGCCCGAGTCGTTGCTCGCCGCTCCCAGTGCGGATGCCCTGCGCCACGAGGTCGAGATGACCAAGGCACTTGGTTTCAACGGCGTGCGTATCCACCAAAAAGTGGAGGATCCGCGGTTCCTGTATTGGTGTGATCGACTTGGACTCCTGGTGTGGGGTGAGATGGCAAACGCGTATGTCTTCGCGCCGACGGCAATCGAGCGCCTTACACGCGAATGGATTGAGGTCATCCACCGCGACTATAGCCATCCGTGTATTGTCACCTGGGTCCCGCTTAATGAGAGCTGGGGCGTGCCAAATCTCGAGCGTGATCCAGCGCAGCAGAATTTCGTGCGTGGTCTCTACCACCTCACCAAGGCGCTCGACCCCACGCGGCCGGTGATCGGTAACGACGGATGGGAGCATATCGCGAGCGACGTTTGGGGCATCCACGACTACGCGCTTGACGGCAAGGTGATCCGCGAGCGCTATGGCTCGCCCGAGGCCGTCGCGCGAACCGTTCGTGAAATCCAGCCGCACTACCGCACTATCGCGTTGCCGGACTATACTCGCCGGCACGAGCCAATCATGATTACCGAGTGCGGCGGTATCGCCTTCGCGCCTAAGTCGGGCGAGCGCTGGTACGGCTATGGGACGGTCAGTGATACGACTACGTTTCTTGCAAAGTACGACGAGCTCATGAGTGCAATTCTTGACTGTCCGACCATCGCCGGTTTTTGTTACACACAGCTCACCGACACTGAGCAGGAGTCCAATGGGCTGCTTAACGCGGATCGCACCTCTAAGCTCGACGTCAAGGCCGTCTACGCGATTACACGCCGGTCGGCACAAGCGATTCCTGGCGATGTTCACGCCAATTTCATTAACTCCATGGAGGTCACGACATTCGAGAGCGCGGGCGGGTAACGCCACGCCGCACCATATTATGTAGAGCTAAAGTTGCAGGGCCGTGGTGGCCGGTGCTATAATGGGCAGACCAAAGGAATCCTACGGAGATTGATCGATGGAGATCAGCAAGATTGGGATGACTGGTCGCGCCTGCCGGGCGCCCAGCCCTCGGTGCAGCCGGTGAGCGAGAGCGCTTGCTTCGCAGCCCAATCAGCACGCGCGGTGGATCCACCGCGCGTCGTTGACTTGCCCTGCATCGTATCTGAGGAACAGTGACTCGATGACGTACGAGACGATCCTGGTCGAGCGCGATGGCCCGATCACGACGCTTACCCTGAACCGTCCCAAGCAGCTGAATGCCCTGAACCAAATGGTAATTCGCGAGCTCAACACGGCGTTTGACGAGCTCGGCAGCGACGAAAGTGTTCGAGTTATCGTATTAACCGGGGCAGGCGAGCGCGCATTTGCGGCGGGCGCCGATATCGGCGAGCTTGCGCAGCTGCAAAGCCCGGCCGCTGCACGCCAGCTTGCGATACGCTCGCATCACCTCGCGCGAGCGATGGGTGACTTGCGGCAGCCCATCATTGCCGCGATTAACGGTTTTGCACTCGGCGGCGGTCTTGAGCTGGCGCTCGCCTGTGATATTCGGCTCGCCAGCGACTCTGCCCTAGTTGGCCTCCCTGAAGTCACGCTGGGCCTCCTGCCTGGGTGGGGTGGAACACAGCGTTTGGCAAGATTGGCGGGGCCGGGCATTGCTAAGCTGTTAATGATGACCGGGGAGCGCGTCACGGCCGCCGAGGCATTGCGGCTCGGGATCGTCGAGCAGATTGTTCCGCAGGCAGAGCTGCTACATACGGCACGACAGCTCGCGGGGCGCCTGGCAGGTCTGCCGCCATTGAGCATAGCCGCGATCAAGCAGGCGGTGAATCGCGGCCTTAACATGGCGCTTGACGATGCCAACATGTATGAGGCCGGCCTCTTTGCCGAGCTGTTTGCGACGGAGGATGCCCAAGAAGGCACCCGCGCGTTTGTGGAAAAGCGTAAGCCGGAGTGGCGCGGACGTTGAGCGGTTTGCGGCAGCCGAGGTATGGGTATGCGGCGCAACGACCCCTACTCGCCAGGCAGATTGAGCGCTCGGCGGTCGCTGCCCACGTCCCCGATCAGCATGGCTCGTTGATACGAACAATCGCGGTGGTCAGCGGTTGGCAACTATCCGCCGTAGGCAGCGCTTGGCATGTCGGCCGCCGTGCCATCTTTCTATAGGCAAGCTGCTCGTGGTGGGACGTGATACCTGTTAAAGAAGCCATTGAGCCTTGGTCATAAATCACTACTGTAGGGTCAACACCAGGGACGAAAGCTGCCTTGTTTGACGAAGGAGTATGAAATGGATTTCACCGCAAATTATGATATGTTCCTCACCGAGGAGCACGAGATGCTGCGGCAGACCGTGCGGCAGTTCGCAGAGCGCGAAGTGCAGCCTTTTATACGGGATTGGGACCGCGAAGGCGCAAAGGACGAAAGCGACATGGCGCACGTCCGCCCAGTCCTAAAGCGCATGGGGGAGCTAGGTCTCCTTGGCATCTGTATTCCTGAACGATACGGCGGCGCCGGGATGGATTATCTTTCGCTCGCGATTGTTTGCGAGGAGCTTGAGCGGATCGATACGTTCCTCCGGGTGGTAATTAGCGTTCACACGGGGCTAAATTCGCTCGCGATTTTCCAGTGGGGCAGCGATGAACAGAAGCAGAAGTATTTGGTTCCTCAGGCCCAGGGCGTTAAGCTGGCGGGCTACTGCCTAACGGAGCCCAACGCCGGCACCGACGTCGCGGGCATGCAGTCGACAGCGCGCCGGGAGGGTGACTACTACATCCTCAATGGAGAGAAGACTTGGATTTCACTGGCTGATGTCGCCGATCACTTTCTGGTTGTGGCCTACACCGACCGAAGCAAAGAGCGCCGCGGAATGACGGCCTTCATCGTAGAGCGTACGTTTGAGGGCGTCGAGACACATGCAATCCATGGCAAGCTCGGCGTGCGAGCGGGTAATACGGGTAGCGTTGTCTTCAATAACGTACGGGTACCCGTCGCAAACCGATTGGGGGAGGAAGGCGAAGGTTTCAAAATCGCCATGAGCGCCCTGGACAACGGGCGTTACACGGTCGCCGCGGGCGCAACGGGGCTGATCCAAGCCGCCCTTGAGGCCAGTATTCGCTACGCCAAGGAGCGGGAAACGTTCGGTCAGCCTATCGCGCAGCACCAGCTTGTCAAGCGCATGGTGTCCCATATGGTGCGTAAGCTCGACACGTCGCGGCTGCTGGTCTACCGCGCCGGTTGGATGAAAAACCAAGGCCGCCGCAATTCGCGGGAAACGACGCTCGCGAAATGGCACGCCACGGTCAGCTCCTTCGAGGCAGCGGATGATGCAATTCAAGTGCACGGCGCGTATGGCTTTTCGGACGAGTACCCGGTTGAGCGTATGCTGCGTAACGCACGTGGCGCGGTGATCTATGAGGGAACGCGCGAGCTGCAGGAGTTGCTCCAGGCAGATTTTGCGTTCGGCTTCCGAGAAAATAATCTACTGCGGCGTGAGCTACCGGCCTACGATCCCGCCGAGTGGAGTGAGTAACAGGACAAAGAACAAAGCGCAAGCAGCTAAACGACAAAGTCCCAATGCTTGGCCCCTAGCTCCTTGTTGGTGCAACTAACAGAACAGCGTAGCTGGAGCTAGCAACATAATCACAGGATATACGGTCTCTGTTCTTCGCTTTTTGTTCTTATTTACAGGAGTTATCATGCACGCAGTGGTGTTTATCAAGCAGGTGCCGCAGCAGAATAGCGTTAAAATCACTCCGGACAAACAGATTGACGCATCAGGCATCGAGCCCATCATAAGCTTGTTCGACGAGTACGCAATCGAAGAGGCGCTGCTCCAGGTAGAGAAGAACGGTGGCAAGGTAACCGTGGTGACGATTGGCGGCGAGGAGCAGATCGACGCGCTGCGCAAAGCTCTCGCCATGGGTGCCGATCAAGCAATTTTAGTGAATGACCCGGCACTTCGCAACATCGGCTCCTTGGGAGCGGCCAAGGTCGGCGCGGCAGTTGTGCGCAAGCTCGGAGATGTCGACGTCGTCTTTTGTGGCAAGCAGTCAACCGACGACGAGACAGCCGTCTTCGGGCCTGCAGTAGCCCGCTACCTCGACATGCCCGTGTTGAGCTATGTCTACAAGGTGCATGAGCTTGACCCAGGAGCAAAGCGGGTTGTGGTTGACCGGGCAATGGAGACAACCACCGAAACGGTTGAGGCGACATTACCTGCCGTCCTGACCACCGTGAAGGATCTCAACCAGCCGCGCTACCCATCACTACTAAAAATCAAGAAAGCGCAGAAAGCCGATATTCCACGCTGGACGGCCGCTGATCTTGGGCTAAATACCGCCGAGCTCGCACCCAAGGTAACTTACCTTGACCGGGTCCCGCCGCCACCGCGTCCGAAGGGGAGCATGATCGATGGCGGCTCGGCACAGGAGAAGGCGCGCAAGCTCGTGGACGTGCTGGTTAACGCACAGGTCATTTAGGCCCAGCCGACGACACGACCTACGCTTGGGACGCCGTCGAAGCCGCATGGTCGAGCCGTGGAACATATATGTGATGATCGAGTGAGGAGACTATGGCGAACGAAGTCTGGCTATTGGCGGAGGCGCACAGCGGCGAGCTTACCGCAGCGACCAAAGAATTAATCTCGAAGGCGCAAGAGCTAGCAGCTGCCCTTGGCGGGCAGCCGGCTGCACTCGTTTTGAGCTCAAACGCGGCTCAGGTTGCGGAAACCCTATTGAGCTACGGCCTACCGAAAGTCTACAGCGTTGAGAATCCCGCCCTCGAGCACTACACGACCGATGCATTTGTGGGTGCCGCGGCGGCACTCATCAGACAGCACCAGCCGTGCGTGCTGCTAACCGGCGCTTCACTACAGATGCGCGACTTTACGGCAGCGTTGGCCGCAGACGTGGACGCTGGTCTCGGTAGCGATTGCACCGGTGTCGCCGTACGCGATGGCCACATCGTCGCGATGCGACCGTCTCACGGTGCCAATGTAATCAACACGCTCGGCTTCAACAGCGACCTTGTCATTATCTCGCTGCGTCGACAGGTTGCGCCTGAAGCTCAACCGGCCGGCGGGTCGGGCGAAGTCATTCGCGGGCAGTTCCCGCAGGTAGCCCAACGAATGCGAGTGGTCAAGGTCGAAGACAAGAGCAATGCGGTTAATCTGGCGGACTCCCAAATCATTGTTTCGGGTGGTCGCGGCCTGGGCTCGGCAGAAAACTACGAGAAGCTCGTGCCGACACTCGCCCAAGCCTTTAACGGCGCATACGGCGCTTCACGAGCGATTGTAGATGCGGGCTGGGTGCCTTACGAACGGCAGGTGGGCCAGACGGGCAAGACCGTTTCACCCAAGCTTTATGTCGCCTGTGGCATCTCCGGCGCGATCCAGCATCTCGCCGGTATGCGCAACTCGGGCACAATCGTCGCAATCAACAAAGATCCTGACGCGCCGATCTTCAAAGTTGCGACATATGGGCTGGTCGGCGATGTGAACGAGCTTCTGCCCGCACTAACGGAAGCCGTGGAGCAGAAAACGCGCTCCTAGTGCCTAACGGCTTGCCGCCGGCTACCGCGCAGGATGTAGTGGTACGTCCACCGACAGCCGGCGGCAGATAACTTAACTATGCCAGCACAGCTGCTTCTGCCTAAGCTCGACGAGCCTGCGACCGAGGTAACCGTTGAGCGCTACTTTCAACCCATTGGAGCCGTGGTCGAGCCTGGACAGCCGGTCGCACTCGTGGCCTCAGCGCAATACGAATGGGAGATCCCGGCAACGTCAGGTGGAACTATTGAGGAGATCGTCGCAGCTCCCGGATCACGGGTGGCAGTCGGCGCGGCACTGCTGGCCCTCCGACCTCAGGACGCCGCCAGTGCGAGCACTACGGAACTGCGGGCGCCACGGGCGACCCCTGTCGCGCTAAGGATCGCAACCTTCCATGGCGTTGACGTGTCCACGGTCACGGGAACTGGATGGGCCGGTCGTGTTACGCGCAGCGATGTCTTGGCCTTGGTCAAGCCCGCCGAAGCAGCGGGCATTGAAGCTGAAAATAACAAGCAACCTTTAGAGCCGAGCTCCGCTGCGCTACAGCAGCCCGATTGCAACCCGCAGACGGCGTTCCCCCCACGGCGCCAGATACCTCCACGGCCTCGGCAGCACGCGCTGCTGCAGCCGGCGCGGGACGTCGACGACGGAGCGCCGGTTGCAGCGTCAGTTGTCGAGGTTGATCTTGCGGCGGTGCACGCATACATCGAGCGCTTCGCGGGTCGCTTCACAAAGCGCGGGCTGCGGCTTGGCGTGCTCGAATGTATTGCCTACGCGTGCGTCGCGATGCTTCCCGACTATCGGATGCTTAATAGCGCCTGGAGCGAGGAAGGTATCGTCATCTGGGGCCGCATTAATCTTGATGTCGCGGGAGCACAAGATGACCACGGACGAAGTGTAGTTCAGGATGCGGCTGCGCTCAGCCTTCAAGGGCTGATAGGCGCACTCGCAGCCGGGCCCCAACGCTCTCCAACACAGCCGACCTTTACGATTCGCGGACGCGGCGAGGGGTGGTGGAGCGCGCCTGACCGGCTGCCGCACCAATGCCCGCTGCTCAACGTCGGATCCGTGGCGCAGCGAGCCCACGTCGTTGCAGAAAACCAGACGGATGTCATCAAAATCCGGCCGCTGACGATCCTCACGCTTGCCTACGATGCACGCATGATTGACCCGCTCTACGCGGACGCCTTTCTCGTGGCGCTGAAAGACCGATTGGAGCATTTTTCGGCCTTGTGATAGACTAACTACAGGAACCGATGCGGGTTCTCACGAGCGCGCGTCCCCTAGTCGTGGCGTGTAGCTTGATACACACCGGCGCCGACGCCATAGACTTTTCGTCCGTCAAGACGTTAATAGACGGGAGAACCAAATATGCCAACTCCCATACGCCGCATTGGTATGTTGACCAGTGGTGGTGACGCGCCGGGACTGAATGCCGTTATTCGGGCCGTGGTCAAGACGGCCGAATTCGAATATGGCTGGAAGGTCGTCGGCATCGAGGATGGCTTTGAGGGATTGCTGACTCCGCCAAAAATTCGCAACTTGGATTCGACCGCTGTTCGCGGTATCTTGTCGCGGGGTGGCACCATACTGGGAACAACAAACAAGGGCCACTTCCGGACAATCGAGATCGACGGTAAGCAGCAGCGCGACCCTGCTCCATATCGCGAGCTTGCGCAAAATATGCGGCGACTCGGTATCGATGCTCTGGTGATCATCGGCGGCGAGGGCAGCCAAGGCATTGCGAGTGAGCTCGCCAAGTACGGCGTGCGTGCGGTTGGCGTACCGAAAACGATCGACAACGACCTTTATGGCAGCGATCGGACATTCGGTTTCGACACCGCGCTAACTGTTGCGACCGAAGCAATCGATCGTCTACACACGACCGCCGCCAGCCACGATCGGGTCATGGTGCTTGAGGTCATGGGCCGGGACGCGGGGTGGATCGCGCTGCACTCGGGCATCGGTGGCGGCGCCGATATCATCCTTATACCGGAAATTCCTTTCTCGATGGATGCAGTCGCATCTAAAGTAATGACGCGCGACTTTCAAGGCTCCAACTTTTCGATCATTGTCTGCTCCGAAGGTGCCGTGGAACAAGGCGGGCAGCAGTTTTACCAGGAAAGTACTGGAACCCTTGGCGGTGTCGGCCAGCACGTCGCTCGTGAGGTTGTGACGCGCACTGGGAAAGACACGCGGGTCGTGGTCCTTGGCCACTTGCAGCGCGGCGGCGAGCCAACGCCCTACGACCGCATTTTAGCTACGCGTTTTGGCGCCGCGGCAGTTCGCGAGCTAGCTGAGGGACGCTATGGCGAGGTAGTCGTACTCCGCGGCGGGTTGATTACGACCATCACGATGGTTGAATGCGCGGGCAAGGTGAAGAACGTGCCGGCCGACGACGAGATGGTCCGAACTGCTCGCGGGATGGGCATCGCCTTCGGCGACGAGAGCTTGGATGACGTGGTGCCGGAGGCGCTGGCAGAAATTCAGGTAGACCATCCAGAGGCGTCGACTCAAGGCGACGACACTGCAGAGGATTAGGTGGCCGTGGAGCAGTCGGATCATGCCAGTAACCATGGGCCGGAGCAGTCCGAGCTCTGGGTCGGTTATGATCGGTTGCTGATCCCTTTCGAGCTGATCAGCGCGGTGCTGGTCTATCAGCCGGTTTGGGATCGGCGCATCCTGCATTCCTTCGGCACCGTACCCGCCGGCATTCGCTCGGTGGTACTGCTCCATGACGGCCGAGTGCTTCCGTCCAGCAGAGCGCTGGCAGATTTGCATGGGCGCTGGGTCGGCTGGCAACATGCTGGACGGTTGGCCGAGCTTGAAGCTCCGCAGGACCAGCCCGTGACGGATGATCCCCAATGAAGGCCGGTGGAACGGGACAGGGTCGGTTATGGGGCGCGCTCGTCTGGCTCGCACTGGCGGGCTCAGCATTGAGTGGTTGTGGTGGAGCCGTACTACAAAATCGTCCAACGGTGCAGCCAATTGTGCGCGTAACCCCCGCACCAACTCAGGATATTCGTGCGACACAAACGGCGTATGTACGCCAAAGTATCCCGACCCCAACGCCGGTAGGGCAGTACATCGTAAAGGCCGGCGATACGCTAAGCAAGATCGCCGACGCGTATCAGACAACCGTCGACGAGATCATCGCGGCAAACGGCATTGCGGATCCCAACAAGATCGAAGTTGGCCAGCAGTTGATTATCCCGAGCCTAGTTAAGGCAGCCGCAGAGCCGGCCCAAAGTCCTACACCAGCCCCTTGACAGCGGGAAAACCGGTTGGTACAATACCACTCGTGTTCGCCCCCATCCAAGCGACACGAATACCGTTCAGGGATGAAGGAGGTGATGCCCATGAGTGACATGAGTTCGGGCATCGCCGCAGAGGTTACCAAGTAATCTCACGGGGATGCCCTCCTTTGAAAGTTGCGACCTGTGCTGTAACAAGCACAGGTCGCTTTTTTTGTTCGTGCGGGCATCCCGCGACATGCTCGATCCGGACGAGCGCTGGAGGGACCGCTTTGCATCTACCAAGCGGCCCCTGCCGCGGTAACCAACTAGCCGTTTTGTCGACCCACGGCTGTATCGGCGCTTGCAGCCAGCATATAGCCGGTCCCACGAACAGTTAAGATATAACGCGGGCTGGATGAGTCCGGCTCAATCTTTTGCCGTAGATGATACATATGTGGCTTTACCAGCTCAGCTGCCTCGACCGACGAAGCTTCGTAGCCCTGGGCACACTGCACAATTTGCTGATAGGTCATGACTTGACCCACTTGCTGCGCGAGGCAAGCCAAGATGCGAAACTCGGTGGGCGTGAGGTTTAACAGCTGCTCACCGCGTCGCACCGTCTGGTTCCACATCGAAATTTGAAGATCGCCCACCGCGATCCAGTTTTCAGTCGACTGCTGCTGCGGCTGGGACGTACCACCTCCAAGCTCACCGACCACCGACTGTAGCGCCGCCATCAGCTGCTGTCGGCGTCGCTCTTCCTGCTGCAGCTGCAGCGCCGCAGCCACCCGCTCCAGGACATCCCGCGGGCTTGAGGTTTTTAGCATGTAGTCGAAGACACCAAGATGTAAGTTGTCGAGCGCGCTGTCGAGCGACCCATGTCCCGTCAGGATGAGAATCGCAGCATCGGGCAGCCGCTCGCGGGCGCGCTTGGCCACGTCGATACCACTGAGGCCGGGCATCTTCAAGTCGAGCAGCAACAGATCGAATGGCCGCTGATGAATCAGGGCTAACGCTGCTTCCCCATTATCCGCGGTCATTACCTCGTAGCCACGCCGGCGCAGCAGGTCACTCATCGTCAGCCGAATCGGCTCTTCATCGTCAACAACAAGAATGTTCGCCGGACCCTGGCCCATCATATCCTCCTTGAGAGCTGCCTCAGAGCTTTTGTTGATAGGGTAGTACGACCCGAAACGTGGTGCCCTCGCCGACCTGGCTGTCGACTTCGATCTGGCCACCATGCTGGGTGACAATATGCGCACTAATCGACAACCCAAGCCCGGTCCCGTTCGATTTACTCGTAAAGAAGGGCTCGAAAAGATGCGCACGGATATCATCCGGAATGCCCACTCCGGTATCCTGAACCATGATGAGGGCGACGGTTGAGCCCGGTTCGGTCCGCACCGTAAGCGTCCCTCCATCGGGCATTGCTTCGATCGCGTTCAGCACAAGATTTAACAGCACTTGGCGCAGTTGGTCGGCATTACACATTACCAGCGGCAGGTCCTGCGCAGGGGCGAAAATCATATCGATGCCCTCATGCCGCAGGTTTAGCCCGGCCAGTGCCAGCGTTTCCTCGACCAGTCGGTTGATATCCGTCGGAGCCAGCTCGCCACGGGTCGGGCGATAAAAATCCCGCATTCTTTCGATGATCCCCGCGATCCGCGCCAGCTGGTCGCTTACCATGCGCACGTACGGCGACTCGCGCAGGTTTTCAGGCAAGTCCTCCTCGATCAAGTAGAGCGCGTTGCGGGCTGCGTAGAGCGGGTTATTAATCTCGTGCGCAATCGAAGCCGCAAGCTGCCCTACGGCTGCCAAGCGCGCGGCTTGCAGCATGCCGGCCTCGGCATAGTTGAGCCGATCTGCAAGGGTCCGCTGCTGTTCTTCGAGATGCGCCAGCTGGTTTGATAACGTGGCGGTTGTGAGCCGCGACTGCTCCTCCACAATCGCCGCGGCTGTCAGGTTGCCGAGCCCTTCGAGCGTTGCATATGCTTCCGCCGCGAAGGGCTGCGCTCCATGCTCCCTCAGGAGCATCATCACGCCCACCGGCTGATCGTGGGTCATAAGTGGTAGGGCGACCACTCCGGTCGGAGCGGTGGAATTAAAGCCAAAGACCGACCATGACTGCCGTCCGGAGCTTTGCTCCGCGTACCGTGCAACCTCCTCGGGCGTGGCAAGCAAGCGTAGTCGTCGGCCAGCGAAAACATCACCCAGCAGTCCGGCGTCGGTCGGGACGGTGATTGGAGGCAGCTGCGGAAAGCCAGCGCTCGCTCGCAGCGCCAGCCGATAGCCTTGTGGATCGTACAGATAGATTGCGCTGCGTTGTGCCTCTGGTACCAACACCATGGCATGGTTCAGAGCTCGCCGTAAGGCTTCCTCAAGGCTCCGTGTCAGCAACAGCTCGTTGCTAAGCTGCAGCAGCGCGTTGAGATGCGACGTACGGTGCAATACCTGCCGCTCTAGCTCGTCGGCCGCCCGTTTTCGCTCGGTTATGTCGCGCAGAATAACGGTGAAGATGTGCTCATCACCGACCTTTAGCTTAGAAATTGAGGCCTCACCTGGGAACTCCGTGCCATCTTTGCGCAGACCGAAGATTTCCTGGCGCTCACCCATAAGCCGGGCAATTTCGGGAGCATCCGCGAAAGCCCGCACATGCCGACGATGTGCTTCGACGAAGCGCGCCGGTATCAAGATGTCAACGGGCTGACCCACGACTTCCGCCGCCGTGTACCCAAAGGCTTTTTCGGCACCATGGTTAAAGCGCTGGATTCGCTGCTCCTCGTCGACCGAGATAATTGCGTCTTCCGCAATTTCCATCACCCCTGCCAGACGAGCCTGCGACGCACGCAGCTCGTCCTCCACGCGTTGTCGCTCTGTGTTATCGCGGATTACGTTGTTGACAAGACGCCCAGTCGGCGTGTCGAGCACGGTCATGCGCACTTCGACGGGAAAGTTGCGCCCATCCCGTCGGCGGGCCACAAGGTCGACCCCGGCCTCGGCGGCAATTTCAGCGACAGCTTGCTCGTCGAGGTCCACCACCTCGGCGCTGCGCCATTCCGGGAGCAGGTCCGTTATCGGCATCCCGAGGAGCTATGCACGGTCGTAGCCAAAGAGCCGCTCCATTTGGTGGTTGACAACAACCAGCTTCTGGGCAGTGTCAACGACGGCAATTGCATCCGGAGCCGTCTCGAGCACGGAGTAAAGATCGAGCTGGGCCGCCGCCAGCGCTTGCTCCACCGGGTTGCGATTGTGCATGCCTCGCCTTTGTCTCGGAAAATTTCGACGGTCGCGGATTTATCCTATTCTACCCTGCCGCCTGGTGACCGGCAACCTACCCAGGTAGTGGTCTTAATACGATGGGTAAAGCAATCGTGACCGTGGGCAATCACCGAGTCGATATACTCTCCCCATGGATACGTCTGATTATTGATCCATCACCGCTCGCCGCGGCTGGACGGCTGCTTATCGAGCAATGT
Source organism: bacterium (assembly GCA_016781525.1). GTDB lineage: Bacteria > Chloroflexota > Chloroflexia > Chloroflexales > Kallotenuaceae > LB3-1. The sequence continues at coordinate 16,851 of JADDQE010000016.1, read as the reverse complement.
CGCGCAGCCTCACCAGAGACACGCATCGTAGTTCTCGCTTCTTTGCCAACGCCCTCGCTGCGGGCACGCGTCGCTCAATTACAGATTGAGGTCTATCTTGAAAAGCCAGCAACGCCGGGCATACTGTTCGAACAGCTGCGCAGCGTGCTGGGTCAAGCATCGCTTGAGCGGCTCGCAGCCTCGCATCCGACCGCGGCTCAACAAGGCCAACGCCAGCGCTCTCACCCAGCAGAGCCGCGCGCAGCTCCGCGTGGAAATGGTTGTCGACTCACAACAAAACGTGAAGGAACCTTTCCGATTGGAAAGGCTTGGCTTGATAGACTACGTACCAGTACAAACGACTACCGAGGCCAAGGAGCTTGACAGACATGAACGCACAGGACTTTCAAAATCAGGTAGAGACCGCCATTACAAAGCCACGCAGCCGCCGTGACATTTTGAAGAAACTCGGCCTCGGCCTAACCGTTCCCGCCGCCGCAAGCGTCCTCGCAGCATGTGGTAATAGCGCACCGGTTGCGCTGGCTGCCGCTGCTCCCGCCGCATCCACGCAGGGATCCGCACACGTCCAAACGACGGCGAGCACTGCGGCTTCGGAAGCAACCAACAAATGGGAAGAAATGGACCGAATGCATGAGGCCGGCGTCAAAGCCTTTCCAGCCAAGACCGAGGGACTTGGCGGACAACCTCTGGAACCCAGGATGGACGGCGAGGTCAAAGTGTACGACCTGACCTGCAAAAAGGTCCAGTGGGAGGTAGCGCCAGGCGACATCAAGGAAGCTTGGACGTACAATGGCCAGCTACCGGGGCCAGAAATCCGCGTCACTCAAGGCGATACGGTCCGTATTAACGTCACAAACGAGCTCGACGAAAGCACGGCCGTCCACTTCCACGGCGTTCGCATGCCCAACAAGATGGACGGTGTACCATTCATTACCCAGCCTCCGATCAAACCGGGAGAGACCTTTACCTACGAATTCATGGTGCCCAACGCCGGCTCACACATGTATCACTCGCACCTCAACGCCACGAAGCAGGTCAGCCTGGGCTTGCTGGGCGCCTTCATCGTGGAGCCCAAGGACAAGAGCAAGGAACCCGCGGTTGCCGGTGATTATGTCGTCGTGTTGAACGATACTGCGCAGGGGTATACGTGGAATGGAAAGGGTTTCCCGGCGACGCAGCCATTGACCGCCAAGCTGGGCGAGACCATCCGCATCCGGTTCATGAACGAAGGTATGCAGATTCACCCGATGCACCTGCACGGCCTATCCTATCTTGTGATCGCCAAGGACGGATATCCCCAGCCCCAGCCATGGGAATGTGACACGCTCAACGTGGCCCCTGGGGAGCGGTGGGACGTATTGGTCAACTGCGATAACCCCGGCGTGTGGGCATTTCACTGCCACATCCTCAACCACGCCGAGGGCGACCACGGCATGTTTGGCATGGTCAACGCCCTGATCGTCACGGAAGAATAAATTTGTAGGTTCGGCTTCACGGTCAAGCCGTGCCGGAGGAACCGAATGGAAACGCTGACAGTTCGTGCAATCATGAGCACACCTGTGATCACGGCAGCCCCATCGTTGCCGCTGCCGCAGGTCAAAAACTTGATGCGCGAGAAGAATATCCGCCGTGTTCCGGTCGTCGAGAACGACAAGTTGGTCGGGATTGTCACCATTGGCGATGTGCGCAACGCGTGCCCGTCGGACGCAACCACCCTCAGCATTTATGAGCTTACCTACTTGCTCGACAAGGTGACGGCGGCTGACGTGATGCGGACAGGACTGGTTACAATTGAGGCGGATGCTCCCGTGGTTGAAGCGGCCCGTTTGATGCTACGTCACAAAGTCAGCGGGCTGCCCGTGCTGGATAACGGCACGTTAGCGGGAATGTTGACGGAAAGCGACATTTTCCGTGCAGTTGTCGCGGGTCAGCTTCGCTTGCAGACCTATGTCACCGTCGTCACCGACGACCCAGGCCGGCAGAGGTCGACGTCCCACCCAATCGTGTAGGGCGACGAATCAGCGTATGGGAACGGTGAAAAGCTGGATGACCAGGAGGCCGATCGGAGCGCGCGAGACGATGGTACTGCCGGTGGCGCGCGCGCTGATGCGTGCGCACTAGGCACCCGCTGGGCAGCGAAAGCAGATAGCCCGCAAGGGTACGTGAAGATGACTGCTCCGTTTGCCGCTGCTCCGCAGGGGTTGGCGGTAAGAGACAACTCCCACACGGCGTTCGTTAAAGGCCTCCAGCCGCCGAGCAGTGCGGAGGCAATCGCTCACAGGTCGATATGTGCGAGAACAATGCCTTCGCTCAGCAGTCTGCGTACACGAAAACCTAGCTTTTCGAAGACTCGTTGCATGCCGCGGTTTTCGGGCAGCGTTTCGGCTACAATCCGCCGAATACCCTCGTCGCGTGCAACCCGCAGCAGCTGGCGCAGAACCTCGGTTCCCAGACCGTGACCTTGAAAGAGATCGCTGACCAACCCAGCATACTCGGCTTCGTCCTTACCGTACAGCTTAATCAGCCGCCCAACAGCCACGATCGCATGCTCGCCGGTAGCGGGATCTTCACGATCAACGACCAGCGCCATCTCGCGGTCGTAATCGATGAAGCAAAGCCGAACGAGCCGATCATGCGCTACGCGGGCATCGAGGGACATGGCCGCAAAGTAGCGCATATAGACACTCCGCTCGGATAACGTTTGATGAAACCGGACCATTAGTGGTTCGTCCTCTGGTCGAATCGGTCGAATGGTCGCCTTTGAGCCGTCCTTGAGGGTCCATGGTGTAACATACTGCGCCGGATATGGCCGAATCGCCGGCTTCGGCAGCTGAGCGACACCAACCTCGGGCTCATATAACACCACCCGCGCGTCGAGGGCCAGCAGGGCTCGGTCACCGCTGGCGCGATAAGAGGCGAAGAGAGGGTTGATTTCGATCGCGCGAATCCAGCGCTGCTCGATCACAAGCTGACTAAAGCGGACCAACAATTCTTCTAGTGCGGCCATGTCAATCGCCGGCCGGCCCCGGATCCCCTGCAATGCTCGCCGAATCTGGGTTCGAACAATCATCCGCCGCGCTAGGGTCGTGGTGAGCGGGGGCAGCCCCAGCACCTGATCGCCGAGAACTTCGACCAGCTGTCCACCAGCGCCGAAGACGAGAACAGGTCCGAACTGGGGATCGACATGACTTCCCACGATCAGCTCGTAGCCCTCCTGCACCATCGGCTGGACTGTGACTCCCAACCAATCTTCCGGCCGTACATTTGCGCCGATTGTATGGTAGGCTCGGCGGACGGCGTCTGCGTCGAACAAGTTGAGCTGAACGCCGCCAACATCACTCTTGTGGCTAATAGTCGCCGATGCCAGCTTGAGTACAACGGGATAGCCGATGGCGGCGGCGTGGGCGAGGGCCTCCTCGAGACTTGCTGCACTCCGCGTCTCAACCGCCGCGATGCCGTAGGCGGCCAAAAGCTGCTTCGATTCGGCCTCGGTGAGTAGGACTCGGCCATTACCACGTGCTCCCTCGATGAGCTTGGCGACCGCCACGAGGTCCGGTGCTTCGCGGTTACCCGGCAGCATCGGGGTCTCGTATAAACCCCGCAGGTTATCGGTGTACCGCCACATCGCGGTAAACATGCGGGCAGCAGTGTCGGGATAGGGGAAGGTCGGAATCTGCGAATGGCTCAACGTCGCGGTACCGGTTGCAGTTGCCGGTCCGCCCATCCAGCTAGCGAGCACCGGCTTCCCTAAACGCTTGGCATACCGCGCGACAACGTCCGCGACTTGGGCTGGCTCAGCGGTTACCTGCGGTGTTCGGATAACCAGCACCCCATCACTGTTTCGATCCGCCTGCAAAATCTCCAGCGCGGCCCCGTAGCGCTGAGGATCGGCATCGCCCAGCACGTCGATGGGATTGCCGTGGCTCCAATGCGGCGGTAAGACAGCGTTTAGTGCCTCGACCGTTTCGGGCGTAAGCTCGGCGAGCCGGCCCCCGCTCCGCAGCAGGGCGTCGGCCGCGAGAACACCCGGCCCGCCTGCGTTGGTAAGAATGGTAAGACGCGGACCCTGAGGACGTGGCTGCTTTGCCAGCACATCCGCGAGGTAGAAGAGCTCGGCAATGGTGTCGACCCGCAGCACACCGCAGCGCTGGAAGGCGGCGTCAAGCACAGCATCGCTGCCGACGAGCGCACCGGTATGCGAGACGGCCGCTCGCGCCGCGCCAGCGGTCCGCCCTGCTTTGAGCACGATGATTGGCTTGGTAAGTGTCACCTCACGTGCCGCGGACAGAAACGCCCGCGCCGCCCCGATCGATTCCATGTACAAAATAATGCTTTGGGTGTGCGGATCGTCGCCCAAAAAGTCGATCAAGTCGCCCCAGCCCACGTCGAGCATCGTCCCGATCGAGACGAAGGCGCTAAACCCGACATTCTCCACCTTACTCCAATCAAGGATCGCTGTGCATAGTGCGCCACTTTGGCTGACAAAAGCAACCGAGCCGGGATGAGCCATGTGGGCGGCAAAGGTTGCATTCAATCCCGTCGGCGGACGCATAATCCCTAGACAGTTCGGCCCGATCAGCCGCAAGTTACCCTGGCGCGCAGCCGCGAGTACCTGCCGTTCTAGCTCAACGCCGTCCGGCCCTTGCTCGCGGAACCCAGCAGCCAAAACGATCGCACCCTTGACGCCGGCCGCCACACATTCTCGGATGATCCCCGGCACCGTCGGCGCTGGCGTTGCGATTACGGCAAGATCCACCGCGGCCGGCACATCGCCAATAGCAGGATACGCATTAAGCCCCAGAACACTAGACCGCGTTGGATGCACCGGGAAGATTGCACCGCCAAACGTCGACGCTTGCAAGTTTGCCACAAGTATTCGCCCAACGCTGTTCGGCTTTTCCGAAGCGCCAATCACCGCAACAGCTTTAGGCGCAAAGATAGCGTTGAGCTGCGCCCGCGATGCCGGCAGAAAGGCCTGCGTTGCGTCCGATGCCACGGATGAGGTAGTCATTGAAGCGTCCTCCCGCTGCGACCCAGGATCACTTAGGATTGTACACACGTTCTTTGCCGGTGAGCAACGCTCCATAGCCGCAGGGTACAACGAACGGCCGCAGGACATCTACCTGGGAACGGGCCAGCCAACGCCAATCCGGCCGCGCTCTGCCTCGACCGAATTGACCTCAACCTCAATCACATCGCCGACGTTGAGCACGGTACCATGAGGTAGCTGGCTGCGGTGCAGCAACGCGTCATGCTTCACCCCAATATCGACGAATGCCCCGAAATCCACGACGTTGCGGACGGTTCCTACGAGCCTTAAGCCTGGATGCAGATCCGCTAGTGACAGAATATCGCTGCGGAGCACGGGTGCCGGAAGGTCGGATCGCGGGTCACGTCCAGGCCGGATCAGCTGCTCGACGATGTCGATCAGCGTCGGCACCCCCGTTCCCAGTGAGCGCGCGAGCTCATCCACGGGACGCTCCGCCTGTAGCCGCGCGAGGGCTCGCTCGCGCTCATGTGGGCTAAATGTTTGGTCGACATCAGCTAGCTGAAGCAGCCGGGTTGCGCTCGAATAGCTTTCAGGATGGATCGCGCTTTCGTCCAACAGTGTGTCACCCCCACGCACGCGCAGGAAGCCAGCGGCCTGCTCAAAGGCTTTTGGACCCAGTCCGGTCACCTGGCGCAGTTGCCGTCGGTTAACAAAGCGACCGTGCTCGTTTCGATAATGAACGATGCGTTCGGCGAGCTTTGGCCCGATACCCGCCACAGACGTCAGCAGGGCGGGCGACGCAGTGTTCAGATCGACGCCCACTCGATTCACGACGCTCTCGACAACCGCACCCAACGCCGACGTAAGCTCCGTCTGGTCGACATCGTGTTGATACAAACCCACGCCGATCGCCTGAGGATCGATCTTGACCAGCTCCGCGAGCGGATCTTGCAGCCGGCGGGCGATTGATACCGCTCCACGTAGGCTAACATCCAGGTCAGGCAGTTCCGCACGGGCAAGCGGGCTCGCGCTGTACACGCTTGCACCGGCTTCACTGACCATGACATACTTCAGGTCGGGCAGCGTGCCAATTAGCGCGGCGACCAACTGTTCCGTTTCGCGCGAAGCCGTTCCATTACCAATAGCAACGAGCGTCACTCCATACTGCGCAACCATCCCCCGTAGGGAGCGGAGGGCTTGGTCACGTTGCGACTGTGGCGGGTGGGGGTAGATAGTGGCTGTCGACAGGACCTTACCGGTCGGATCGACGACTGCCACCTTACAGCCGGTTCGGAACCCCGGATCAAGCCCAAGGACGGTATGACCCTGTACCGGCGGCTGGAGCAAGAGGGCCCGCAGATTCGCCGCAAACACGCCAATCGCGTGGGCTTCGGCCTGGTCCGTCAAGGTTCTCCGAACATCACGCTCGATCGCTGGTAGGAGGAGCCGTTCCGCGGCGTCGGCAATGGCGAGCACAAGCTGTTCCGCGAAGGGCGAGCGGCGGTCCGGCCGAAAGACAAAGCCCACCGCGGTCTGCCAATCGCGCTCCGGCACCACGACGCGTACGCGCAGCACCTTTTCGGCCTCGCCCCGATTGAGCGCCAAAATTTGGTACGGCCGGAGCCGATCGACCCGGGCGGCGAAATCATAATATGTACGGTATACCCCACGCGTATCTTCAGCCGCCTCGATCTTGTCGCTCTGGACGACGCCCCACTGCAGCGCTTTGTCACGAGTGTGGCGGCGGACGTCCGGATGATCGCTGATGGTCTCCGCGACAATATCACGCGCTCCAGCCAGCGCATCCTCGACAGCCTTAACCTCGGAGGACAGGAACGGCTCGACAGCGTCAGCCAGCCCCCGCGAGGGGCGCGCCTGGCTCAGTATCAGCGCGGCTAAGGGCTCAAGGCCACGTTCACGCGCAACGCTGGCCCGGGTTCGCCGCTTGGTCTTGTAGGGCTGGTAAAGGTCGTCGAGGGCGGTGCGGGTTTCGGCTGCAAGCAGCTGATCCCGAAGCTCGGGCGTCAACTTCCCCTGTGCCTCGATCGCAGCCATAATTGTCTGTCGCCGCTCGTCGAGTGCCCGGAGGCTTGCGAGAAGCTCACTAACCCGCCGAAGCTGCTCCTCGTCCAGGTTATGGGTGCGCTCCTTACGATAGCGTGCGATAAATGGAATCGTATTGCCGTCATCCAGCAGGGCGATGGTTGCGGATACTTGCTCCGGGTGAAGGCCGAGCACGCGAGCGATGCGCTCCGGATATGTCATAGCAAACCCCTTGCACTGGTTGTTTGGCCATCTACATCATACCAAACCGCCGTCCGCAGGCCGCGCAAAAGTGACACAAGGCTGACTCCGGCGCAGCTCAATGTGCTGTTCGTCGACGAGCATCTCTCCGATATCGATCGCGCGAGCAGCGCTGGTCCGCGATGAACGCGGTGGACGGCAGCAACCACTCCATCAAGAATTGTGTGGTTGTGCGACAAGTACACGGTGGATATTACTGATTATCGGTAGTACAACGAGACTTACCATGCACCGTTACACCGAGGGCAAGCCAATAGGGACGTCTACTCCGCAACCGGGACGAGGAGATTGCCCAGCACTACCAACCCGGGCGCAGGCTGCGCGGTACATGGATAGGAGGCGCACAGCACGAGCATGGGAGTTCGGACGAGCCCCCGCTGGGCTTTCCGGATCAATGACCATCACTCCTGCTCCATTACCAACACCGATCCCAACATGGCGGCGATGCCGTTTTGGTTGTAAAAAAATATAGAGCATCAAAAAGCCCTGCATCTGATCGGGCGCGGCCGGCACAGTGCTGGCGAACATGGTATAATACGCGCGGTGGTTAGACTTGTTTGAATATGTGGTTGGTACAGCCTACCTCGAGGCGCGTCCTGCGCGATTCCGCTTCAAACCGAGATAACACCATAATTCTGCATCCGGCGAACAGCGTACCGCGCCTGTGAGCGTGTTTGTTGTGTGTTCTGCACCAGCCCGTCGGGATCATTTTTACGCAGACCTCCAATCACCACGGCTGGTGCCAAGATCGAAGGATCGAATGCAGTTTACCGATTTCGCGCTCGACGCACGTCTGCAGAGAGCGATTGAGGCGTCGGATTATACGACGCCGACGCCCATCCAAGTACAAACTATTCCTACCGCCCTAACGGGACAGGATATCATCGGCACAGCCCAGACCGGCACGGGCAAGACCGCTGCTTTTGTGCTGCCGATCCTCCAGCGTCTGCTGATGACGCCGGAGAAGCGGGGCAGAACCCGTGCGCTGATCGTGACTCCAACGCGTGAGCTAGCGGAGCAGATCAATACGACAATTCGTAAGCTCGCGCAGTTCACCAACCTGCGCTCGGTGACCGTGTACGGCGGTGTGGGTATGGTGCCGCAGGAGCGCGCGCTCCGTGCAGGTGTTGAAATTATTGTGGCGTGCCCGGGTCGTCTGCTGGACCATATCGAACGTGGCGCAACGCTGCGTAACATCGAAATGCTAGTGCTGGACGAGGCCGATCGCATGCTCGACATGGGCTTTCTACCCTCGATCCGCCGCATTCTCACACACCTGCCGCGCGAGCGACAAACCATGCTCTTCTCGGCGACCTTTGCTCCCGAGCTGCACGGGTTGGCTGCGCAGACGTTGCGGAATCCGACGAGAATCGACGTTGGCATCGGCGCACCAGCGAAGACAATTGCCCATGTGTTGTACCCGGTGCCGCAGCACCTCAAGACGTCGCTGGTGCTGACCCTGCTACAAGAGCTGGATACCAATTCGGTCTTGGTCTTCACGAGGACAAAGCATCGGGCAAATCGCGTGGCGCAGCAGCTTGAGCGCGCTGGGTATAGCGTGGCCGCCCTGCACTCGAACAAGTCGCAGAACCAGCGACAGCTGGCGCTGGATGGATTTCGGTCCGGCAAGGTGCGGATTTTGGTGGCGACGGACATTGCGGCTCGTGGCCTCGACATCGCCACAGTATCGCATGTTATCAATTACGATATTCCTGAGACGGCGGACACCTATGTTCACAGGATTGGTCGTACTGGCCGTGCCGAGCGTGATGGCGATGCGCTCACGCTCGTAACCCGCGAGGATGCCGCAACGATTCGCGACATCGAGCGGACCCTAAAGGCGCCAATCGAGCGGCGAACGGCTGCTGGATTCAATTACGATGCACCGGCGCCAGTGGCAAACGAGTTCCAGCGAGCACCGCTGTCTAAGCAGCGCGGCGACCAGCAGCGGAGCAGTGGACGGGGTTACGGTGAGCACCGCCCGCAGGAGCGGCCGACTAGCCCGCAGCGCCGTGCCTCTGGTGGCAATGCCGCACCAACCGGGCGTCGAACGACGAGCAGCGCCAATCGCTAAGCAATCTCGGGCGAGTCATTCGAGGCGAGTAAGCACGAGCCATCCTCAGCAGTTGAGGGTGGCTCGTCTACGTTAAGTGGCCGTCAGGCCGCCGAAGCGCGGGGCATTGGCGGTAGACGTCGAACTGTTGCCAGACCACGCTATTGGGGTGCATCATCGAGCGGTGAGCACGTCAGGTGCGAGGCGTAGTTCTTCTTGTTCCAGATTTCGTCGGTGTAGTGTCGGACAATGGTCATGTTCCCTCAGCATTGCCCTCACGTGCTAACGGCGCGGCCGACTTCCCCCGAGGCAAGCAGAGCGATCCATAGTACAACTAAAATAACAACGCAACTTTCTCACATTTCACCGTGTATCACCACCCATCTATCTTATGTCAATCAAGGCAAGCTTTGTCTGGTTACATTCCCTGGGTGCTCGCGGGCGCGTTCCCTCATCCACCTACAACCGGATAGAGCGAACATTGCAACCAATCGTGGTGCCAACTTCGGGTACACTACAAACACTCGGCATGAAACCCGGGAACGGCTCACGCATGTAGCACAGGAGCATTGAATGACGCAGGCAAATGAACGAATCGACGCGAAGCGTGGCATGGTCGTCGTGGCCCATCCTGACGACGCAGAGTTTGGGTGCGGAGGCACAGTCGCCGCGTGGGTTGACGAAGGCATCGAGATGGTTTTGGTTGTGGCGACTGATGGCAGCAAGGGCTCGGCGGACGTGGAAATGAGCTCTGATCGCCTGATTAGCGTGCGTCGACAGGAGCAGCAAGACGCCGCGGAGGTCCTTGGCGTGGGCGAGGTCGTCTTTCTTGGCTATCCCGACGGGTATCTCGAGCATACCCTCGACCTGCGCAAGGATATTACAAGAGTGATCCGGCAGTATCGCCCCGACCGGCTAATCACGATGACGCCCTATCGTTCGTTCGCCATCAATGCCTACCTGAACCATCCCGACCATCTCGCGGTTGGCGATGCAACCCTGGCCGCAGTCTACCCCACGGCGCGCGACCGGCTCACCTTCCCCGATCTCGCGGCCGCCGGGCTAGAGCCACACAAAATACGCGAGGTCTACGTTTGGGGTACGGACCAGCCTGACTGCTGGGTCGACGTAGAGGCGACCATCGACCGCAAGATTGCAGCCCTCCGGAAGCACGTGAGCCAGATCTCGGATATGGCGGCGATGGAGCAACGTGTGCGGACGCGCGCGGCAGAAGTAGCCGAGGGCCACGAGATGAACTATGCCGAAAGCTTTAAGGTCTTCTATCTCACATAAAAGGCGTGGTCCGGCGCGCCGACCGCTGGGAGCAGGCGCGCGATGCTGGCGGAGGCGCCACGCTCAGCGATTGGCATTTAGCATAATGCAGAGAAGTCGCGGATTGGGCTGGCAGCCGGTTGTCAGTCTGGTGCTGCTGACACTGCTCACTGCATGCATGTCGGCGACGGGATCGACGCGAGTTGAATCAGCTCCCGAGGAGACCACGCCGGCTGCGGCCACATCAACAGCTACCTTGACAGCTGAACTGCCGCTGGACCTAGAGACTGGCTGGCAACGACGTGCCCCGGCTCCAACTCCACGGAGTGAAGTCGCCGCGGCGGCACTTGACGGTCGCATCTATCTAGCGGGGGGCTTTGGGGCAGAGGGGGAAACGCTGGCCGTCGTCGAAGCTTACGACGTAACGGAGGAGCGCTGGGCGACCGTCGCTCCCTTGCCGGAAGCGCGGAACCACCTTGTGCTGGCCGCCCTTGGCGATCGACTGTACGCTATCGGCGGCTACAGTGTGGGCCTCCAACAACCGTCATCCAGCGTGTGGGCTTACGACCCGCGAGTAAACCGCTGGAGCGAGGTTGCGCCGCTGCCCACACCACGTGCAGCTCACGCCGTTGTAGCGCTTACCAGCCAGCTGCTTGTGATTGGCGGTGTCGGACCCGAGGCGAGTGCAACACTCACCTACGATCCAGCCGCCGATACCTGGGATGTACGCGCACCACTTCCAACGCCGCGCGAACATTTAGCCGCGGCAGCGATCGGCGACGAGGTCTATGTGATCGCCGGACGGCAAGGCACGCAGAACCTCGACGTCGTTGAGCGTTACCATGCCCTGGAAGATCGCTGGGAGTCAGCACCTGCTCTGCCAACGCCACGAAGTGGCTTAGCCGCCGCCACGATCGGCCGCAGCATTTACGTTACCGGCGGGGAAGCACTGAACGGCAGCGGAGAGACTTTCGGTGAGCTTGAAATCTTCGATGCCCAAGCGGAGACATGGCGGCAGGCGCAACCACTCCCTACGCCACGCCACGGGTTGGCGGCCGTAGTCGTTCAGGATCGGCTCTATGCCATAGCAGGGGGACCAATCGCGGGGCTATCCGTAAGCGGAGCCACCGAGGTATTCACGCCTGCGCCGTAAATCACAGGTATTGGTCGACCGCGGGCAGCGCAGCTCGGGCAACGGCCGCGCACTCTCTGCTGCCCTGACTGCAGCCGGCACAAGGCAGCATCAGAGCAGGCGCACCCAGAGCCACCACACGACTGCCACAATGATCACCGCCAAGCCGACGTACAGCGGCGTTTTTTCGGGCAGCTCAAGCCGATTTCCAAGTTGCAAGAGGAGAGCAACCGCGAGCACAACTCCAACGACAATTAAAAATTGCATCACGTTTGGTGATCGTTATGGGATATGACCCGGGATTAAATGCACAAGCTAGATGACGCTATTCCAACTCTACTTAGTCGGCCTCGCGGGTAATCACAGTCTCCGCCCCCACCCGTGCGGCTAAGCGGCTGAGCCATGAGAGCACGACAACCGCAAGGACCGTCGCAAGAATAGCGTATGTATACAGACCTGCTAAGCTTTCGCTGAGACCAAGTAATGCGAGGGTTGCCTTGATCGCCTCGTTCCACGCCAGCGCAGCAATCAGCCCGAACGACGCCGAGGCTAACGCAATCATTGTCTGTATAAAAACTCTCACATTCATGTTGTGTCAGCTCCTATACGGTAGACCTACTGTTACTTGGTCACGTGAGTAGACGATTACGTCCTGCATAGCTTGTGGCCGGGCTACCCTGAATATTTATTATGTATAAACTCGCAGCCGGCACCGATTACCATCACCCGGTCCACCCGCTATAACCTCACATTCGTCGGCAAGCTGCTGCATCAGCAGTAGCCCCATGCCACGTGGCTGCGCCAGTCCCGCCACCTTTTGCTCTATCGACGCAGGTTGCGTCTTCACTGGCTGAAACCGAATGATTCCTTCATCACGCACGACAGCCTCGATGTAGGCCGGCGTCATAATGAGCCGAACATGAATGCGGCTAGAAGGCACAAGTTGGTTACCGTGTTCGATTGCGTTGATGCACGCCTCTAAGACGGCGGTTTGGAGATCAGCAACTCGGGAGGCTGCCAGTGGCAAGCGCGGCGCAAGCCATCCAATCAGCTGCCAGACCACCTTTTCATACCCCAGCTCATTTGGGAGCATAAGGTCGATCATCGTGCGGTCCTCGATGGCCAACGGCATATGCGGGTCCTGATCCTGCGGAGCAAAAGGCATGTACGCCCTCTTTCTGCATGTTGTAGCTCAGGTTAATATTCCTCTGCCATTTCACCCCCCCGGGCGCAGTGCCAATCATGTTCTGTACCATGAGATACCGGGCTACTACACGAATAGTCTAATCCCTATTAAGTCCAGCTCGCTTGCCGCGGGTCATCACGATAACACGAAGGTCATAATGGTAAGAACCTTCCAGTGAGCGGTGCTGGTTATTGACAAACCGCAGGTATCGACGCCTACGACCACTAACAGCTCGTACATCTGGAGCCCGGATACGGAATTCGCGCCGACAAGCGAGCAAAGCCACAGTCTGCGTCGGCACGCCCCCTTGGCGTCGTCGAAGCGAGGGTCACGAGCTCATAGCTCCTCACGAATGCCCGACTGCTGATCGCCGTCAAGTAGTGTCCGTGAGCGATCAATCAGTTCGGCCACTTGCCTAAGCTGCGGCTGCTCCTGCGTCAGATCGTCTTGCGGATCATACCCGACGAGGAAACGCGCGTCCGAAATATCGAGGCGTTTGAAACGATTGTTGCTCAACCCGTGTAGGATCGCAAAGCGCAGGTTCTCCACCTCAATGCACCGCACAATCAATTGATGCAGATCCCGGCGCGAGACGAATGCATCATGCAGGCTAACCATGTTCTCGTCGCGTACCTTCTCAGCAGGCTGAAAGGCACCAATGCGCAGTGCAATCACCGATAGGCCTTCCTGCTCCGCCATGTAGCGTCCGAGTGCTTCACCGAAGCATTTGGTTACGCCATACAAATCACCGGGATTTACAGGCTCGCTGGTCTTAACCTGCACATCGGGCGGGTATCCCGAGACGGCATGGATCGAGGAAGCGTAGATTAGTCGCCGGCAGCCGGCCGCTTTCGCAGCGACCATGATGTGATAGGTGCCAACAATATTGGCGGACAGGAGGCTGGACCAGGTCGCGCTAGGATCAGGATTGGCCGCTAGGTGCACCACCGTATCTATTCCACGACAAAGTTCCTTCAGTCGTTCCAAGTCACCAAGGTCGCCCACCACGACATCACCGTAGGACTGGATAGCTTCGGCCTGCTCGTCCATGGCTTGCACCATCAGCCGTAGCTCGTACATGTCTTTGGCATGTTCCGCAAAGTACGAGCCAATATTCCCCGCTGCACCTGTGACAAGCACCCTCCGCTGCGTTCCCTGCCCAGATGAACCTAACGGGTCTGTGCCAATCGACGTAAATGACAGACTCATGTGGCTCTCCTCGTTATCAGCGGCGCCGCTTAGCCGCACTTGCTCCGCCGAGAAGCTGCAAGTGCCGTGCCGGACATCCTGAGCCCCGCGCTTGCCGACGCACAGGCAGAAAGTGACGGTGGACGAGGAAGATCGCCCGCCATAACTGCAGTTACAGGATCAGGGCGAGCAACTCTTAAATAGCCGTTCGCCCAGCACTGCGACACTAGCGACAAATCCAAAGACGACGTGACCGGATGCCACGGAGCTGGTCGCGCGCCACCGCGCAGCGGAGCACCCTCCGTCGTCACGTGCTGGCTATGAATACCACGGCTGACCTCGAATCAGCTTGACTCTTGAAACAGGTACAACAGGAGCGGTGCCTCAGCGGACAACAAAACCGCCCTAGTCAATCTCTAGGGCGGAAGCAGCATTATCATGTCGGCAATACTTTTACGCTACGTGCATTCCTCGGCTGATGTTCTCACCGCTTCTAAGAGTGTATCAAGATCGAACGGCTTGCCAATCACTTCAAATGCCTCACCCTCCCCGGTCAGATGATCAAGCACCTTCTTATTTGTAGTGACGAGAACAAACCGACAATCCTTGTGAACAATTCCTCGCACATAGTTAAAGAACTGCCAGTTTTCCTCGTAAGGCAGTGCAATATCATAAATAATAACCTTCGGCTGATACTTGTTCAGAAATGACAAGATGTCTTTCTTTCCCTTCCGAAACTCAATCACAAAATCGGAAACAGTTTCGTATCCTTCCATATCCAACGCTTCAGTCAGCATGTTATTTAAATCTTCGCTGGCATCAAGAACAGCGACAAGGGGTTTTTGAGGCGTGTTCATCCGTTTTTATCCTGCTACAAAGGTGCATGCAGAAGTAGGTCTGAGACTACCGATCGACAATTAGGAAAAATGGCTGCTGGGGGCCTACTAATTATACCGAGTTTTGACCACACAAAGGTCCTAAGACGGCATAGTACTGATCGCACTCCACAATGTGACTCCGTGGCTAATAGTCGTTACAACAGCGGCAGGCCGGGCTGGTCTGGTGGAGGAGGTTACCTCAAATGCAAACCGCTGTGGCGTTTCACAGGGTACAACGTCCGCCATTCAGCTCCCGGACCACAGAGATGACTGCTGTCGAATTGGCACTGTTACATTTCATGGAAAGCTTAGACCAGCGTGAAAAGGTCACCAGCGGCACGCTTCCTCGTTACATCTGCTGTATCGCCGGCTGAAGGCAACGAGCACATCGGCAGCAGGTGAAGCTACCGGTACCATCTTCCAGCACGCGGCAGCGCCGAACTGGTAATTCATTCACGTGTAGAGGCTACCATCGCAGGAACCTCAAGCACAACGTACACGTCGTGAAGTCGGTTCGCCGCTTTCGCCCGGGTAGAATAACGATCGTGAAGCACCTCGGTGGATGCACTGATCGTCATCCGAGTAACGTGCTCGGGATGACGCTTCCACGTGCCACGACGTTGCTCGTAATTGGAAATATGTCAAGTCATCGGAGACGTGAGCAGCGTGCACGAGTCACCTAACATCTGGTACAAGCGTATTTTCCGGGTGCTGGCCTTGGGGCGCCCCAGACGTACTGCCGGCTTCTGGCTCGCGATTGGTAGGAACAACTGTCATACTCGGTACTCTTGCAGGTCTCGCCGGTGGGCCTACGACTGTTGCAAGAAGGAGAGTCGAAAGACAACAGATACATGCAAAAGATAAAAATCCGGAAACAACCACAACAGCAAGCTTACCGACAGGGCTGAGTGACCGATACCAAAGATTAAGACGTTTCAAGATGCGCTGTCCCTCCTGACACGAGCCAACTTTAGCACGAGTCTAGGAATATGCCCATGTGACCTGTTATGTTAGAGAGCAAGCGGGATAGGCACGGTCGCGTACAGGTCACGGGTCCAACGGTTCGGGCATGGCAGCACCGAGCGAGCACGATAATGCTCTACAGCTCGGTTGCATGGAAGGGCCAGTGATTACAGAGCAACGGCGGGCAAGCGAACCCAGCCTCGTCCCACACCTCCTTGTTCAGCAACTGTAGGTTTGGTGACTGAAGCTTGGTCATCCGGTTACGTGCCTTATATTCTTCGACGAGCAGCCGCAGCCGGAACCTCCAGATGGTGCAGACATAGCTGTGAATGGTCGGATCAGAGAGCTTGCCCCGCCGCGCGCTGGACCAAAAACGTTTCTACCGCCATCTGGCGTCTCAACACTTGCACCCAGCGCTGGAAGTCGCCGAGCTTGTGCGGATATCACTCAAGGGTGGATCGCGACTGATTGCAGATCTGGTGTAAGCTGCGGTAACCGTGGAGCAACTGCAGAAAGCCCACGATGACCATCCATGCGAGACGATTGAGTGGTGGCAGAACCCGTTCTATGGATGTCCAGATGCAGCAATTTCCCATCATGTGACGAAAAGGGTTAGTAGCTCAGGCCTGACAATAATCGACGAAACAAAAAGTGGAGCGAAGCGTAGCGCTTCACTCCACTCGACCTGTCTTGGTGGGCCGGGTGGGACTCGAACCCACGACCATCGGCTTAAAAGGCCATTAGGCAAATAATGACCTATTTACGCTCACCAATAGGAGCAAAATACCCCTTGTCAGACCAAGACCGTTGGTCTAAGTATACCGCATTTGGTAGCGGTATACAAGCCGGTAGCACGTTAGCCTAGCAGAGATGAGACAAAACGAA
>JADDQE010000249.1 GCA_016781525.1 bacterium | reverse complement strand
AGCGAAGGGCGCTATAAGGTTGACAGGGATGGTCTTTACCACTATAATTCGCCTCTAGCAACGCTGTTCCTGTATGGAGGGTGGACGCCACTCTCCAT
Source organism: bacterium (assembly GCA_016781525.1). Taxonomy (GTDB): domain Bacteria; phylum Chloroflexota; class Chloroflexia; order Chloroflexales; family Kallotenuaceae; genus LB3-1. Next base: position 7,211 of record JADDQE010000249.1, on the reverse strand, counting down.
TCTTGTTGTCTTAAGTTTGTTGATAAAGGAGTCGAGGCGTGTACGCAGTAATACGAGACCGCGGCGCGCAGTATCGCGTGGAAGAGGGCATGACGCTGGACGTTGCCTTGATGGAGGCAGAGCCGGGCGAGCAAGTGACTCTGAACGAGGTACTCATGGTCGGTGGGACCGACGATGTCAAGTTCGGTGCGCCACTGGTCGCCAATGTGAGCGTCATCGCCGAAGTTGTTGGCGAGGCCCGCGGCGAGAAGATTGTTGTGTTTAAGTACAAGCGCAAGAAGCGGTATCGCCGCCGGACTGGCCATCGTCAAGATTATACGCGGCTGCAGATTAGAGAAATCAGGGCCTAGTTTTTGATACCACGGGCGGCGGGGGTGGCTGGACTACTCGCGCTGCTTTACTCTGAGACGAAAGGACATAGTCATGGCACATAAGAAAGGCGTCGGCAGTTCACGAAACGGCCGTGACAGCAAGCCGAAGATGCGCGGCGTTAAGCGCTACGGCGGCCAAGTGGTGAAGCCCGGTACGATTATCGTCCGCCAGTGCGGCACCAAGATTCGCCCGGGCTCGAACGTCGGCATGGGCCGCGATTACACACTGTATTCGTTGGTCGATGGCGTTGTCACCTTTGAGCCGTACTCCCAGACCCAGAAGAAGGTCAGCGTCTATCCCGCGGCCGCGGTCGCTGAGGTTGAGACGGTATAATCAGCTATTGAGGATACATCTCAATCTCGAAGCAGCACGTATATATTGACAAGCTGCTCCGAGGAGGATTGTAATGAAGCAAGGTATTCACCCTAAATACGACGAAACAACCGTAACCTGCGCGTGTGGTAATACGTTTACCACTCGCTCGACGCGGCAGAACCTGCGCGTCGACGTGTGCTCGAACTGCCACCCGTTCTACACGGGCGAGCAGCGTATCGTCGACACGGCTGGTCAGGTCGACCGCTTTATGCGGCGGCTCCAGACTGCACAAAGCAAGCAGGCCGACGACGCAGCGCGCCGGGCGCCCAAGCCCGAGCCGAAGAAGCGTTCACTGTATCAAGAAGTGTACGGCGACGACGAGCAGGCTGCGCAGTAACAGATTTAGATTGTTGAACACAAGGGCAGCGCGATTTCGCGTTGCCCTTTTCGTTTGTCTCGGGCATAATCTCACTATCACCCCAGGCTATCCCTGCGAGGAGTCTTCCATGCTTGAAGGTTCAACTGGCAGTATTGAAGTTGTCTGCGGCTCGATGTTCAGCGGCAAAACCGAGGAGTTGATCCGTAGGATCAAGCGCGCCCAGATCGCCCGCAAACGCGTCCAAGTATTCAAACCGCAGATCGACACGCGCTACAGTGCCGGTGAAGTCTCGTCACATGACGGCGTGCGTGCAGAGGCGATTCCGGTTACTACCGCGGCCGAGATCGCCGATCTCCTCGCGGCAGACGTCGAAGTCGTTGCGATAGACGAGGTGCAGTTCTTCGATTCTGCCGTAGTGGACCTGTGTGAGCGGTTGGCGAGCGACGGCCGCCGGGTTATTGTCGCCGGCTTGGACCAGGATTTTCGGGGCGAGCCGTTCGGGCCCTTGCCAGCACTTATGGCGAAAGCGGAAGCCGTCGACAAGCTCCATGCCATCTGCGTCGTCTGCGGGGCAGCCGCAAGCCGGACGCAACGGCTCATCGATGGCCGCCCCGCGTCCTACCACGATCCTGTAATCTTGGTGGGTGCCCACGAGGCCTACGAGGCGCGGTGTCGGCAGCATCACGAAGTACCGCACCAGTAGTGGCGAACGCCGCGGATCACCGCTCACCTACGCAATGTGAGTGGTATCGGCCGATGCTCTGTCGAGCAGCGACGGAGCGAAACGCGCAGAGGCACGTCTGAGAGGCTCAGGCAACCCGAATATATGTGCTATACTGCGTGTATGCCTGGTGCACAAACCCATGACATGATCACGGTAGTTACGGCTGTCGTCTTAGCACCCGCCACCTGGATCATCTCGCCGGACCACTCCTTCGGCACGGCGCTCACCCTGACGGCAGCCCATTTGATCTCTGGCTTGCTTTTTTCGTGTGACCTCGACATTGACTCGCGGGAATACCGGCGCTGGGGACCGTTGCGGCTCATCTGGTGGCCGTATAAAGAATCCGTCCCGCATCGTTCCTGGATCAGCCATGGTCTTGTGATCGGGCCGTTGCTGCGCCTGGCGTATTTTTGCGTCATAATATACGTCGCCCTCTGGGTGACGCTGCATGCCCTGGGATATGCCGCTCTGTGGCGCGAGCTTGAGGCGAGTGTAGCGACAAGTCTAACGCGTAACTCAGGCCAAGCTTACGCGTTCTTGATTGGCTTTGTTCTGGGAGGCGCCGCCCACTCGATCCCCGACTGGATCACGACTGGAACGAAGCGTACCTGGAACCAGTGGACGAGGCTGTAGAGGGTCAGCGGCAAGCTACTTGGCGGTCCTGCACGACGAGTAGCTCGAATTAGGCGACACATGCCCGAGGTCGAAGCCAAGATGGAAGAGCTTGAAGAGTTGCTCGCTGCCGGGGAAACCGAGCAGACTGCATTTGTGAGAGAGCGCGTGCGGCTTGAGGAGCTCGCGGAAACATTAGCAGCCCTCGCGAACCGCAGTGGAGGCGTTGTTCTGCTCGGAGTCACGGGCAGAGTCCGTCCCAAGGTAGAAGGCATTGCGGACGTCATAGCGGCTGAGGAGCTTGTCCTCGATGCGGCACTCGTTTGTATACCACCGCTCCTGCTGCCCGTCCCACGACCTCTGCAACACGGAGAACGTACGGTGCTGCAGATCGAAGTTCCTGCAGGATTACCGCATGTCTACAGCGTCCATGGCAAATATCTAATGCGCGACGGTCCCTCGAATGTCGCGATTCCGCCTCATGCGTTACGTCAACTCCTTCTTGACCGCGGCAATGTCGGCTGGGAGCGGCTTCCAGCCGACGCCGCGCTCGCAGACCTTGATCGAGCCAAAATTCAACACTATATCGACCGCGTTGGCCCGGCCGCGCAGGACGATCCGTTGAATTGGCTTTATCGGCGCGGCTGCCTCATACGCACCACCGAAGCGGATGGACGCGAGACAAACCGGAGCCAGCAGTTTGCCCCGACAAATGCGGGTCTCCTGCTATTCGCGCGGGATCTCGAACGACACATGCCTCAGTGCGAAATCACGTTGGTACGTTACCGCGGCGTCGAGATGAGCGATGAATTCGAGCGCGCCGACATCCGTGATACGTTACCCGAGCAGGCGCGTCGGGCTGAGCGTTGGATCATCGACCATATGCGCAAAGGCTCGAAGATGGTCGGGCTAGAGCGGCAGGATTGGAGCGAGTATCCCGCCGCGGTCGTCCGTGAAGCGCTGGTGAATGCGATCGCCCACCGCGATTACGCAGTTCGAGGCGAAGGAATTCGGATTGCGCTCTTTGGTGATCGCCTGGAGTGCTACTCGCCTGGGCGCTTGCCGGGCCACGTTACGCTCGCCAATCTACGGGACGAGCGCTACTCGCGTAATGAGGTGCTTGTCCAAGTACTCAGCGACATCGGATTGATCGAGCGCCTCGGCTACGGCATCGACCGTATGCTCAAGCAGATGGCAAGCGAGGGCTTACCACCACCCGCCTTTCGCGAGACCGCGGCTGGATTTTTGGTCACGCTCGAAGGACGAAGCGTCGTCGAGGCCGTCGACGGCGGGCTCGACACGCGCGAATGGCTGCGAATGGGCCTCAATGAGCGCCAGATTGCGGCCCTGCTGTGGCTGGCCGAGCATCGCCGTATCACAAACCGCGAATACCGCGAGATCACGCCCGACATTTCCGACGAGACAGTTCGCCGCGACCTCGCGGACCTTGTGGAGCGTGGCTTGCTGCTACGGGTCGGAGATCGGCGGGGTACGTATTACATCTTGCGGTAGCGCGGCGATCACCTACGTGGAGCGATAGATAGAGGCAACAATGGCGAAAACTAATCGGGGGCGAGCAGGACGAGAGAATAAGCGCGAGGAGGTGTTTACCCAGTACGGCGCGACTCTGGCGCAAATGTTGCGGGGACAGCTGCGCCTCGCTGGCACCGAGCGGGTGCTGCATCTCGGCAGTCCTGGCGCCGCACAGGTTGGCGAACTAGTCGCGACTCAACTCACGACCGGGGAGCTGGTCCTCTGTGTTTACACGTTTGACGAGCTGGAAGACACGCGGGCGGCCCTGGCCGGCATCGGCAGTGTGCATGTAATCAACGATATCGACGATCTTGACGAAGATGAGCCGCCTTTTGACATCGTGAGCTGTATCGCTCCGTACCATCTCGGACGTGACACGGTCATCGAGCAAATCCAGGCTGGCGTCGACCGCCTAGCTCCAGAAGGAATATTTATTTTGGCGGGCGACCGGCAACACGAGTTCGATCGCTACGCTGAGGCGCTTAGCTCCCTGGCGCGTGACGTCCAACAAGTGGTCGCCAACGGCCAATACCGCATCGCTACCGTCAACGGTCGTAATCTCCGGAGATCGGGCGGGATCAGCGGTCGCCGCAACTAGGAAACAACCCGTCGAGGTGCGCGACTCTTGCACACTGGAAGTATCGGAAGTTAGAGTACCGGCGATTACACGTGATGGACTACCTCCGCCGCAAGCTGACCGTCCGTGCACAAGGTCAGTCCCTAGTACTAATCAAGCGCCCAGTCGAGAGCGCCGAGCATGTGCTGCAAAAGGCGTTGCTCTGGGCGCTTTATCTGCCGCGCTACCCCGGTCTGCGTGTCGAAGTTCACTTGCCGCAGCCCAGTCGCTATAAGCCCGATCTTTTAGCTCTCGGTGCCAAGGACGATCCCAGCTTCTGGGGCGAGTGCGGCGTTGTAGCGCTTGATAAGCTGCGCTTCCTGCTGAACCGCTACCGCCACACTCATTTTGCATTCTCGAAGTGGGATATGCACCTCGACCCATTTACCGAGATGATCGAAGCGGCACTTCCGACGGGTAGGCGTACGGCGCCGGTGGAGCTCATTAGCTTTCCGCCGGATGCAAGCGATTGGATTGGCGCGGACGGCTCGATCGTACTTGGCGACTTCGAGCTTCGCCGCTGGGAATAGCCGCAACCTCACCACTTTTTGCGCCGTCACCGATAGCACACGCACAAGCCGCCCAGTGGCTCGTGCCACTGGACGGCAATGGAGACGCTCTCAGATCAAAACGTGCTCTAGAGCGCTTGAAGCACCTCGGCGGCCACCTCGTAGCGTCCGAACGACGGCATGATGTACACACCATTGACCAAGCCCTTGACCTCGCGCAGAAGTTCCTGAGCCATCCGGACACCCTCCTTGCGCCCCTCGGAGCCAGCCAGCTTCATCCGGTGCAGTGCTTCATCGGTTGGCGCAATACCCGGCACCTCGTTTTTGAGAAACTCAGCTTGTCGATAGCTTTGCAGCGGCAACAGGCCAAGCAACAGCGGAATCGGCGGCGGTCCCAAACGCTCAAGGAAGCTCCGCAGGGCTTCGGCATCGTACGCAATCTGAGTCATCGCAAAGTGGGCGCCCGCCGCAACCTTCTGGTGCAGTCGCTCAATTTCATAGTCAGGATCCGGCGCGTTCACGTCCAGCGCAACGCCGATGTTAAAGGTGGTTGGCACTCCAATGTCGTCACCAGCCGTGTCAACACCGCGGTTCATGCCACTGATGATCTTGACCAGCCCAATTGTATCGACGTCGAAAACACCTTTGGTACCAGGATAATTTGCTAGTGACGGTGGGTCGCCTTTCAGCGCAAGAATGTTGCGTACACTCATCGCGTGCGCACCGAGCAGGTCGCTCTGCAACCCCATTAAGGATCGATCCCGCGTGGTGAAGTGCAAAATCGTCTCCAGGCCGGTACGTTCTTGGATCATTGTGCACATCGCGAGGGCCGCCATGCGTACCCGCGACATTGGGGAGTCCGCAACATTGATGAACCTCACGCCAACCTCTTTAAGCAGGCGCGCCCCGTCGATGCACTTCTGCGGATTGTGACCGCGCGGTGGGTCGATCTCGACGCTGACCACGAACTCGCGCGACGCTAGCGCTTCCGCCAGCTTGGTGGGCGCTGTCGTCACGATGCGTGGCCGCGGCTTTTCCGGAGCGGCGACCACCTCGTGGCTATGGCTTGCCGGCGCGTCGGGCCGCAGGTCGCGCAGGGCTGCGCGCATCATGGCGGTATGCTCGGGCGTCGTACCACAGCAGCCGCCGACAAGACTTACGCCAAGCTCCTCGATCATCCGTTTAGCATAGCGCGCCATGTATTCAGGCGACGATGGGTAGAAGACGCGATTGTGGCGCTCGGTCGGAAAACCGGCGTTTGGCTGCGCAGAGAGCCGAATGTCGGGGGCTGCGATATGCATCGCTTCAACCACGCTGAAGACGCGCTGGGGGCCGACCGAGCAGTTAACGCCGACGACGTCTACGCCGGCAGCCCGCAGCTTGATCGCAACCTCAGAGGGCGAGTGACCTAACGGCGTCCGCCCATCCTCGGCAAATGTCATCTGAGCTACGATTGGCAGGTCACAGATCGAGCGCGCGACTTCGACGGCCAGCAATATCTCGCGAAGATCACCGAAGGTTTCTAGGATCAGGAGGTCGGCGCCCTGCTCATGTAACGCGCCGATCTGCTCCGCGAAGGCTTCGCGTGCCTGGTCCGCCGTGAGCTGACCAAAGGGCTCGAGCAGCTTGCCGAGCGGTCCGACAGCGCCCGCGATAAACGTCGACGTCCCGGCGATTTCGCGGACGTCACGTGCAATCTTCATTGCACGAAAGTTAACCTCGCGCACCTTATCTTGGAGACCGTATGGCTCAAGCTTGAAGCGGTTTGCCCCGTAGGTATTAGTTTCAATCACCTCGGCGCCGGCATCAATATACGCGCGATGGATCGCTGCCACCGTGCGCGGCTGCGTCAGATTGAGTGCGTCGAAGCACTGGTCAAAGTCGACGCCATGGTTATACAGCTGCGTACCCATTGCGCCATCAGCCAGCAGCGGCGCTCGTTGAAGACGCTCAATGAACGGATGCGTCATGTCATTTCCTAATTGGCTACCACAACGCCCGCAAAGACCGATTCGCGCTGCCTATCGGCACAGCACGTGTACGGCGAGCGGGCGAACAACGGAAGTATAGGGAAGTGCTCGGGGTCCGTCAAGGAAAGGAGCTGCGCGCACGTCCACTGCCGCCGTGTGGACGCTCACGAAGCTCCGGCCT
>JADDQE010000213.1 GCA_016781525.1 bacterium | reverse complement strand
GGCCCGAGTTGATCTGTGAGAAGACCGTGGAGACGCGGTTGCCGAGAACGCTCAGAATGCCAATCACGACAATTGCGATCAGAACAAGAATAAGGGCGTACTCGACCAGACCCTGGCCTTCCTCACGCGCGAAGAAGTTGCGTAGCATGTGGTTCACCTCCTTTCATATGGATTTGTATGTGGAACAAAGGTTTAGCTAAGTGATAGTTGAGGGCTGCGCGGGGGACTGATTGCTCAGCCCCCACACACACTCCGGAGTTACCACTAGCTAATGTTACTTCTTACTGGTGATATTCACCGTATGAGGCACTCCGTCACCGAGGTCGATCCGGAGTTGGTACGTGCCCTCGGACCAGCCCTTGGTGCTAAGGTTGAAGATGTACTGCCCGGCGCTGGCGTCGTAGCGGAAGACGTTGCCCGTGTCCGCGGCCGCGGTCGAGGTCGCCTCCAGCTCAGTGCCGGGCAGGTTGTTGCTGATCTTGGCGTAGTACAGCTTCGCCGTGAGGTTGGTGACGGCGGACGCGGAGCCGGTCAGCTTGAACTTGGTCGGCACGGTGCTCCCAAGCTTGAAGACCGAGGAGCCGTCCACGTTCAGCGGCTGCAGCACGTTGGACCATGGGACTGTAACGGAAACGTTGAACACTTGAGCGGCGCTCTTGTTGCCGGCCTTGTCAGTCACGGTGCAGCTCACCTGTGTGGTGCCGAGAGCGAAGGTGCTGCCCGACGCAGGGGTGCAGACCGCAGCGACCGTGCCGTCGACCAGGTCGGTGCCAGTTGGGGCGTAGGTCGCTACCGCACCTGACGCCGATGTCGCTGTGAGGGCGATGTCGGCCGGCTTGGCCAACGCCGGAGCCGTCGTGTCCTGCACCGTCACGGTGAAGTCGGCCGAGGCTTGGTTGCCACGAGTGTCGGAGGTGGAGCAGGTGACCTTGGTGTCGCCGAGCTTGAAGGTGCTGCCCGAAGCGGGCGTGCAGGTCACGGCTCGGTCACCATCGACCAAATCCTTGGCGGTCGCCGTGTAGCTAACCACCGCGCCCGTGCTGCTGGTGGCCTCGGCTGTCACGTCCTTGACGCTCAGCACTGGAGCGGTGGTGTCAACGACAACGATGTCGAACGAGCCGCTGGCGGCGTTGCCGGCCTTGTCGGTGGCTGAGCAGGTGACTATCGTGGTGCCCAAGGCGAAGGTCGCGCCCGACACTTTGTCACAGATCGGCGTCACGGTGCCGTCCACTGCGTCACTTGCGCTCGCCGCGTAGCTAACTGCGGCTCCGCTCGTGCCGGTGGCCTCAACCGTCTTGCCAGCGTCAAGCTTGAGCGTCGGGGCGGTGGTGTCCTTCACGATGACCGTGAAGCTGCCGGTGCCCTTGTTGCCCCGCGTGTCGGTGGCCGAGCAAGTGACCGTGGTCGTGCCCAAGGCGAAGGTCGCGCCCGACGCCTTGTCGCAGGTCACTGCGACAGCGCCGTCAACAATATCGTTGGCGAACGTCTCGTACGTAACGACCGCGCCGCTCGCACTTGTCGCCTCAGCCTTCTGGTCAGTGAGGGTCAACGATGGCGGGGTGTTGTCGGTGACGGTCACCTTCAGCGATCCTTTGGCCGTGTTGCCACGAGTGTCAGACGCGGAGCAGCCGACCTCCGTGGCTCCGATTGGGAAGGTGCTGCCCGAGGCGGGGCTGCAGCTGACCGGACGGTCGCCGTCGACGATGTCGTTGGCGCTCGCGCTGTAGGTCACATCGGCACCTGTCGGCTTGGTGGCCTCGGCCTGCGCGTCGGTCAGGCTCAGCGACGGTGCGGTGGTGTCGCCAACGGTGATGGTGAAGGAGCCTGTGGTCTTGTTGCCGGCCGCGTCGGTCGCCGAGCAGCTCACGGTAGCGGTGCCAATCGAGAATGTGCTTCCGGACGTATTGTCGCAGGTCACCTCGCGATCGCCGGAGACCAGATCCGTAGCGGTCGGGTTGAACGTGGCCTGTGCGCCGTTGGGGCCGGTAGCCTCAATCGTCTGGTCGGCGAGGTTCAGCGCCGGGCCAGTCGTGTCCCGCACCGTGATCTTCGCCGTCGCCGTGCCCTTGTTGCCGCGGCTGTCGGTCGCCGAGCAGGTGACCGTAGTGTCACCGAGAGCGAAGGTGCTGCCCGAGGCGGGCGTGCAGCTTGCCAGGAGGCTACCGTCGACCAAGTCGGTCGCGCTGGCGCTGAACTCCACCTTTGCGCCGTCCGGCCCGGTGGCCTCAGCCGTCTTGTCGGTGGTGGTCACTTCAGGAGCGGTGGTGTCGACCACGTCGATGGTGAAGGTCTTCCTGTCGAAGTTGTTCCGGCTGTCCCGCGCCTCGCAGGTGACACTCGTCTGACCGAGGTTGAACACGCTGCCCGAAGCGATGTCGCAGGTAACCGGCACGCTACCGTCGACCAGGTCGTTGGCCGTCGCGGTGTAGCTAACCTTCGCACCGTCGGGGCCGGTTGCCTCGGCCGTCTTGCTGGCGACCGCGATGGCCGGAGCGGTCGTGTCGACTACCGTGATGATCAGGGTGTCGGTGGCCTTGTTCCCGGCCTTGTCAGTGGCCGAGCAGCTGACCGTCGTGGCGCCGAGCGGGAACGTTGTGCCCGAGGCTTTGTCGCAGCTTACTGCCACAGAACCGTCGACCAGGTCAGTGGCCTTGGTGTCGTACTTGACGGCCGCGCCGCTCGCGCTCGTCGCCTCTTCCTTCTGGTTGCTCAGCACCAGGATCGGTGCGGTCCGGTCCTTGACACTGACCGTGAAGGAGCCGCTCGCCGTGTTGCCGGCCTTGTCGGTCGCCGAGCAGCTCACCGTCGTGTTCCCGAGCGGGAACGTCGTGCCCGAGGCCTTGTCGCAGGATACGGCGACGGTGCCGCTTACCAGGTCGCTGGCCGAAGCAGTGTAGCTGACTGCGGCACCATCCGGGCCAGTTGCCTCATTGGTCTCGTCGGACAGGGTCAGCGATGGTGGTGTCTCGTCCTGGACCGTGACCTTCAACGTTCCCATGGATGTATTGCCCCGGCTGTCTGTTGCCGAGCAATTTACCTCGGTCGTGCCGAGCGCGAACGTGGTGCCCGACCCGGGGCTGCACTGCGGAGTGATGGGGCCGTCGACGATGTCGCTGGCCGTTGCGCTGTACTCCACCTTTGCGCCGTCCGGGGCGGTGGCCTCGGCAATCGTGTCGGTGAGGCTCAGCGTCGGCGCGGTCTTGTCACCCACGGTGACCGTGAACGAGCCACTGGCCGTGTTACCAGCCTTGTCGGTGGCCGAGCAGTTCACGGTGGTCTTACCGAGCGGGAACGTGGTGCCGGAGGCCTTGTCACAGCTGGGGGTGATCGTGCCGTCGACCAGGTCCTGCGCGGAGGCGGTGTAGTTGACCGTCGCTCCGGTCGCTCCGGTCGCCTCGACTGCCACGGTGGTGTCCGGAAGGGTCAGCGATGGAGCCGTCTTGTCCTGCACGGTGACCTTGAGCGCGCCGGTGCTCTTGTTGTTGCGGCTGTCAGTGGAGGAGCAGTTTACGGTCGTTGTGCCGAGTGCAAACTTGGTGTTGGAGGCGGGCGTGCAGGTGACGGTGGTCGCGCCGTCGACGGCGTCGTTGGCCGAGGCGGAGAACGTTACCGTAGCGCCATCCGCACCTGTGGCTTCGGCAGTGGTGTCGGTCAGCGACAGCACGGGGCCGGTCGTGTCGCCGACGGTGACCTTGAAGCTGCCCTTGGACTCATTGCCCTTGCTGTCCTTGGACGAGCAGTTCACCGTCGTCGTGCCGATCACGAAGGTGCTGCCAGAGGCGGGCGTGCACGACACGGTGGTGTCGGCCTTGTCGCCTTCGTCGTATGCGGTGGCGGTGTAAGAGAAGACAGCGCCGTCCTTGCTGGTCGCCTCGACCGTCGCGTCGCTCGGCAGCGTCAGCACCGGGCCGGTCGTGTCACTGCCCGCCTTGACCTTGAGCGTGAAGCCCGCGCTGGTGGTGGTGACGTTGGCCGCCGAAGTGCTCACCGAAACGGCGTAATCGCCCGCCTTGCTGGCGCCCAGCTTCACCGACTGCGCGACATCGCACTTGGTGAACGACAGCTTCGCGGGGTCCACGGTCGCATTCGTGCCGTTCGGCACGGCTACGGCCACCGAGATCTCGACCGGGCTATCCTTCGACGCGTTGCAGTCATTGGCGTTCTCTGCGCCATCCTTGGTCTTGTTCAGCGTGTATGACACGCTCGTTGTGCTGCCGACCGTCGTCGTGTCGTTGCCGCCAACCGTGACGTTGTTGGAGATGGTGTCAGCGAAGGCTGGGATCGTGGTCTGCGCCAGGGGCGCGAACAGGGCCGCAATCATGCTCAGGACGGTCACCATCCGGAGCTGCTTGTTGAACTTGGTGAACTTGGAATGACTCATCGTGGTCAAATCCTTACGTGATGAACACTAACAATTACAAACACAAAAAAACCGGCACGAGCTCATAAGGAGCCGAGGCCGGTTTCATGACTAGCTCGCCAAGGCACTACATGACCACATAACGTGCGCTTGGGTCGTCGCTTCCTCAAAAGAGTTTTTAGTTGTCGTCGTTTCGTTTTCCGGTGCCTGCGGGTGCGGGCGGAAAGGGCTGCGCTAAAGGATAAGCGCGGAGAGTTTAGGCGAACATCGCTGGATCTGTTTGGTCGGGGGGAAACCTCCTGCTTGCTTCGCTCGTAACTGGTTGAATGATACCGGGTTGATATTGCTTCAGCATCGGCGATTGCGACAGTGTTGGATAGGCGGTTTAGGCTATCGCGAGCGGGCTGCTATGGCACAAATGTGTACCATGAATGTTGCCGGGTCATGCGGCGTTGAGCATTCTCGCTGCGTCGCCGCTCCATCTACATAAACGATGTTCATTGCCTGGAGATACTGGCAAACCGAGAATGTCATTACATCAGCCTTTAGCGGGTTGTGTGACACGCAACACTGCTAGCTCGAAGAACTTACTTTCCGTTCTTACCACCACCAGGATTTGGGTTGCCATTGGTGCCACCGTTATTACCGCTGTTGTTGTTGCCGGCTGTGCTGCCGTTGCCTGTAGTGCCGCCGTTGTTACCGCCGTTGTTGCCCATGCTACCTGTGGAGCCCGTGCTACCCGTACTGCCCGTGCTGTCCGTACTGCCCGTGCTGCCAGTATTTCCAGTATTGCCCGTCGATCCTGTACTGCCCGTGCTGTCCGTACTGCCAGCTGTATTCTCTGGCGCATTCGCCGCTGTTGCAGCGTTGCCGAGCCCGCTGTTGACCTGCCCGAATACAGTCGATACTTGCTTCCCGTTGATCGACAATGCACCCACACGCACAATGCTGACCAACACCAGCAGTAACGCGAGTTCCACGAGCGCTTAGCCGGATTGACGACGAACCTTCCTCACGGGCATTGCTGCATCATCCTGGCGCGGTACAGATACATAAGCAACGATCAGTGCATCAGAAAAACCGGTGTTCGCGCCGGCTGGACATTGGCGCTTCCGCCGATCTTTCGTGGGAGCGCATGGCACAGTTGGGCCGGGTAGCGCAACGGGACGTTCTACGGGCAATCCACGAAGGCCGACACGTATAGGAAGCGGTGGCGATCAAATGCCACTGCTACACCGCAGCGTCCATCGTCATGAGCCTCCGTACGCAGCACGGTGCCCCGAAGTGCTACACGTAGTCCTGCGTTGGGGGCGGTCGCGAGCCGGACGACCAGGAGCAGATGAGCGCCCGGCTCTACGGTCCGCTCCAGCCGAAAATACAAGCCGCAGGCGCTGAGGTTGTCGAGCTGCGTGTTCACCGTGAAACGCTCACCCGTTGCGTCAATGCCTCGGACTGTCGCCGGAAAAGGCAGATCGACTCGCAATCCATGACGGCGCTCCACATCGTGGGAGAGCGTCGTCGTACGGTTGGCGAGGGTTGGCAAATCAGAAATCAGGCGGTCCAATGTTCTTTTCCTTGAGGATGTTACTCGACGATGGTGCTAGTGTACCTATCTGCAAGGGCGACGGCATCGGTGGAAGCGACAGTTCGCCGGGGCCTATTCCGCCTATTGGCGTTAACAGAACAAGGGGCACATTTGTGCCTCCTCCACTCGCCACGCCGCAGTGTGTTTGTTGTCAAGAACAAAAGACGGAAGGCATGAATCTATGCAGTTAAGCCGTTGACGTAGGTGTTAACAACAGGACGAGCTGCAGGACGCTAGCGGGGTGGCTGGGCGAGGCCGTGCCGGTAGGCGTAGATCACCAGCTCGAGGCGATTTTCAAGGCCGAGCTTGCTGAAGATGGAGGTCAGGTGATGGCGCACGGTGGTTTCGCTGATAAACAGGCGCTGGCCGATGGTCTTGTTTTGCAGCCCCTCACAAATCAGCGCGATCACTTCGCGCTCACGGTCTGTCAGCGCCGCGATCTTCACTGTTTCGGGATCTACTTGCTTCGCGCCTCGTCCCGGCGCCATGCCCGTCAGCAGTCGGGCAGTCAGGGTAGGATCCAGCCAGGCTTCGCCGGCATGAACTTTCTGGATGGCCCGCACCAACACATCCGCGGCCTGCTCCTTGAGCACTACGCCCATTGCTCCCAAGCGCACCGCACGTACATGCTCGTCGGGATTACGCGTACCCGTCAGCAAAATAACCCGACCTTGCGGCACGTTGGCCAGTAAGTCGGGCAAAAAGTCGAGGCTGGAATCGCCGCCAAGGTCCAGGTCGAGCAAAATAATATCGGGCTGCAAACGCGCTGCCCTGTCGAGCGCCGACGCCCGACCATCCGCCTCGCCGACAACCTGCAGTCCCGGCTCGCTGCCGATCAACATCCGTAACCCAGCGCGCACAATGGCGTGATCGTCGACAAGCAAGACGCGAATCACCTCCGTGTCGGGGGGGGTAGACATGATCAAGGTTCCCTTTCAGCCACTACAATGGAATGGTGACGACCACGGCTGTGCGGGCATTCCCAGCTTGTTCCACGCGAGCATAGCCGCCCAGGGCGGCCGCCCGTTCGCTGATCGATCGTGGTGTGAACGAAGGAGGGGGTGTGCCGGGCTCCCGTTCGTTTTCTACCCGCAGCACCAGGTGCCCATTTTGTCGCATCAGCCCAATCGTCGCATGTTCCGCCTCCGTATGCCGCCGAATGTTGCTTAAGCCTTCGGCTACCATCTGAAATACTTCGGTGCCGAGGCGATCGTTGCACGGAATATCCGCAGCAGCCTCGACTTCAACTGTGATACCGGTGACCGCAGCAAATTTCTCGGCGAAGCGCCGGAGCGACGCTTGCAAGTTATCGTCGTTGTCGCTGCCGTGCCTGAGGCCGTGCACATAGCCACGCAAATCGGCGATACCGTCGTTGGCCAGCTCGTATAACCTTTC
>JADDQE010000034.1 GCA_016781525.1 bacterium | reverse complement strand
ATGCTGCGGATTGGCACGAGTGGATACAGCTACGCCGACTGGAAAGGCTACTTCTACCCCGAGAAGATCAAGCAGAGCGACATGCTGCCCTTTTACGCGCGCACCTTTGATACGGTAGAGATCAACTACACGCAATCGAGCGGGGATTGGTAGTGCTCGGAGCTCGTTGGTAATACCGCTTCGATGCGGTATCAGTCGATGGCGGTCCCTGGTAAGCGGTGGTGAGCCGCGGTCGGAGCGACGTAGTTGACCCGGATGCCAAAACAATATTGCTGGCCAACTTCGATCCACGAGGACGAGCCCCTAGTTGAGCGCGTGGCGCCTCGGACTAGTCTAGACCGGAACCATTGCGGGATATACAGCGTCCTTAGCGTACTGCACAATAGCGCGTGGAGGACAGCTATGCGACGCGGCTTGATCATCGGATTGTTGGCGCTGTTGATATTAACAGCCTGTGGCGGCACGGCTCAGTCGACCGGAGCAACCGCAGCGGCTGGCACAACGGCTGGAAATGATGCCGGCGCTGCACCTGCGCCCGCGGGTGGTGGACCATATGATACCGGGGGAGCTGCCCCGGCTGAAGAAGCACATCAGAAAACGGATGCAACCGGTCAGCAAGCCGGAGCAGCCCCGAATGCACAGGCACCCCGCGAGCGCCTGGTCATTCGGACGGCCACGCTGCAGCTGTTGGTCGAAAACGTGGTCGACGCCGAGGCGCTGGTACGGCGGGTCGCAGATACACGCGGCGGTTTCGTGCTGAGCTCTCAGTCGTCAGGTGAGGATAGCCAGCGGCAGGCAACCGTCTCGTTCAAAGTACCCGCGAACCGATTTGACGAGGCGATTACCGAGCTTGGCAAGCTTGCGCTCAAGGTCGACAGCCTGGATGTGCGCGGCGAGGATGTCACCGACGAATATGTTGATCTCGAGTCGCGGCTGCGTAAC
This sequence comes from bacterium, assembly GCA_016781525.1. Classification (GTDB taxonomy): domain Bacteria; phylum Chloroflexota; class Chloroflexia; order Chloroflexales; family Kallotenuaceae; genus LB3-1. The sequence goes on along the minus strand of JADDQE010000034.1, from coordinate 25,763 downwards.
CTTCGCGCCGTGGAGGCGCGGCTTCAACAATTTTTGAGCGAGGCCAAGCGAATCGAGGATCTGCTCCAAATCAATCAGCAGCTTTCCGAGATTCAGGGCCAGATCGAACAGACCCAAGGCCGGCTGACCTATCTAAAGGAGAGCGCCGCGCTCTCGACAATTACCGTGTCGCTGTATGCTAAACCGGTGATCCAAGTCGTCCCGGAGGAGGGCTGGTCGCCGACGACCACGGCACGGGCTGCCGCGAAGACACTCGTTGCTTTCGGTCAGGGATTAGCCGATATCGTGATCGTATTTGCCATTTGGGCACCGCTGTGGCTGCCGCTGCTGCTTGGCGCCCAATGGCTTCGAAGACGCTTCAGTCGTCCCACGCCGCCTCCCGCCCAAGTACCACAGCCGTAGCGAGCGCCACCCTTCGCCGTTCGTCCCGCATCGCCCGCCCGGCGAGAAACAAGGCTCAAGCACCGTACACCCTGGTGCTTGGGCTTTGGTGTTGCTGCCAATGAACAGATCTATCGGTCGTTGTCGAAACATTGGCGCGCTTCTTGCGTTTCGTTTTCAACCTTGAGTGGTGAAATCACGGAAAGGATATCGAGAAAGGTTCAATCTGAAGCAGCGGAGCACCATCAGTCGGTACATACATCTGCTTCAAAACCAGGTGCTGGTAGTGCTAGCTGTTCATAATTCTTTGCATATGCTTTCTGAATATAAAACATTATGGAACGTGTCAAGCATTCGGGCGGACGGGTATATGCTGTAGCTGATGTGGAACAGCCGCCGGTCGAGGTAGAGCCGGATCCGCTCGAGGTATCAGCATATTTACGTGGTGCGCTTAACGCGATCGATGCCGTTGTGTACACAATCGATCGGCATTTTCGCATTACGATGGTCAACGAGGCCTGGGACCGCTTCGCGCTTGCAAACGGCGGTTGCGGGATCACGTCGCAGCGTGTGCTTGGCCACAACCTGCTAGACTACATCTCTGGCTCCAAGCGCCATGAGCTGCGGGCGATCTGCGAGTCAATCTTCCGCGGCGAGCGACCGAAATACGAGCTTGAAGCGGATATATCCGGCTCGACCGAGCAGTGTATCTGCCATATTACAATCACGCCTGTACGAACCTCTGATGGCGAGATTGTCGGCGCGACCTTCACGAGTCGCGATATTACGCACTACAAAGCGCTCTTGAGCGAGGTCACAGCGCAGCAGCAGCAGCTCCAACAAACGCTGGCCTCCTTGCGCAGGCGCGAGGCCCGCGCCAATATACTGCAGCGGACCGCGGAAGCGCTCAACTCGTCGCGATCACTCGCCGCGACGCTACGGGTGATCGCGGAGGCGGCCGTCAGTGAAGCGGGCGTGGCGGCCGCGGTAGTGTACATCTTGGTCGATGGTGAGCGTTTGGTGCCGGCCGGCAGCTTCGGCATCGATACCGGTAATTGGATTTCAAAAGCTTTTTGGCTCGAGTCGGCGCTTGCGCGGCGCGTGCTCCAAGACGGCCATATGTTGATTGTGGACGACGCAGCGCGGCTACCCGCCTATTCGCTCCCGCCGCTCAAAAATGGCCGTGCCCGCTCGGTGGCAGCGCTTCCAATCTCCAGCCCTAGCGGCATTAAAGGCGTGTTGGAAGTATATGCGTCGCAGCCCAACGCTTTCGACGACGACCATGTCGCGCTGCTGCAAACGCTGGCCGATCAATCGGCGTCGGCAATCCGCACTGCCCAAATTGTGGAGCGTGAGCGGCACCAAACACGACTGCTGCGCCTGCTGAATCGAGTCGGCGAGCAGCTTGCAAGCGAGCTGAACGAGCAAGGTGTGACGCGCTTTGTGACCGAGGCATTGGTTGAACAGCTGGGAATGACTTTTGCGCGGGTCTGGCTGTTCGACGAGCAATCCGAAACTCTGGTGCTGCGCTCAAGCTCGGGTCTGTACACCGATACCGGTGGTGAGTACAGCCGCATAAAGCTTGGCGAGCGTACGGTTGGCATGATCGCAGCTACCCGGAACGCTGTGGTTACCAACGACGTGCCGCATACACCCGGCGTGGGCGATTCCGACTGGGCGATCGCGTCCGGCATCCGTAGCTTTGCCGGCTATCCGCTCGTGGTGCACGAGCGGCTACTGGGTGTGCTGGCATTCTTTAGCCGGTCGCGGCTGGACCCGGAGCTGGTTCGGATGCTCGAGCCGCTTGTCCATCAAGTTGCGCTTGCGCTTGAGCGCGCGATGCTGTATGTCGCGCAAGTTGCGGCACGAGACGAGGCCCAGCAGCTCGCCCGGCTGGCCGGAAGCCGAGCCGCTCAGCTCGCGGCTACACTTGCGGCGATGACGGACGGCGTATGGACCTGTGATCTCAACGGCAGCATGCTCACAGTCAACGACGCCGCGCTGGCAATGTTTGGGTACTCGCACGAGACTGTACGCATTGCTACTGTCGATGACATCGGCTCGCTCTTTACGTTCAATGGCGGCGAACCAGAGACACGGCTTGGGCTTCGAACGGCACTTGAGGGTCAGACCGTGCGACGCGAGCTAGTGCTCCAGCCACGAGGTGCCGGAAAGCGGATCACGGTGGCGCTGGTTGCCACACCAATGCGCGATCCCGGCGGCGCGATCATGGGCGCGGTATCGGTAGTGCGCGATGTAACCGAGCAAAAAATGATGGAGCGCCTCCGCGACGATTTTCTCACAATGGCTTCGCACGAGCTCAAGACGCCAGTAACGGCGATCAAAGGCTATGCCCAGCTGGCTCTTACGCGCCTCCAAGCCAACGGAGATCGTGCTCGTCTGCACCGCGCGCTTGAAACAATCGATGCCCAGGCAGCACGGATTTCCCATCTGGTCGAGGAGCTGCTGGATGCCAGCCGGATTCAAGAAGGTCATCTTGATCTGCGACCAGTGTCCTTTGACCTTGTCGCGCTGGCGCAGCGTTGTATCGAGCATGTTCAGCAGGGAGCGACGGGGCATCGATTTGTGTTGGATGCACCCGCGGCGCTCCATGGTTATTGGGACGAACTACGCATCGAGCAGGTGCTTCAGAATTTGCTCGAAAACGCCGTTAAGTACACACCCACGGGTGGGGTCATTACGACGACGATTGCTGTTCTCGACACCATGGTTCATGTCACAGTTCGTGATACCGGTGTTGGCATCTCTGCCGAGAAGCAGCTGAGAGTTTTTGAGCCCTGGTTCCAGGCGCACACCGACAGCATCGGGGATTATGGTGGGATGGGTCTGGGTCTGAGTATCTGCAAAGAGATCGTGCAGCGCCACGGCGGCCGGATTTGGGTAGAATCCGAGGAGAGCCGGGGCAGCTTATTTGGCTTCTCGTTACCGCTCGTGAAAACCGAATCGTGAGATGCTTTTTCCGTCGTTGCTGACCGGGTACAGCGACTCGTTGTCGCGGCGGCATCGCTGACTGTGTCGGTCGGATCGGCGTGTGTTATGCTGAGCTGATACAAACACGTGGCCCTCGCTGTCTGAGGTTCAGAGCTGCATGTCACAAATCCACACCATTCATCTGCGCAAACACTATCGCGTCCACCATAAAGCCCCCGGCATCAAGGGGTCGCTGCAGGCTTTTGTGCGTCGCGAATACCAGGATGTTCGGGCCGTCGACGACATCACTTTTACGATCGAGGCCGGCGAGGTGGTCGGCTTCCTCGGCCCAAATGGCGCTGGCAAGACAACAACGCTCAAGATGCTCTCTGGGCTATTGTATCCCTCGGGAGGCGAGGTGAGCGTCCTTGGATACACACCGTTTCAGCGCCGCAACGAGTTTTTACGCCAGATCACGCTGGTAATGGGCCAGAAGCAGCAGCTGATCTGGGATCTGCCGGCGATCGAGACCTTCGAGGTAAACCGGGCAATCTATGATCTGCCCGACAGGGAGTACCATCAGGCGGTCGCAGAGCTTACCGATCTGCTAGGCTTGGAAGGGCTCCTGACGAAGCAGGTGCGCAAGCTATCGCTTGGGGAGCGTATGAAGTGCGAGCTCGCGGCGGCGCTCCTCCATCGACCTAAAGTACTCTTTCTCGACGAGCCGACGATCGGGCTGGACGTAACAATGCAGGCCAACGTGCGGCGCTTCATCGCCGAGTATAACGTGCGCTTCGAGGCGACGGTGCTGCTGACGAGCCACTACATGGCCGATGTAACGGCGCTCTGCAAACGGATTATTGTGATCGACAAGGGCCGGTTGCTCTACGATGGAGACTTCCAAGCATTGATTGAGCGCGTGGCACCGCACAAGTGCAAGTAGCTAGGGTAGCGGCGAGCTGAGCAGCCAGAAGCGGTCGACTACTGATTCGACCTGCACGACTCCAAGTGTGTTGGGAGGTTGTATGTTTCGTCGGCGTGATCCCGAGCGTGAGCTTGTGACGGCGGATGGCTCGCGTATCTCGGAGCTGCTCGGTCGCGTAACAACGGGCAGCGACAAAATGAGCGTGGCCCGAATCGTGATGCCTGCGGGACGGGGGCAACCTACGCGGCGTAATCGGTTCGACGAAGTATTGATCGTGATCTCGGGGTCATGTGAGGTCGATCTCGCGGGTGGCACGCTGCTCCTGCAGCCAGATGATGTGCTCGAGCTACCGGCGCTGACGCCCTACGCAGAGCGCGGTGGGCCGCAAGGCTGCATCGCTTGGGCGATCTGCACACTGGCTTTCAGCCGTGATCTTGTCGAGTTCTTCGTCTAGGGGCTGTGCGTCGAGGTAGCACAGCTGCCAGCGGCATGAAAGGTACCGCTATGAATATTCGATCTGCGCGATTTGTGGTGTATGCAACGGATATTGCCCGCTCGCTGCAGTTCTACACGGACGTGCTTGGACTACAGGTGGTTGATCGGATTGTTGGCGGAACAGTGCTTGCGGCGGGTCCGAGTGAGATCGAGCTGCTACAGGAGCGACGCGACGAGGATGCGACAGTTGACCGGCGCACCGGCCTCGTTCTTTTTGTCGACGACGCAGATGTGGCATATAGTGAAGTTTCGGAAACGGACGTGGTCCTGCTAACGGAGCTGACGACCGGAGCCGACGGCACGCGCTCGTTCTATATTGCCGATCCTGACGGCCTGCCGATCGGAATTGTCGCCGAGCCGCCGGCTACCCTACCGCCTGCCGACTGGCTGTTCGAGGAGCAGTAGGTTGGCGGGAGCGGTGTGCGAGCCCCGAATCCATCGTAAACACAGATCAATCAGGATAGTAAAGACCGGAAGCGGCCGTGTGGTCTCTTTTTTATCCTTCTTCATCTATGGTGCTCCATGATCATCGATGCCCATCTCGACCTTGCCTTCAATGCTGTTGGCATGGGCGCGGATTTACGGCTCCCATTGGGAGCGCTGCGCTCAACTGATTTTGGTGTGAACGCTGCCGCGCGACGCGAGACAGTAACGGTTTCTCTACCGGCGCTCCGTGCGGCAGATATTCGAGTGGTCTTTGGCACCATTTTTGTCCAAAAACCGACTCCAACCTTCAATTTGGTAGGTCCAACGTATGCGACACCCGAGGAGGCGAATGCCCAGGGCTGGGCTCAGCTGCACTACTACCGGCAGCTGGCGGCCGAGGGCGAGATACAGCTGATCGATCGGCAATCCATGCTCGACCAGGTCTTGGCGGGCCACGGGGCTCGCCCAGGCCTTGTGCCGCTGATGGAGGGTGCCGATCCCCTGCGAGATGTTGCAGAGCTTCCCGCCTGGTACGACGCTGGGCTGCGGATCATCGGTCCTGCTTGGAGCGGCACACGCTATAGTGGCGGTACCGGAGCGCCCGGCCCGCTGACCTCGGCAGGACGCGAGCTGATGACGGCGATGTCGGGCCACCGGCTGGCGCTTGATACCAGCCATCTTGCCGAGGAGAGCTTTTGGGAGGCGCTGCGCCTCTTCGACGGGCCTGTGATTGCGTCGCACGCAAACTGCAGAGCCTTTGTACCGACCGATCGTCATCTAAGCGATGATATGATCAAGGCGATTGTCGAGCGGGACGGAGTGATCGGTATCGTGCTAGGGAACCCCTTCCTCGTAGCGAGTTTCCGTTACGGCGATGCCAAGGCCAACGTACCACTCGCCGCGGTCGTTCAGCATATCGAGCGGATTTGCGAGCTGGCTGGCGATACCCACCATGTCGGGATTGGCTCCGATTTCGACGGCGGCTTCGGCGTTGAGGCCATTCCCGAAGGCATCGAGTCGGTTTCCGACCTGCCGCGTATTGGGGCTGCACTACTGGATGCCGGGTGGAGCGAGGCCGACGTAGACCGGGTACTCGCCGGCAATTGGACCCGCTGGCTCAGGATGGCACTCCCCACGTAGCGACGCCCTTTTGAATAACTTTCACAGCCTTCCATTCGGGACGCCGCCGCCCCTCCCCGCCTAGAGGGCGGCTGGAGGTGCTTTCGAGAACTGCCGCGAAACGTCATGTGGGTTGACCCGCCTCCGTAATGTCGCTACCATCAAAGATGGATGTTAGTGCTACGGTTGGTCGTCGCCTGGATGTCAGCGTGCGTCTGTCCTATGGGGCGATGGCGAGAAATGTCCGTGACGCCCCCAGACGCGAGAAGGAAGCCTTTCTGCATGAGATATGCATTGTTGCGAGCTATGTCGGTTGCGCTACTCGGAGCAGCTCTCGCCGCCTGCGGTGGAGGGCAGACTAGAGAACAGGCCCGTGAGGAGCGAGTCGCGCAGACGCCGGAGCTACAAGAAACCACAGTGGCTGGTAGTCGTGAAGCCAGCTCGTCGCAAACAGCTGCTCCAAGTGCGGTAGCTACATCCCAGGTGCCGGGAGCAACAGCCACGGCGCAGCCAGAAGCTCCCGCCGCCTTCGATCCCAGTCGTGTGCGCCTAGCTTTGGAGCAGGTAGCGGAGGGCTTTGACCGGCCCCTCTTTGTGACACACGACGCTGATGGGAACCTGTTTGTTGTCGAGAAGGGCGGCACTGTTCAGGTCTTTCCCGGTGGTGATTTCGCCGCCGAGCCGCGCCTCTTTCTTGACATTAGTGATCGCGTCCGTGCATCCGGCAGTGAGCAGGGGCTGCTTGGCATGGCCCTCCATCCGCGCTTTCATGAGAACGGCTATAGCTACGTCAACTATATCGACAGCGGTGGCGATACGGTGATTGCCCGCTTTGGCCCTGGCGCGGAGCGCCTGACGGCCGACGCCGATAGCGAACTCGTTCTTTTGCGCCAGGATCAGCCGGCGAGCAACCATAATGGTGGGATGCTGGCCTTCGGTCCCGATGGCTACTTGTATATCGGCCTTGGCGACGGCGGGGGTGCCAACGACCAATTCGGTAATGGACAGAACCTCGAAAGCTTACTAGGCAAGCTGCTACGCATCGACGTCGACGGTGGGCAGCCCTATGCAATTCCGGCCAATAATCCATTTGCGCAGGATGGGGCGGCCGAGCCCGAAATCTGGGCCTACGGGCTCCGGAATCCATGGCGGTTTAGCTTCGATCGTGAGACGGGCGATTTGTATATTGGCGATGTCGGCCAGAACCGCTACGAGTATATTCATTTCCAGCCCGCCGACAGCGCGGGAGGACAAAACTTTGGCTGGCCGATCCTGGAAGGTACCCACTGTTTCCGTGCCGAAAGCTGCGATCGGGCGGGGCTGACTCCAGCGGTCGTCGACTACCCGCATGATCTGGGCTGCACCGTCGTCGGCGGCTATGTGTATCGCGGCACACGCTTCCCACTGCTGCGCGGCGCCTATATCTTTGGTGACTACTGCTCAGGACGCATGTGGACGATGGCGCGAGATGCCGCCGGTGCCTGGCAGATGCATGAGGCGCTGCTGTCTGACGTTCATATCAGCTCTTTCGGCGAGGACGCGGCGGGAGAAATCTACGGGACCGATTTGGCCTCGGGCCGCTTGTTCCGTGTGACGGCAGTGGCGCAATAAGCAGCTGGGGGTAGGAGCCCTGACGGTGCGGCTGGACTCGGTCCGCTTGTGTAGACCTCGTCACGGCGGTTAGTCTGACCTGGTGTACAATCGCCATGTTGCGCTTCCTGCAAGCGATGGAAGGACTTCTTCGTGAACATACACTATGCCCTTGCTTTAACAGAGCCCGCTCAGCATCTGATGGACGTGACCGTCGACGTGACGGGCGTGACTGGCGATACCCTAGATTTTGTGCTCCCAACCTGGACCCCGGGCTCGTACTTGATTCGCGAATATGCACGCCATGTACAGGAGGTAACGGCGGCGGCAGGTGGTCAACCCGCGGCGTGTCGCAAGATCGACAAGCTGACCTGGCGAGTCGAGACAGGCGGACAGGACGCAGTACAGCTGCGCTATCGCGTGTATGGCAATGAGCTTACTGTTCGAACCAACCACGTCGACGATACGCACGCGCATGTAATCCCGGCCGCGACCTTTATGTATGTTGCCGGAGCAACCGAGGCGCCCATAACGGTAGGCGTTACGGCACCACAGGGCTGGGAGGTGGCGACTGGGCTGGACCTTGCGCCGGATGGGGACCGCTTGCCGGCATCCGGTCTCATCTATGTTGCCGAAAACTACGACCAGCTTGTCGACAGCCCGCTCGAGATTGGGAGGCACCGGACGCTCGAATTCACGGTCGATGGCAAGCCGCATCGAATTGTGATCTGGGGCGCGGGCAACGAAGATGAGCAGCAGCTCGTGCGCGACACCCAAACCATTGTCACCACCGCCCGCGACCTTTTTGGGGAGCTGCCTTACGCCCACTATACCTTCTTTCTGCTGCTCGCCGGGAAGGGGGCCGGCGGTGGCTTGGAGCATCGCAACTCCACCTCGCTGCTGCTGCCGCGCTTCGTGTTCCAGCCTGAACGCAGCTACGAGCGCTATCTGACGCTGGTGAGTCACGAGTTCTTTCACGTCTGGAACGTCAAGCGCATTCGTGCCGCCGGGCTCGGACCGTTTGATTATACTCAGGAGACCTACACCACGCTGCTGTGGGCAATGGAAGGAGTAACCGAGTATTACACCGACTTGCTTCTGGTACGGGCGGGCCTGCTGACGCCCAAGCGCTATCTTGAGCGGCTTGCCGACGACGTCGTTACACTCCAAACAACACCTGGGCGGCAGCTGCAAAGCCTTGAATGCGCCTCATTTGATAGCTGGATCAAGCACTATCGCCCTGATGAAAACACGGCGAATACTGCCGTCTCCTACTATCTGAAGGGGGCAATCGTAGGCGCGCTGCTCGACCTTGAGATACGAGCCCGGACGGAGAATGAACGCTCGCTCGACGATGTCATGCGCTATCTTTATGTGGCCTATCCGCTGGATGGTCCGGGTATCCCAGAGCGTGCGGGCTACTTGGAAGCTATTCGCCACGTGACGGGCCAGGACCTCAGTGATTTCTTTGAGCGCTACATCGGCGGGACCGACGAGCTGCCATACACCGACGCGTTCGGAGCCGCTGGCCTGAGGCTAGCGTGGGATTGGAAGGACAAATCGGGCGGCGAGGGCCGACCGGCCCTGGGCGTGCGCACGAAGACCGAGGGCGGCACGCTCAAGGTCGCCGGGGTCGTGCGTGATGGCCCAGCATACCAAGCGGGGCTCACAGCCGACGACGAGCTTGTAGCGCTTAACGGTTATCGTGTCGCTGACGAGAACAGCTTGCGGGAGCGCTTGAGCGACCGCAAGGTCGGCGAGCACGTTGTGCTCACGTTGTTCCGGCGTGAGGAGCTTCGTACGCTTGAGGTGACCCTCGGGGTGGCGCCGCAAGATAAGCTGTCAATCGAGCTGGTTGACCAGCCAAACGAGTTGCAGCGCGAGATGTATGCAAGCTGGCTGCGTATAAAGTAAACGGAACAAAGCAGTCCCGTCGTCGTAATGCCACCGGTTAGAACACGAGCGCTGGCCAGCACAGCTCTTTCAGAAGACTCTAAGGGAGGACCAGTGAGCCAGCAGCTTAGCGCAAGCGCACAAAAAGTGCAGGATGCCCTCGCGTCCATGGGCTATGCTTACCAAGTTACGGAATCAGCCCACGTGACCCGCACAGCTGCGGAAGCTGCGGCAGTCGTTGGCTGCGACGTAGGCCAGATTGCGAAGTCGCTGATATTTCGCGGGATCAGCACCGGGCGGCCGATCTTGGTGATCGCGAGCGGGTCCAATCGTGTGAACGAACAAAGGATCGCAAGCTATCTCGACGAGCCCATCGGCAAGGCCGACGCCGATTTCGTTCGCGAGCACACCGGCTTTGCGATTGGCGGAGTCCCACCGGTCGGGCATGCCCGGCAGCTGACGATCTTTGTCGACCGCGATCTGCTGCGGTATTCGGAAATTTGGGCCGCCGCAGGTACGTCTAACTCGCTCTTTCGCCTCAATCCTCGGGATCTGGAGCCAATGACCGGCGGCCAAATCGTGGCGATCACATAAGTTGCTCGAGGTCATGGTATTCGTACGGCTGGCAAGCTTCCTGCGACACGGCCGTGTGTCTGCTAGAAATATCTGGTCATGACGGAACGTCAACCTGAGCTCTTCGCCGATGTCGCCGTCCGCACGCAGCTCTTCAGCAATCCAACGTCGATCTTTACGTATCAGGTGCCGGCGCCGCTGCGGAGCACACTTGTGGAGGGCACGCTGGTCTGGGTGCCTTTCGGACGCCAACGTGTGCAAGGGATTGTGTTGGGGCTCTACACCACTCTCCCGCAGCACATACAAGCAGTCGCGCAGCAAGCGACTCCTGGCGCTGGGAAGGGCGGCGAGCCCACGCGGCCGACGATTCGTGCGATCATCGAGCCGAGCGAAACAGGCATTGTGCTCCCGGCGCATCTACTGCGGCTCGCGCGTTGGGTGCATGGCTACTATCGAGCGCGGCTATGGGATGCCCTGGAGCTGCTGCTCCCGCCAGGGGCTGAGCAAGAGGCTGCCGCTGTATGGCGTGCTACCGCAAGTGGTCTTGCTGTTGAGCTCGCGACATTGCCGTCGAGCGAGCGTGGTGTACTCTACTATCTCCGGCGTAACGGCGAAACCCCGGAAAAGATGCTGCATGATGTTCTGCATGGCTCGCCCAGCGAGCTGCGACGACTCTGCAATGCACTCAAGGAGCGAGGTCTCGTCGCCTGCGGCACCGCCGTGAGCCGTCCAAAAGCACGTACGCAATACGAGCGGATGGTGCGGCTGCTGCTCCCGCCGTCCGAGCTACCCGCCGCTATCGAACAGCTTGGTCGTGCAAGCCGGCAGATCGTAGTGCTGCGCTCGATTGCGGAGCGTGTCGGGGAGGCCGAGGCTCCGGACCCAGAACTAGGGGTTCCGGCTGCCGATATGCCTTTGACGACCCTCCGGCAGCTGGCTGAGCGCGGCCTCGTCGAGCTCACACAGCGTGAGGTGCTGCGCAACCCACTCGACGGCGCGGCGATCAAGCCGGACGTCCCGCCCGAGCTATCTCCGCTACAGGCCAAGGTGCTGGCACCAATCAGTGATGCGGTGCTCGCACGCCAACACGCCGTTTTTCTACTGCATGGTGTTACCGGGAGCGGTAAGACGGAGCTTTATCTGCGTGCGATTGCTCGAGCTCTCCGGCAGGGGCGCCAAGCGCTGGTGCTTGTGCCCGAGATTGCGCTCACCGCCCAGCTTGTGCGGCGCTTCGCCGCGCGCTTTGGAGCGCAGGTTGTCGTGCTGCACAGTGGACTGTCGCTTGGCGAGCGGTTCGATACATGGCGCAGGCTGCGGCGGGGCGAGGCGCGGGTCGTCGTGGGCTCCCGCTCCGCGGTCTTCGCGCCGTTGCCCGAGCTCGGGCTGATTGTCGTGGACGAGGAGCACGAGCCGTCGTACAAGCACGAGGAGGGCGTGCGCTATCAGGCGCGCGATGTCGCGCTTGAGCTTGCGGCGCTCACCGATAGCGTCGTCATCCTGGGTAGTGCTACTCCCGCCGTCGAAAGTTACCAGCGTGCCCGCGAGGGCATGTATACCTTGCTTGATCTGCCGGAACGGGTTGGACGGAAAGCGAATGGCGGCTCGAAATCAATTCCCCTGCCGCCGGTGCAAATCGTGGACATGCGGCTCGAGCTGCAGCAGGGTAACCGATCGATCTTTAGCCGAGCGCTGCAGCGTGCACTCTCGGATGTGCTGAAAAAACGCCAGCAAGCGCTGCTCTTTCTCAATCGCCGGGGTACTGCCGCGTTTGTGATGTGCCGTGATTGTGGCTACGTCGTCGGCTGTCCACGCTGCTCCGCGCCGCTCACGGTACATCTTGTCGGCCAAGAAGGTTTGAATGGGGCGCGCTCCGCCGGCTATGAGCTATTGCGCTGCCATACATGCGGCCATCGCGAGTTGGCTCCTACGACCTGTCCCGAATGCTGGAGCGCGCGCATTCGTCATTTTGGCATCGGGACACAACGCGTCGTCGCCGCGGTTGAAGAGCTGTGGCCTGATGCTCGCGTTCTGCGCTGGGACCGTGACGTGACCGGGCGGAAAGGCGCTCATGATCGCCTGCTGCAGTTGTTTCTGAATCACGAGGCCGACATCGTCGTTGGGACGCAGATGATTGCGAAAGGGCTGGATTTGCCGCTAGTGACGCTGGTGGGTGTTGTCTCGGCGGATACAGGTCTCCATATGCCTGATTTCCGGGCTGGCGAGCGAGCATTTCAGCTGATGGCGCAGGTCGCGGGTCGAGCTGGCCGCCGCGACCTGGGCGGGCAAGTTATCTTGCAAAGCTACACGCCCGACCACTATGCGCTCTGCGCGGCGGCCGAGCATGATTATCGCGGCTTCTTTCGCGAGGAGATCGCTTTTCGGGAAGAGACCCATTATCCACCATTCTCGCAGCTCGTGCGCTTTGTTGCCAGCGGTGCCAACCCGGACGGAGTGCGGACGCAGGCCGAGGCACTTGCCGAGCGGATCAACGACGCCATCCGTCGGATTCAGCTAAGCGACGCGGCACTGATTGGCCCGGCGCCAGCGTTTATGGAACGAATGCGGGGCCGTTACCGCTGGCATCTGCTGGTGCGTGCCAAGGACGTTCATCCCCTACTCGACGTGCTGGGCCCACTGCCAGGGTGGACCGTCGATGTTGACCCTGGCAGCTTGCTATAATCTGTCGGGAGCATATTAGGTGGTGGGCCCGGCTGTTGGACTTCACCATGCTATAATTTCCATGGAAGTTGATACATAGCAGGTAGCACGCGGGTAACGGCGGCCATACAGCTGGCTGTATCGTCCGCTGCTGAAAGCCGCGGTGAGGTACACATATGGCTGTTCGACATGTTTATAAAATCGATAACGAAGAAGAGAAAAAGGTTCTTAAGTCCAAGGCGGTTCGGGTCAAGCAGTTCGACAAAGGACTGCAGACACTCGTGCAGGATATGATCGACACGATGCGCGAGCACAACGGCGTGGGCTTAGCCGCGCCGCAGATTGGCGTTCTGCGCCGCGTCATCGTCGTCGAGCAGCCGGCGATTGAAGAGGAACAAGCGGACGGGACAGTCGTCGAGGTCGAGCCGTCGAAGCTGTTTGTCATGGTCAATCCAGAAATCATCGAGGCAAGCGAGGCGCGCTTTACGATGCTTGAAGGCTGCTTATCGCTGCCGGGATGGTATGGTGATATTCCGCGTCCGGATTGGGTGACGATCAAATATCAGGACGTGAATGGCAAGGAGCACCGCATCAAAAAGGCGGACGCGCGCGGCTATCGGGTTGGACGTATCGCGCAGCACGAGATCGACCATGTGGATGGTGTGCTTTTCACCGAGCGAATCGAGGATTTGAGCACGCTGCAGGATATGTCCGAGGACAAGCCGAAGCGACGCGGCTTGCTGCGCCGCCGCCGGCCAAGTCCTGATCCTGTCGTGGAGTAGTGCCGAAACGCCCGCCAAGATCGTTTGGTGGGCGCTTCAGTCTATGCTATCGGTGCGGGCTATCGACGCTACGTGAGCAAAGCCAAGCTTACGATGCCGGCGAGACCCAGGCCAAGTACAGCTCCCAACAGCAGCGTAAAGATGAGGCGGCCCGCCACAGCTACTCGACGGGTGGATGGAACTGCGACGACATCCAACAAGCGCCATAGCCGCCGAACAATGAGGGCGGACGCAGCCACCACCAACCCCCAACAGAGCAGTGCAATGACGTTCCAGGGACCTGGGCTAAGCCCCAGCCCAAATCCAGCGACAGCGAGGGCTACCAGCCACAGGTAGCCAGGCTGCCAAATGTGACCGGCGCGTACAAGGCTATCGAAGCGATCGCCCAGACCGTCGCCTCGCGCGTGGCTTAGCTGGAACCCGATTAAGAGCCAGAGCACCAGCAGCGCGGCGCCGTGCGTCAGAGCCGTGGCAAGAACAAGCCCAACCGAACCGCCAACGCCGATCGGGCCTCCCTCCGTACGCAGCAAGCTCAACGTCGTCGGACGTAGCCAGCCCACAAGTCTGAGCAGTCCCAGAAAGGCGCCCGCAGCGAAAGGATGCACTGCTGCCTCAAAGAGCAGGCTCATGCCGTAGCTCGATCTACCTGCTCGTCGAACATTCACCCGGGGAGCCGGCTGGCTCGCTGTGTGGGCCTCGATTGACGGTGGAGCGGGCGTCTCCTGCGCCGCAATCCACTGCAGGCCTTCCTGGGCCTGCTGATTGCGCGGGTTGATCTCGAGGACACGCTGCAGACAGGCGGCCATCTCCCCGAGCGAGCTTTGCGCGCCGCTGAGCCAAATCCAGGCCTCCTCACTGCGAGGATCAAGCTCGACGGCCGCTGTCAGTAGGCTGTGTGCGTGAGCTTTATCGCCGGCAAGCAGTGCCTCGCGACCTTGAGCAACCAATTCGTCATGGCGGGATTGAACTGCAGGCATGTCTGTCATGGTTCAGTTTAGAGCTGGACGCGGCGGGGGCGTACCCGTTGTTTCTCGGCAAAAATAATCGAGCGGATCTGACCTACCGCTGTGTCGAGCTGGGCGGCTGGATTGACCACGACATAATCAAACGTGTCAATCTGCTCCATCTCGCCCGCGGCTTTGGCTAGGCGCTCCTCGATCTGGTTGGGCGAGTCAGTGCGGCGCGTCTTGAGCCGCTGGTGTAGGTCGTCGAAGCTGCGGGGGGCCATAAAGATTGTAATCGCGTCCGGCGCGAGTTTTTTGAGCGTGGCCGCCCCTTGTACATCGATGCGCAGGATCACGTCTCGGCCGCTGTTGAGGGCATTGCGCACGTCCCATTTGGGAATGCCCTTGTAATCGTTGTAGACGCGCGCCCACTCGAGCAGCTCTTGCTGGTCGATCATTTGCTCGAACTGCGCCGTGGTGACGAAGTGATAGTCGACACCGTCGATCTCGCCAGGGCGCTGCGGCCTATCGGTGGCGGTGACGACGAAGTGAAACGGAAAGCCTAGCTCACGCATCCGCATCAGCGCGCTATCCTTGCCTACGCCCGACGGGCCCGAGAGTACCACAAGCAGCGGCTCGGGTGGGCGGCCGTAGATAATCGGGTTTAGCTCGCTGCGCTTTTCGTCCATCCGCTCCTCCCGATTGGCATTCCACGGCTTCATTGCGTACAATGAAGCCTCGACGACATGCGGTCTTAGGTATTCGATAGATATAACGCGCCTATGAACTTTGATGCTCTCACGCTATCGGCTGTCGCCGATGAGCTTCGCCGTAACTTGGTTGGTGGCCGGATCCAGCGCGTGCTGCTGACCTCGCCGATCAGTATCGGCATGGAAGTGTACCACGCCGGCAAGCGCCATCAACTGGTCGCCTCAGCCGATCCACGTAACGCCCGTGTCCATCTGCTTTCCGCTAAGCCGACCCGTGGTGTCGAGCGCGAGACCCCGCTGACCCTCCTGCTGCGCAAGTATGTGCGCAACGGGATTTTAACCGCGGTGGACCAGCCGGCCCTTGAGCGGGTCTTGGTGCTGAGTATAATCAAACATCCAGCAGCGCGCAAGGATGATGCAGAGCGGGACGATGACGATGTCGACGCGGAGCAGCGCTGTGAGCTGATCTTCGAGGTGATGGGCCAGCGCTCCAATATCATCCTGGTCGACGATGATAACTTGATCCTGGATGCCGTAAAGCGGATCCCACCAGAGGGGAGCCGGCGCGTGATCTTGCCGCGTGAGGTGTATGTCGCACCGCCACGACCTACCGATCGCCGCGATCCACGTACGGTGACGGCGAATGGCATCGCCGTACTGCTCGACGGTCCGGAGCCCGATCTGGGCAAGGCCGTCATTGGAGCTTATGCCGGCGTTTCCCCGCAGCAGGCGCGTGAGGCGATCATGCGTGCGCTGGGCGTGCCATCGGCCCGGCTGGAGCCCGGACTACCTTTCGAAGCAATCGCCGCTGCCTTGCGGTCGCTCTGGACTGAACCAGCCGCTCCATCGGTGGCGTACGAGGCCGACGAGCCGATCGCGTTTGCGCCCTATCTGATGACGCAGTATCCCGACGTCCGGCCCGTTGCGACGATCAGCGAGGCGCTTGAAACCTATTATGCGTCTGCCGACCAGATCACGGCGCACGCGCAGCGGCGCGAAGCCTTGCGGCAGCGCCTGGCCGACGTCCGCGAGCGTATTCAGCGGCAGCATGAAGCGCTCAGCCGCGAGCTTGAGCGGGCGGCTGCGCTCGATCGTCTACGCTGGGAAGGTGAAATGATCTTCGGCTATCTCCATAGCATCGAGCCTGGCCAGACGACGCTGCAGGTCGAAGATGCGACGATCAAGCTCGACCCCCAGAAAACGCCGGTAGAAAACGCTCAGGCGCGCTTCCGCGAGTACGATAAAGCCAAGGGTGCGCTGGCGGGCGTGCCCGAGCGCTTGGCGGCTGTGGATGGGCAGCTCCATTATCTCGACGAGACGCTGGCACTGCTTGAGCTGGCGGATAGCTATGAGGCGATTGCGGCGATCGAGCGGGAGGTGCAGGAGCAAGGGCTGGTGAAGCCAACCGGCGGCAAGGCTCAGCCACGCGGTCCTCGGTCTACCCCGCTGCGGCTTCAGTCGAGCGATGGCATTCCGATCTTTGTCGGCCGCTCCGCTGGCCAAAACGAAGAGGTGACCTTCCGGCTTGCACGGCCCGACGACCTCTGGCTGCATGTCCGCGAGGTGCCCGGAGCGCATGTTGTGGTGCAGGTGGACGGCACGGTACCGGATCGGACAATCGAGCAGGCGGCGGGTCTTGCAGTGTACTTCTCGGCGGTACGCAACTCGACGTCTGCGGAGGTGATTGTGACACCACGGCGCAATGTTCGCAAAATCCCAGGTGGCCCGCCCGGGCTGGTCAGCTTCCGCAATGAGCACACAATTCGTGCGGCGCCGATTGCCCCATCGGACTTGGCTTCGTAAACGAAACCACCCGCTCAATGCTGGTTGAGCGGGTGGTAACCGATTAGGCTGCGTTTGCGAAGTTACGGAGAGCAGGGCGAATCGGCGGGAGCTGTACTGCCGAGTAGCATCTGTTTATAAATTTTATCGTACCAAAGCCAGCAGGTTGTCTTCCCAATAATGGCCAAAATACCGACAACAACAATTGCCATAAAAGCAAGGATTAGTGCGTACTCGACAAGGCCTTGCGCGGCAACCCGCCGCTGCAACGAGTACTTCGCGATCGATAGCCGAACAAAAAATGCGATGAGCCAGGTGGTCACAAGCATCACCCCCGATCTAGTGGGTACATAGTAGGAGGATAGTCCTAATTCTGCAAACGCGTCAAGGTACCAAAACGATACGGGACTGGATGACTAGCATCAGTATCCCATGCACGGCACAAATCTTCATCCTCGATACGTAGCCTATCTAAGGCATCCTCGCCAGCAGGGGTATAATGCGTGCTAGAGCAGGACCAGAGCACTATTCGGTCCGCATAGTAGCTAACGGAGCATTGCATGAACCGCACGATTGTCGGCCGCATCACCACTCTTCGCGGCGCTCGGCAGCAAGTCGAGACGTTCCTGCGCCAGGCAACAGAGCTGGAAGGCTGGGCGCCCATCGCCGTGCCTGCCCTGATCTATGTTTTTGTGAAATCGTATCAGGCCGAGCAGCAGAGGATGCTGGAGGAGCGGACGCGGATGCTTAAACAGGAGAAGGCGCAGTTTGAACGCGTGGAGCGGCAACTTGTACATGAAATTAGCTCTCGAACCGCGGCGCCCGGCCTGCTACGGAGAATGCTGCCGAAGCGTGTTCGGCGCTCCACATAGCTCGCTAGCCACTGCTCGCATGGGGAGGCTCAGCTGATGGCCCTGCGGACGAAGCAGCCGCACGACCGTGGCTCGCTCGCACTGCGCGGCCACACGTTGCGCTGGGGCGAGCGAACCTACATTATGGGCATCGTAAATGCCACCCCTGACTCATTTTCGGGCGACGGCTTGGCGGCCGCCGGTTCCGCCACTTTAGTGGCCCGTGCCGTTGCGCAGGCTCAATCATTTGCCGCGGCAGGTGTCGATCTTCTGGATGTCGGCGGCGAGTCGACGCGGCCCGGTGCTCGACCCGTCGACGTTGCGGAGGAGCGGGCACGTGTCGTGCCGGTTATCAAGGCCCTGCGCGCCCAGCTCAACCTGCCGATCTCCGTCGATACTTGGAAGGCCGAGGTTGCCGCGGCTGCGCTGGATGCGGGCGCTGATCTCATCAACGATGTGTGGGGACTACGCCTGCCGGACGGTGGCTGGAACGCTTCCATGGCTCGTTTAGCCGCGGACCGGGCGGTGCCAATCATTATTATGCATAACCGGCGAGCAACCGCCAGTGTGAGCGCAACGGGTGGGCACTATCCGCGGGTCGAGTATGACGATCTGCTGGGCGAGATAGTGCATGAGCTGCGCGAGAGTGTGCAGCTTGCGCTTGATCACGGCATCCAGCGCGAACACATCATCGTCGATCCAGGCATCGGCTTCGGCAAGACGCCCACGCAGAATGTCGAGGTGCTTCAGCGGCTCGACGAGGTTGCCGAGCTAGGTTATCCTGTGCTGCTCGGGACTTCGCGTAAGTCGTTTATTGGCCTGGCACTGGGCGGCCTACCTCCTGAGGAGCGCGTCGAGGGCACCGCGGCGACAGTTGTGCTGGGTATTCTCGCGGGCGCGGATCTTGTGCGTGTCCACGATGTCGCCCAAATGGTGCGTGTCGTACGTATGACTGACGCGATTGTCCGACCAGGCGCCTGGCAGCGGATAACCAGCCAGCCCTAGAGCCCCGTCGCGTGGCCCTTGGCTGGAACGCCCCTCATTCCCTCTTCGTCTATCGGTTTATATCACTTTTTATATCACGTTTCGTATCACTTTTCTATTGCAATTTGTGCGCTAATCTGGTTCAATACCTCTCGCAGCCACTATATCCCCGGACCCTAAAACGTGTCATAAGCGGTAAATCAGAAACGTTGATCCGCTTTTTACCTCTTTTTGATTGACAACGGGTGTATAGTGTAAGTGGCAAGCCATCTCCCCTACTCCTCAGCACTTCTTGTCGCCAATCTGCCAATTCTCGTAACGTCCCGAATCGAATAAGTATTTATACTCGCGCTCTCTTGTCGCGTGTGTTGCTTACTGCCCATCCTTGGGCATACCACAGCGCGTGTCCAAAAGGGTACCCAAAGTAACTAAATAACACTATTAAGTCAGCAAGGACTTCGTTTTGTGCTGCTTTGCACAACGAATTCTGGCTGTATGCCAGCTCGATAGAGCTATACGCTGCTAATCCTCTATTCCTAATAAAGGAGGTGATTCGACGCCCTGCAAATTGGTCATCAATCCCGTACAAGCGAAGTACGCTCGAGAGTATGCCGTTCAATAGAACCGTAGAAGGAGCCCCAGCATGATCATCCGAAGTTTGACTCGATTCCGGCGCCTATTCACCGTGTTTGCCATTGTTGCCTTGACGCTTGGCTTTACGCTGCCCGCATCCGCCGCCGCACCCAGCAACGACGATATTACCGGCGCCACACTAATTAGTGCCTTACCGTTTACCGACGCCATCAATACGTCAGAAGCAACATTTGACGAAAGCGACCCGTCTGACTGCAACAATAATGGCTCAGTGTGGTACACGTTTACTCCTAGCGTGCCCATGTGGCTTGACGCGAACACGTTCGGGAGCTCCTACGACACTACTTTAGCCGTGTACTCCAGCACCTCTGACGGGCTTACCCGGGTCGGCTGCAACGATGATACCAATGGTCTCAGCTCTCAGGTGATATTCGAGGCGAGCGGCGGCACCACCTACTACTTTCTCATCGGATTCTGCTGTGGTACTGGTAACTCTGGTGGAGGTGGCGAGCTCACATTCTCGGTTTCCGAGGCTTCTCCGCCACCGCCGCCACCACCACCGTTTGATTACAGTCTAACAATCAGCGACTCTGGCAGCGTCAACACACGCACTGGTGTAGCCACGGTTCGGGGGAGCGTTACCTGCAATACGAACGGATGGATCAATCTAGGGGGTGAGTTGCGGCAGAACCTCGGCCGTACTGTCACCATCCGTGGTAACTTCTATACCAATATCGACTGCACAGCGGGTGCACCGGTATCCTGGAGCGTAACAGTTACTCCTCAAAGTGGAAAGTTCGCCGGTGGCTCTGCTGTCGTAAATGCTAATTCGTGGGGCTGCAACGGAGTATCATGCGATGATGCTTCGGAGCAAAATAAGTTGATCACCCTCCGTAAGTAATCCAACCAGGGGGTGTACGGGGTTAGTAGCCTACACCTCATGGGATCGTCCTTCAGTTTCCAGTTAGGACCATAGTGAAACGGGCTAGGCATGTCTTGCCTAGCCCGTTTTGATTCGTCTGCCGGCCTCCTGCCCAGCCACATGGTCTCGCAGGCCGTTAAGCTTCTCCTCCTGGCTGTGCCCTCCGACTTGACGTACTCGAGGTGAGTTGGTACGGTGTACACGCCAGTAACTTTCCCAGGACATAGGAATCTCGAGCACTATTGTATGCAACGACTCATTGTTCGACTGTTCGCCCTACTCATCCTGCTCAGCGCCTGTGGCACGCCCTACCAGTACACGGGCAGCGTTATCGAGCCGCCAAAGCCTCTGACGGACTGGACCATTCCCGACCAGCATGGTCAGCCCTTTAGCCTCGGCGACCAGCGTGGCAAGGTCATGCTGCTCTACTTTGGCTATACCAATTGTCCAGATTTTTGCCCCACCATGATGGGCGATTGGAAGCAGATGCGGGAGCAGCTTGGGTCGGACGCTGAGAATGTACGGTTTGCGATGGTCTCGATTGACCCTGAGCGCGATACCGAACAGGTGCTTGCGCAGTACCTCCAGCGCTTCGACCCCACATTTATTGGTCTACGCCCGACAACAGAGCAGCTTGCCAGCTTGAGCAAAGAGTACGGTCTTGGCCTCCAGAGCCATGCGAGCCACGACGCAGCCAATGGTCATGAGCTGCCGCACGGCACGTACACCTACGTTTTGGATCAGTCGGGGCAGCTGCGGTTGCTTTTTCGCTCCGATGCGGACGTCCAGGGAATGACTGCCGATATCCAGGAGCTGTTACGCTCCCGTTAAACCAGCATCTTAAATAAAAAAAGCCCGCGGCGAGGTGCCTCGCCGCGGGTCTGAAAATTCTTAGTCGCGCGGTCGCGCCCCGAGCGTCACCTCAAGCTGCTGTTCCTTGCCTCCGCGCAAGATGGTGAGCGTGATCGTCTGCCCAACTTCGGTGTCCGTGGCTAGGTAGTCGACGACCTGGTCGACACCGCTCACCGTCTGGTCATCGATTTTCAAGATAATGTCGCTTGCGGGGTAGTAGCGATAGCCGTTGATAATAACCCCGCCAGTATCAACTGAGCGCAGCCCGGCCTTGCTCGCGGGACCATTCGGCACCACTTCACCCACGAACACTCCTTGGGTAACTGGCAGCTTCAACTCCCTGGCAACTGCTTCGGTGATTGGGTTGCCGAATCGAATACCGAGGTACGGATGCTCGTAGCGCCCCGTCTCAATGAGCGCCTGCGTTACCTTGCGGACAGTATTGGATGGTACCGCGAAACCGATACCTTCGAAGCCGCCCCCTTCCGAGCGGATCGCTGTGTTCACGCCGATAACTTCGCCGCGGCTATTGAAGAGTGGGCCGCCGGAGTTGCCGGGATTAATTGCTGCGTCGGTTTGGATCACGTCGGCGATGCTGTACACGCCGCCGTTGGACGCTTGCCGATTTGCAACGGTGCGGCCGCGCGCGCTCACTACGCCCACCGTAAGGGTGGTTTGGAGGCTAAACGGGTTGCCGATCGCGATTGCCCGCTGCCCGACCTGTACTTGCTTTGAGTCGCCGAGCGGCAGCGCTCGAACTCCCTCCGGCAGCCGCTCGACCTTGATCACCGCTAAATCCGAGTCTGCATCGGTGCCGACAACTTTTGCCTCGACCGTCAGCCCGCTTGTAAACGATACCTCGATCAATGTTGCATTTGCGACGACGTGGTTGTTGGTGACGATGTGACCCTGGTCGTCGAGCACAAAGCCGGAGCCGGCAGCCTCGAAGTTGAACTCGGGCTGGCCCTCGTCTTGATTCTCTGGCTGGACTTCGGGTGGAGCAGAGCCTTCGGGTGGAGCAGAGCCTTCGGGCGTTGGAAAGAGAAAGCCGCCAGCCGGCGCATCTGGGTCATTGCCCTGAATGCGAATCGCTACCACCGCCGGGCTGCGCTCTTGGAACAGGCGCGTCAACAGCTGATCCTCTGCGTCAAACTCCGCCGTCTGCTCCGGTCGAAGCGTCGGTACCGGCGGCTGTGCGTCAGCGGAAGCCGCGGCTACGGGCCGAGTGGAGTCGCCAACAGCTTGGGGAGCCACTGCTGCTCCTGGAGCTGCGAGACGTGGGGCTAGAAACCAAAGGCCACCCAGGATCCCGCCGATAACAACCGGAACGATCAGAAGCGGCAACAACACTATCGCACGACGGGACATGTAAACCCCTTTGTGATGAAGCGGCTAAGTATACTTCGTCTTCACGGAATTCTACCACTTTCAGCTCCGGGTTTCCTTCAGGAACGTGGTAAAATGGATGTTCGAATGTACATAATGTTTGACACGCTGTTGTTGTGTGCGGCAGATCGGCCGTTTAGTTAAACGCTCTTAATACTATACATAAATTGATGGGTACTCTTGCTCAAGGTCAACCACGACGTCATTCAGCGCTCGGCATTGTCGGGCTTATTCTGCTGCGCTTCTGCGAGCTTGTGCTGCTTGGAGTGCTGGTCACCAGCCTGGTGGGCCTCGCCGTTTATCGCTATTACAGCCGTGATCTGCCGGATCCGGCGCAGCTAGCCACGCACCGTCCGTTCGAGACGACGCGCATTTACGCCCGTGATGGCGAGACGTTGCTTTACGAGCTTTTCGATGCTGGACAGCGGATCGTTGTGCCGCTTGACGAGATTCCATGGGCACTCAAGGCGGCGACAATCGCGGTCGAAGATGCGAACTTCTACGCTAATCCCGGCGTTGATATCCGCGGTATCGTGCGTGCGCTGTACCTTAATCGTCAGGGAACCGTGCGCTCGGGCGGCTCGACGATTACCCAGCAGCTCGCTCGCAATGTTTTGTTGTCGCCGGAGGAGCGGGGCGAGCAGTCATATAGCCGCAAGATCCGCGAGGCAATCCTGGCCTTTCGGCTGAGTCGTCAGTTTTCCAAGGATCAGATTCTGTCGTTCTACCTCAACGAGGTCTACTACGGCAACATGGCCTATGGCGCGGAGGCAGCGGCTCAGGGCTATTTTGGAAAGTCGACGCGTGAGCTTGGACTGCCCGAGGCAACCTTGCTTGCGGGGTTAGTACAATCTCCCACCGACCTCAACCCGCTCGTCGCGCCCGAAGCGGCAAAGGCTCGGCAACGGATCGTGCTCGATCTGATGGTGAAGCAAGGCATGCTGTCGCGCGAACAGGCCGACATAGCCTATGCAACGCCGCTACGGCTGCAGCCGTCACGCGTCGATATCCACGCGGCGCACTTCGTATTCTATGTCCGCGAGCAGCTGGAGCAGGAGTACGGCCCAGAGCTCCTGCGACGAGGCGGTTTGCGCGTGGTCACAACGCTTGATCCGGCAATGCAAGGCTTGGCCGAGACGACCGCCAGCAAGCAGATTGCCGAGCTCCAGAAGCGCAACGCAAACAACGCGTCGGTGGTGGTGATCGATCCCAAAACCAGCGAAATTCTGGCGATGGTCGGCTCTGTTGATTACAACAATTCCGCGATAGATGGTCAGGTCAATGTCGCGACGGCGCCACGTCAGCCCGGCTCAGCACTAAAGCCGCTGGTCTACGCGTCGGCGATGATGAATGGCTGGACGCCCGCAACTATGATCTGGGACGTACTGCTCGACGTGAACGGGTATCGGCCGATGAACTACGATAACAAGTTTCATGGGCCGCAGAGTCTACGTCTTGCGCTGGCGAACTCGTTCAATATTCCGGCCGTGAAGGCGCTCCAGTACACCGGCCTCGACGCTTTCCTGGAGCTGGCGCATCGTATGGGCATCACTACGCTCCAAGATCGCGACACTTATGGCTTAGCGGTTGCGCTGGGAGCAGGCGAGGTCAAGCTGCTGGATTTGACTACAGCCTACACGACCTTTGCCAACCGTGGCTATGCGCGGCCGGCAGTATCGATCCTGCGCGTGGCGACCAATCATGGCGAGGTGCTCTACTCCTACGAGCCGCCCGAGGGCACCCAAGTCCTTGGACCGAAGGGTGATGGCATTGCCTTCTTGATCAGCGATATCCTGAGTGACAACGCGGCGCGTACGCCGATGTTTGGCCCGGATAGCGTCATGCGCCTCGCGGAGGATCGGCCGGCGGCTGTTAAGACCGGCACGTCCAACGATTACAAGGATAGCTGGGCGGTTGGTTACACCCCTGATCTCGTCGTGGGAGTGTGGGTTGGCAATACCGACAACAGCCCGATGCAGGAGGTCGCGGGCGCAAACGGGGCTGGGACGATCTGGCGGGATATTATGGAGCAGGCCCACGCGGGCAAGCCCCCGCAGCCCTTTGAACGACCGTCGAGCGTTGAAGAGGTTGAGATTTGCCGCTCGACCGGGCTGGCCATCGCTGGGTGCCAAGATGCGTTTGCCGAATGGTTTGTATCCGGCAATGCTCCGCAGCCCAAACCCGGCCAGTACGTGACTGTCACGGTAGGCGGTGACGGGTCCTGTCTCGCGACCGATCTTACCCCTGCTGCTGAGCGCCGGCAAATGACGTTCTTGCTGCCGCCACCCGAGGCACGTGACTGGAGCGGGCCCCAGCCGCCCACACGCCCGTGTTCGGCGCCGGCGTCCGCGGATGGCACGACAACTCCTGCCGGTCCGGATGTAGTAGCCGCGATTGACGCACCGGCCGCCGGATCGACTGTGGGCAGTACCATCAGCGTGACCGGTAGTGCTGCTGGCTACTATACGCTTTCCTATGGTGCTGGCGAGCAGCCGACGACCTGGACGCCAATCGTCAGCGGCTTAGGCGGGGTGGCGCATGGTATGCTTGGTACTTGGGAGACCGATCCGCTGCCCAATGGCGTGTACACATTGCGTCTCGAAGTTGCACTACCCGGTAGCCCTGCCCAGACCACCGAGAGCACCGTGCGCATCGACCACGAAAACATGACGGTACGTCTGGTGCAGCCAGCCCCGGACAGCACCTTCGCCCCAGGCACCACTGTGCAGCTGATCGCCGAGACCAACGGTCCGGTGGTGCGGGTCGAGTTTATGGTTGACGGACAGGTAATTGGGAGCACTGGGCAGAACGGAAGCTGGAGCTGGTTGGCGAGCGGCATCGGCCGTCATACACTTGAAGTGGCAGTGATCGATGGCAGTGGCAAACGCGTGGTCAGCCCGGCAATCAGCGTGCTAGTACAGGAATCATGAGCTTGCAAGGAGCCGAGGCGCATCTCGAGACGTTC
>JADDQE010000085.1 GCA_016781525.1 bacterium | reverse complement strand
CGGCGACTATCAAAGCACCTTCGCCATCCAGGAGCGCATGATTCAACTGTATCGTGACGCGTCAGGACCCTCATTCTATTTAGGCATGAGCTTATTTGTCCAGGGAGCGACAGCGATTGAGCTGGGTTATTATGATACCGCTCGGGCCTTGCTGGACGAGAGTCTCACGCTGGCACGTGAGGCGGGCGACGCCTTTCGGAGCGCGCATATCCTCAACGCCTTTGGCAATCTGGCTCGCTGCGAGCAGAAGTACGCTGAGGCGCAAACCAATTATGAGCATGGTGTGGCACTTCTGCGCGACCTCGGCGCCACGCGCGATCTAGCCTCTCTTTTGCAGAATCTGGGACACACCTGCCTGCATCTTGGCGATGTCGAGCGTGCCCACGCGCTTTTCACCGAGAGCATGGCGGCATACCAGGCCCAGCACAACGCGCCGGGTATGGCAGAGGTCCTGATTGGCTTCGGAGCTCTTGCAGTCGTACGCGGATCGCCGGCCGCTGCGGTGCGCTTGCTTGCTGCTGCCGTTGCAATAGGTGCGCAGCGCGTTAAACCCATGTGGACCGCCACGCGCAAGGAGTATGAACACTATCTCGCGCTTGTTCGCCCAAGGCTCACGGAGGCTGAGTTCCAGGCAGAGCAAACAGCAGGGCGGCAACTCTCGCTTGAGGTGGCAATCACGTACGCACAGAATCTGCCCCGCATCTCTCGACGCACGCCAGCGATCAAGGAAATGTCGGACGGCCTAACCGAGCGCGAGCGCGAAGTCGCCGCACTGATTGCGCGGGGTAAATCGAATGGCGAGATCGCCAGCGAGCTCGTGTTGAGCAAGCGCACGGTTGAGAAGCACAACGCCAATATCTTGTCCAAATTAGGCTTCACGACCCGCGCCCAGATCATGCGCTGGGCGATCGATCATGGCCTAACGCCGACCTCGGCGTCGTAGCGGACAGCATTTCACGTCGAGGTGCGGTCACGCCCGGTGCGTGACCACTTTTGTGTACGTAGGCTCAAGATACGTATGCAGCTACGTGCGTGTACCCGTGACAGGGTAATGCGATTGTGCCATCATGACAATGTCAGCAGCAATAAGAACATCCGCTTCATCTGACGGACCTGCTCGACCACCGAGTTACGACAAACCCATCCAAAGGAGGTTTCGTGTGTCAGCTGATCGAACCGATTCGCTCATCCGCCGCATGTTTGACATTGCCTTCAACCAGGGCATGTTTGCTGTCGTGGATGAAGTGGTCGCGCCCGATGGCGTCACCCATACCCCGACCTGGGGCACGTCAAATAATCGGGAGGGGCTCAAGCAGTTGATCGCCATGTTCCGCTCTGCATTCCCTGATCTCCACTGTTCCGTCGAGGACGAAATCAACGAGGGTGACAAGGTTGCGGCACGCTGGACGATTCGTGGTACCCATACAGGAAGCTTCCTGGGCAACTCGTCTACCCGCAGGCCGATCGTCGTGCAGGGGATGATCTTCGCCCGCACTGCAAACGGCCAGATCGCTGAAGGTTGGACCGTGCTTGACCAGATGAGCATCCTCCAGCAGCTGGGTATTGTTCCGCCGTCGAGGCATTGAATCAGGGGTCCTCCGGTCAATTTCAAGGAGATCCGACATGACATCTGCACTACTCAAGCTAGCGAATGGCCTGCATGTCGCTCTTTACCGCATGAGTGGGGGTAAATTCGCGAACAAGATTGCCAATTTACCGATACTGCTGATCACGACGTTTGGGCGAAAATCGGGAAAGCCATACACAAACCTGTCGTCTACATCAAAGATGGTCAAGATTATCTGGTGTCGCCCACGGCCGGCGGCGCCGATACGGATCCCGGCTGGTATCACAACTTGAAAACCAGACCGGAAGCCAAGATCGAGGTGGGTGACACGGCATTCAACGTCCAGGCAACGATCGCTGAACATGAAGAACCCACGCGACTATACGAGAAATTCAAAGCAGCAAGCAGCAATTTCGCGAAGTATGAGAAGAGCACAAGCCGCGTGCTGCCGGTTATCCGCCTCACACCCGCCCATAGACACTAGAAGGACACAGGCACACGCTCATGAACATCCTCTTCGCCACCGTCCCTGCGGATGGCCACTTCAACCCCCTCACCGGCATCGCGATGCACCTCAAAACCAGGGGCCATGACGTTCGCTGGTACACCGGCCCGAGCTACGCCGCAAAGCTGGAACGGCTGGGCATCCCGCACTACCCCTTCCAGCGGGCCAATGAGATCAATGGAGACAATATCGGCGAGCTGTTCCCCGAACGCGCGAAGCTGCGCGGCCCGGCGCTCATCCGCTTCGATGGCAAACACATGATGGTCGCCAACACCGGGAACTACTTTGAAGATGTGCAGGCGATCGATGCGTCGTTCCCGTTCGACATGCTCTTCTGCGATGCTGCCTTCTACGCGATGCAGCTGATCAAGGAGAAGCTGGGTAAGCGGGTATGTGCGATCGGGATAGTGCCGTCGCTGGAGACCTCGAAGGATGTTCCGCCCAACTTCGTCGGTCTCAAGCCCGCAAAGAGTGCGCTGG
Organism: bacterium; assembly: GCA_016781525.1. Taxonomy (GTDB): domain Bacteria; phylum Chloroflexota; class Chloroflexia; order Chloroflexales; family Kallotenuaceae; genus LB3-1. The sequence goes on along the minus strand of JADDQE010000085.1, from coordinate 4,858 downwards.
GCAAATTCATCCATCAAGGTATGCGGGCCATGATGGAGCGGATAGTCATGAACGACGTCAAGGACCTGTATAACCGAGTCTTGGCTTCCCACGGCCTCGCGCCCATCGACGGGTCACTCTTCGATGTTTCCTATCGCAGCCCGGACGTCGTGTTCCAGAGCGGCGTGCCTGGGTTCGCGTATCCGCGGCGCGAGCGCAACCCCAAGGTGACGTTCGTCGGCGCGCTGCTGCCATACAAAGCGGCCATCACGACAACCTTCTCGCAACCGGAGAAGCTCGACACATACAAGCCGGTGATCCTCATCTCACAAGGCACCGTCGACAACAAGGACGCGCGCAAGCTGATCGTGCCTGCGCTCGAAGCGCTCAAAGATACGGATGCGCTTTTGATCGTCACGACGGGGTATTGCCAGACCGAAGCTCTGCGGAAATCCTATCCGCAGGACAACATCGTTATCGAAGATTTCGTCGACTTCGATTTGATTCTCGACCACACCGATTTGTTCATTTGCAATGGCGGCTACGGGAGCGTCTTGCTCAGTCTCACCAAAGGAGTCCCGCTGCTGACGGCTGGGATCCGGGAAGGCAAGAACGACATCAACGCCCACGTGGAGTACTTCGGAGTCGGCATTGACCTGCGCACGGAGAGCCCGAAGCCAAGAGACATTCGCCGCGCCGTGGAGCGGCTACTCAGCGAACAGCACTGGAAGCAGAACGTGGCGCGGCTGCGCGCTGAGCTCAGCGGCTATCACCCAAATGAGCTGATTGACGCTTACCTCGCCGACGGCGAAGCTCGTAGGACGTAAATACATATTCCCTTGCTACAGGCCACCTAAAAGGAGGAACCACATGAGTACACCACTGGCTGTAACCCGCATGCAGGCGCGCAGGCGCCTACCAACCCTCCGGAAAGTGATGATCGCCGGTCTGGTCGGCAATGTGTTGGTGAACACCGTTCTACAGGGGCTGATTCTGCGCACGCTGATCCCACCATTGGTAATCATCCTGGCGCTGACGCTCGTGGTTGCCGGGATATGCGCCACCCGCTGGCACTGGGCACCACACCTCGCCGTGTTCTGGTGTGTGCTCTCTGTCGTCCCCGGCCTGGAACCTTATTACATAAATCTGACCCACCCGGCGGAAACCGGCACGTTCATCGCCACGCTGCTCGGCCTCGCCCTGTTGCTCGTCACGGTTGTCGCTGGCGGGGCTGCCATAATCTATGGGGATCGCCAGGTGGCGGAGGGGCGCGCGCCGCGCTGGCTGGGCGGCTTCCTAATCGGCCTTGCGACATTCGGACTCGGTGCGAGCCTGGTCGCAGCCATCCCGCAGGACGCCGCCGCGGGGGTCAGCTCCGATGCGCTGTCCACGCTCCCGGCGCTCACGACGAAGGACTTCACGTTTGACCAGCCTGAAATCAGAGCGAAGGTCGGCGAGACGGTGGCGCTTCGCCTGGACAACGCCGACACGTCGATGCACTACCTGGACATCGACGAGTTCAACGTGCACGCCCCCATGCCATCCGGCAAGCGCAGCATCGCGCTCTTCAAGCCCACGCAGGCCGGCACCTTTACCTTCTACTGCCATCCGCATGCCGATAAAGCCGCCGGCACGGGCATGGTCGGCAGGCTGATCGTCGAACCGTAAGGGAGGTAAAGCAGTGGGATAAGGCGTACTGGCACGCACTGACGCACGTAATCGTGAGCAAAGAAGGATCTATAGCAGTCGGTAACTATCGTCCGAGAGGCTTCTCACCGCTCATACCGAACATTATTAATCGTGAGCCCCGCTCTAGACGTGCAGCACGCTGTCGGGTAATCATGCCGTGCTTCGAATGAGCCTTGCTGGTTGATCCTATTCGGGATGACGCGCGACGAGCCCCTCCGCGATGGCGAACGTTTCCTGTGTCAGATACTCGGCGGCAGCCGCGCGAGCTGCCCACGTCTCGGCTGATGTATAGCCAAGCGCGGCAAGCAGCGCGTGGAACTGGGCCGCGAACACGGCTTTCTCCGCAGCGGGCGCATCATTCTGGAGTACCAGATACGACTCGCTAACCAAGGTCACAATCCAGAATGTCGCTTCCCGATGCTGTCCTTCGTCGATCATCTCCTGCGTTGCGTCCATCAGATAGGGTCGCAAATGGGCACGAATGGTAAACCCAAACGGCGTTGGCGTGTGATACACCTCTACCGAGCGGTCGAAGGCGTCCACGCTCCGCTCGAGCATCTCCTGCACGTCCGCCGGGCTCATATGGGCTGCCCCCACACGGCGAGGGCTACCCCGTGCAGGTCAGACCGCCCGTGTTCGTCAAGCAGTTCCCCCAGCAAGGACAACGTGCGCCGGGTTGTTGGCCGTTTCAATTGCGCGACGGCAAGCAGGCCGCTGAGTGCATTTAACAAGAGCCAGACAGGCCAGAATGCCGCTTGGTTGTTCGGGGATCGGATACCTGGTGCATCGCGGCGAGTTGCTGGGCTGCCGTCGCCTTTTCCACGTCGCAGCGCGCCTGGACCCAGCGGCGCTGTCCATACTCTGTTGCAACGGCCTGCTGGAGTGGCACGAGGATACCGGTTGGGTCGGCCAGGATCCGGGTCGTGGCCATGTTTGGGCCGTGGCTGGGGTCAGCCAGCACTGCTTCAGCATGCTGGTGACCGGCGTGCTCCTTGAAGAGGACCTCCAGCATGACACCGTGATATAGCACCTCCAAGGTGTCATTGTGCGTGCGCTCGTGTACCACCACGACGACATCGACATCGCGGTACAGCGGAAACGGCGCATCGGGGGGCAACGCGGTGATACCACCCCACAGATAGGCGCACGCAAAGTTAGGCATGGCGCACGCATGCAGCTCGACCCACTCACGCACAATCGCGACAACGTCTCCAACCGGTTTGACGGGGCTACCCCCGCCGAATCTACCAGTGGTGTGCCCGCACTTGGCATGAGCAGTCTCCAGTGTGGTGGGTCACCGTTGAGCGTCACTCCCTGAGTATAGCGGAAGCACACCATGAGCATGGGACTCAGCCGATGTTCGTGCATGATGACCGAGGGAGGTACAGAACCTCGGCGTGGCTGTGCCGTTACCATTTCGGCCTGACCTCCCGGATCATGGCCCGTTTGCGCTGCGCCAACGGTTTGAGCATCCTGGCTACAACGTCCAGCTCGAAGCAAGCGTAGCTATGGTCGCCTGATGCGTAGCCCGACATATCCACCGACGCGTTAGCACAGGCGAGCAGGTTATAATGGCGCCACGTCGGAATGAGGGGTCGTGCGCACGGCCCAATGGGAGCAGAGGAATGCGATTTACCCGTGACCACCTGACCTGGGCCAGTTACCTGCTGCTGGGGTACTTTGCCTATTTGGTGAACGCGTTCGGTCCGGTTATCACGTTTCTCCGCGCCGAGCTGGACCTGTCCTATACCGTTGCCAGCCTGCATACCAGTGCCTATGCTCTCGGCGCAATCATGAGCGGCCTCCTGGCTGCCCGTGCCGTGCGACACTGGGGTCGTCGTGCGGTGTGCTGGACCGGCGCGGGCGGCATGGCGCTCGGGTGCGTGCTGCTGACGTTGGGGACCTCGCCAATCCTCACCATTGCGAGTGCGGCATTCATGGGTTTGCTCGGGGCGTTGGTGGTGATTTTGGTCCAGTCAACGCTAGCTGACCAGCACGGCGAGCGGCGCGGCACCGCCTTCGCCGAGGCGAACGTAGTCGCGGGTGTCGGCGGCATGCTGGCTCCGCTCCTGGTGGGCTACGCCGAGCGCACTGGCCTGGGCTGGCGGAGCGCGCTGTGGCTGGCCGTACTCGTGCTGGCGCTCCTCGCGCTCCGCTTCGGGCGCGAGCCGTTTCCACAGACTGCTCGCAGCGGGATGACAGGTGGCGACCCGCGCCCGCCGCTGCCGAAGGCCTTCTGGGCCTACTGGATCGTCATGCTGCTGATTGTATCGACAGAATTCTGCCTGCTGCTCTGGGGAGCAGACTTTCTGGTGACGGTCGTCGGGCTGACGCCCTCCGCCGCGGCGACTGCGCTCAGCGGCTTTCTGCTCGCTGTTGTAGTCGGCCGCATCGTGGGCAGCCGGCTGGCAGGCTATATCGCCGACGCGCGGCTGTTTATGGGCGCGCTTGCGGTTACCAGCATCGGCTTCGGGGTGTATTGGCTAGCAGGGTCGGCGCCGCTGAACATTGGGGGCTTCGTGGTGGCCGGACTGGGGGTCGCCAACCTGTATCCGCTGGCCTTGGCCTTAGCAGTGGGGGTCGTCCCAGAGCAGGCCGACCTGGCGAGTGCACGGTGCGCTCTGGCTGCCGGGATCGCGATCCTGCTGGCGCCACTGCTCCTGGCCGCGCTCGCGGACCGGGTTGGCATCCGGCATGCCTACACGGTGGTCATCCCCTTGCTGGTGGCAGCACTGCTAATGAGTCAGCGTGCCCAGCGCTTGGTGGCCCACCGCGCGTCAGCCGCGCCTGCAGCCGCCGCACCTAGGTGACGAGCTGCGGCACATCCTGGCGGGCCACCGCCACAAACGACGCAGCTTACAAAATAACTTTTTGGCGACAGCTTTGTCGCGGCGGCCCTGTACCAAGATATCAAGCACCTTCCCGTCTTGATCCACGGCGCGCCTAGAAGCTGTGGAAAATGGAGGTACGAAATGCGTATGACCGAGCATGCGGTGGTGATCGCCGGAGGAGGTCCGACAGGGCTGATGCTGGCGGGCGAGCTGGCGCTGGCGGGCGTCGACGTCGCCATCGTTGAGCGGCGTCCTAGCCAGGACCTCGCCGGCCAGCGCGCGGGCGGTCTGCACGCACGCACCATCGAGGTCCTCGATCAGCGCGGAATCGCCGATCGGTTCCTTTCGCAGGGGCAGGT
>JADDQE010000040.1 GCA_016781525.1 bacterium | reverse complement strand
ACCCGAAGGTCGTTGGTTCGAATCCAGCCGCCGCTACCAATGACGAGGCCGACTTCTTCAAAGAAGTCGGCCTCGTTCTTTTGCGCAGGAAGATTATGCAATGGAACGCATTAGTATCGTCATTGACATGGTTTGGGCTAGAGGCGCCGAGTAGGCCCCGTTGCTGGCCCATCACCTTGCTGCGCTCCGGAGCCGGGACTAGACTGCCCGGTCTGACCGGACTGACTTGTCCGGTTGCCACCAACAAGCTGATTTACATGGCCGCCGACTTTTGTCGCCACTGAGGTCGCCCGCTCCTCCATTTCGCTGAGGTTTTGCCGCACCTGTTGCGAAAACCCTTGGTTCATGGTCGCCTCTGTGGGGAGCACGGCCCATAGGATCAGGTAGATCAAGGGTGATACACCACCTAACCAAACAAGCAGCACAAACGCGAGACGGACCAGCATGGGATCCACCTTGAGATAGTTTGCAATTCCACCACAAACACCGGCGACAATTCGATCGGTATTGCTCCGGGTAAGTCGTCCCGAGCTGTTCATAGTACACCCCTCCTTGTTGTCGAGCACTGTCACATGTGTAGGACGCCGACGGGCCTGTTAGTGTTGCACAATAGCCAGCCTCACTTGCGCTACGCGACGCTATATCTTGTGCAATCGCCTTACTCATCCCTGGCCCTCATCATTTGTAAAGAGCTTGAGCTCCTTTCCTTGGTCGGCCTCACTCTCTCGATCAGCTAGATTGATGTCACTCCTAGCAATCATGGGACCAAACGTAGCGGACATCTATTAAACAAGTCGTGCTTGGCACTTGACGAGGTTAGGCAGATATCGGCGCCGGCGGGTTGCGGTGCACGAAAGCGAGATTGGAGCATAGGACGAAGCAGAGCTTAGGTGATGCGGTACAATCCAATCTGGGCTAGGCGAGCAGAGGTACGGACACAGGTTAGCACGCACGCGCTCCCGCAGCGGTAGCCGTGAGTCGCGCCAGGGAGCTGTGAAAACACCCAGATGTATAGCCAATCACCGCGCTTCTATGCCATAATCTCAATCGCAACCGCGCTGGGAACAATCCTGCTCAAGGCCACGGCCTACTCGCTGACTGGCTCGGTTGGTCTCTTCTCCGACGCGACCGAGTCGTTAGTTAATCTCATAGCCGCATTAATCGCTTTGTGGGCGCTGACCTTAGCTGCACAGCCTCCCGACGACGAGCACACGTATGGTCACTCTAAAGCGGAGTATTTTGCGAGCGGGCTTGAGGGCGCGCTTGTACTGATTGCCGCCTGCAGTATCGCTGTGACAGCTTGGGAGCGACTACGCTATCCGCAACCATTGGAAGCAGTCACGGCAGGTTTGGGGGTGGCGATTGTTGCGGCAGTGTTGAATGGTGTTGTCGCACTAATTTTGATGCGCGCGGGCCAGCGCCTTCGCTCGATTACGCTCATCGCCGACGCACGACATTTATTAACAGATGTATGGACGACGGGTGGTGTCGTCCTAGGCGTTCTCCTCGTAGAATGGACGGGCTGGCTAGTGCTCGATCCACTGATCGCGTTCGCCGTTGCGATCAATATCGTCTGGATCGGGGTACGGCTTCTGCGTGAGACCGGCTACGGACTGCTTGACAGTGCCCTGCCACCCGACGACCAGCAAATCATCAACGGCATTCTGGAGCATTACACGAACCGCGGCCTCATGTTCCATGCGATACGAACACGGCAGGCGGGCCCGCGTCGATTTGTCTCGCTGCACGTGCTGGTTCCTGGCGAATGGACAGTCCAGCAGGGCCATGATGTGTGCGAGGAGCTCGAACTGACCATTAGTCGAGCGCTGGCCGACACTAGCGTGATAACCCACCTCGAGCCGCTTGAAGACCCGATGGCGTGGGAAGACCAAGGCTTGGATCGTGAGACCAGCATACCGGGGTAAAGCACAGCCGAGCCGGATAGTTCGATATGCGATTTCGGCTTTGTAAAAGGATTGACAAGAATGCCACTTTTATCGCTAAAGACAAGCTTAAAATAATGTCTCATGTATAGCATTCCTTCTGTCACTGTTTCCGTATGGTACAATATGTTAAGATAAAAACAGCTATCACTTAAGGGCAATACGGGAGATATCCGATGGAAAAATCAACCTTTAGAACCAAAGCCGGCTTGGCGCAGATGCTCAAGGGTGGCGTCATTATGGACGTCGTCACTCCAGAACAGGCACGCATCGCTGAAGAGGCCGGGGCGGTCGCAGTCATGGCGCTCGAGCGTGTGCCGGCCGACATTCGCAAGCATGGCGGTGTAGCGCGCATGAGCGATCCTGAAATGATTCAGGGCATTATCGAAGCAGTAACGATTCCGGTGATGGCGAAAGCACGCATCGGCCACTTTGTTGAGGCTCAGTTACTCGAAGCACTCGGTATTGACTACATTGACGAAAGCGAAGTGCTGACACCGGCAGACGAGCATAACCACATTAACAAGCACAAGTTCAATGTCCCGTTTGTCTGTGGTTGTCGCAATCTTGGCGAAGCACTGCGCCGCATCAACGAAGGCGCGGCAATGATTCGCACCAAGGGCGAGGCGGGCACGGGTAACGTCGTGGAGGCCGTGCGCCATGCGCGTCAGCTCTTTGCGGATATCCGCCGGCTGCAGAGCATGAACGAGGACGAGCTATTCGTCGCGGCGAAGGAAATGCAGGCACCGTATGAGCTAGTCCGCGAAGTCGCCGAAGCAGGTAAGCTGCCGGTCGTCAACTTCGCAGCTGGCGGTATTGCCACCCCAGCTGATGCGGCACTGATGATGCAGCTTGGGGTCGACGGTGTCTTCGTCGGCTCGGGCATATTCAAATCCGGTGACCCGGCGCGCCGCGCTAAGGCTATTGTCGAAGCCACGACGCACTACAATGACCCCAAGATCATTGCCGAGGTAAGTAAAGGCTTGGGCGAGGCGATGGTTGGGATCAACATCGGCGATATTCCCGAAGGCGAGCTGCTCGCAGTTCGAGGATGGTAGAGACGAGGGACCAGGGACTAGGGGCTAGAGTCGCCTAGTCCCGACCCTTGCTTCTAGCAACATAACACTATGAACGTTGGCGTATTGGCGCTGCAGGGCGCATTTAGAGAGCACGAGCAGATCCTTCGGCGGCTGGGGCAGCAAGTTACGCAGGTGCGGCTGCCGGAGCATCTCGAGCAGGTCGACCGGCTGATTATTCCGGGCGGTGAGAGCACGACGATCGGCAAGCTCCTGGTAGCTTACAAGCTTGTCGAGCCAATTCGGGAGCGGGCACGCCGTGAGATGCCGGTTTGGGGCACATGCGCAGGAATGATTCTGCTAGCGGGGCAGATTATCGAGGGGCGTCCAGAAGGCCAGCCAGCGCTAGCCTTGATGGATATCGTGGCCCAGCGCAACGCCTTTGGGCGGCAGCTCGACAGCTTCGAGGCCGACCTGCAGATTGCGGGGATCGCTGGGGAGCCGTTTCGAGCAGTGTTTATCCGCGCACCACTGATCACGAGTGTGGGCGGCGATGCCGAGGCGGTGGCAACACTTGACGACGGTCGTATAGTAGCAGCACGGCAAGGACGGCTGCTGGCTACCGCGTTCCATCCGGAGCTCACAGACGACACGCGGATGCACGAGCTATTCCTTGAGATGTAGGTAGCTGCCCCTCAGCTGCGGCGGTCCCGGCGGAGAGGGCCGCATAAATGGGGACGAGGAGCACAAGCTTGATCCGACCGGCGATGGTCGCCGATATCTGGGCCTTGCGGCGGCGTCCGCAGCGGCGAATGTTCCTCTATACCGAGGCGATGCTGGCAGGCAGCTATCGCCCATTGGCCGTGTCGCTGCGCTCGATGCTCGGGCCGATCGGCGATGATGTGGTGACGCTCGTGCTCCGTGACGGGGGCATGCGCGGCTTCCTCCAGGCCAGCAAGCGTGCGCACGCACCCGAGATCGACATTACCTACCTTGCGGGCTTTACGACGCGCAGTACCGGTATACCGGATGGCGACGTCTGGTACTCGCTCGCGCAGAATCTTATCGAACGGGCCGGTCAGGCCCGGATTGAACGGGTATTTGCGGCGGTAAGTCAGCGCTTCGACGATATGACCGAAGTGCTTAAGCAGCTCGGCTTTCAGCCGTACACACAGCAGCAAATCTGGATGCTGCCAGAGCCGGCGATCGAAGCGGGGTCCGCGATGGTCGCGCTGCGGCGACAACATCGGCGGGATGCATGGCAGATCCAGCAGCTTTACTCGCGCGTCGCGCCGCGACACGTTCAGCTTGCCGAGCAGCGGCAAAGCAATTCTTGGCAGCTTCCCCGTCCGCGGCGGCGTATCGGCTGGCACGAGCGCGGATGGGTACTCAGTTCAGACCAAACACTTGATATTTATGTTCATGCTTTGACCGGGCCGCGCGGACATGTGCTCCGTATTTTGCAAGATCCAGCCATTCGGCATCAGGGTGCGGCGCTGCTCAGGTACAGCTTGAGCCAGCTTGGCGAGCCTCGCACGGTTTTTGCTATTATCCGAGGCTACCAAGCGGAAGTAGGCGGTGCATTAGAGGAACTTGGCTTTAAGCTCCGTGGTGAGCAGACGCTTTTTGTCAAGCATCTTACGGTCCCGCAACGACAACTGAGCCGTGTACCGGCTCTGCTGCGTAGCGAACCAAGCCTTGAGCCGATTACGACGCTGCCACGCGTTCCGAATGGGGGAGGATAGATTAAACAGTATGATAGAGCAGGTCGTAACCAGTAACATTGACCTCTTGCTTGACACGTTGCCGCCACATATCCGGCGACCAATTGACGACGACGCACGACGCGACGATCTGATCGAGATCGTGATGGATCTTGGGCGGCTGCCGGAGGCGCGCTTCCGCAACGATGAGGCATTCTTGTCGGACATGGAGATCACGCGCGAGGATCTCGAGTACGTTGTTTCCCGGATCGGGCAGTTTGGTGAGGATAACCGCGCAGGTATTCCGCGCACCCTGCACCGTATTTCGGCGATCCGCAATCGTTCGAATCTGGTCATCGGCCTAACGTGTCGCGTCGGCCGTGCCGTCTTCGGCACGATCGACATTTTGCAGGACCTGATCGAAGAAGGCCAGAGCATTTTGCTCTTGGGACGGCCGGGCGTTGGCAAGACGACCCTGCTGCGTGAGATGGCGCGCGTGCTTGCCGACAACTTCCGGAAGCGGGTTGTTATCGTCGACACGTCGAATGAAATTGCAGGTGACGGCGATATTCCGCACTCGGGCATCGGGCGTGCCCGTCGTATGCAGGTGCCCCGACCTGCTGAGCAGCACGGGGTGATGATCGAGGCGGTCGAAAACCACATGCCGCAGGTGATTGTGATCGACGAGATCGGCACCGAGCTTGAGGCACAGGCAGCGCGCACGATTGCGGAGCGTGGCGTCCAACTGGTGGGCACTGCGCACGGCAACAGCCTTGAAAACCTGATGATCAACCCGACGCTCTCGGATTTGATCGGGGGTATTCAGGCAGTCACACTCGGCGATGAGGAGGCGCGCAGGCGAGGGACACAAAAGACAGTGCTGGAGCGCAAGGCGCCGCCGACCTTTGACGTGCTGGTCGAGATTCGCTCGATCGACGATATGATCGTTTACCGCGACGTTGCCGCGGCCGTCGACACATTGCTGCGGGGTGACGAGCCAATGCCTGAGCACCGTGTCAAGGACGCGGATGGGCAGGTTAATGTCGAGCAGGTGGCGGCACAAGAAGACGTCACGATGGAGCAGTTTATGCGTGGCGGCGGTGGTAGACGCGCGCCAAGCATGAGTCGTGACCGCAATGGACGCGGTCGAGACGGTCGAGATGGTCGTGACGGTCGAGATGGTCGTTCGGGTCGTGATGACCAGCGTGAGCGTGGAACTGCGCGCGCAGAGCAAGGCGGTGCAGCAGGGGCAACAGCACGCTCCGAGCAGTTCGCGATTGCTCCGGCACAAGACAAGCCACAGCCTAAGACCGCCCGGATCTTTCCCTTTGGCGTCAGCCGCAATCGTTTGGAAAAAGCGATCGAGCGTCTGCGCGTGTCGGCAACCATTGTGCGGGACATCGACGAGGCAACGATCGTGATGACGTTAAAGAATCACTATCGGCAAAACCCGACACGGCTGCAGCGCGCGGAGGAGGATGGCGTTCCGGTCTATGTGCTGCGCTCCAACACGCAGACTCAGATGGAGACGATGCTGGCCGATGTTTTTAACGTTGACGAGCCAGGCGATCCAATGACCGATGCGATGATTGAGACCGAAGAGGCGATCGGACGTGTGATCAACGGGGCGGCCGATGCGGTAGAGCTCAAGCCACAGGCCACCGTTGTCCGACGGTTGCAGCATCAGATGGCTGAGCGCTACAACCTTCATTCGGAGAGCCGCGGCAAAGAGCCACATCGCCGTGTCAAAATATCGCGCTAGAGCGCGCTGAACGAGGGATGAGCAAAAAGGCAAACATGATTTTGCCTTTTTGCTCGTTAACCAGTATGCTAGCACAACATGAGTCTCTTCGTTACATTTGAAGGACCCGAGGGCAGCGGTAAATCAACGCAAGCTCGACGGCTGTACGAGCGGTTAGCGGCAGCGTCATATCCGGTTATTGTTACACGCGAGCCAGGGGGCACCCCGATCTCGGATATGATCCGGCGGATCGTGCTCGACTTACAGCACAGTGAGATGGCTCCGACAACGGAAACCCTGCTCTTTTCTGCAGCCCGGGCCCAGCATGTAGCGGAGCGTATCCGGCCGTATCTCGAGCTTGGCGGTATTGTCGTCTGTGATCGCTTTGCCGACTCGATGCTGGCCTACCAGGGCTATGGCTCGGGGCAGGATCTCGACATATTGCGGACGCTCACACGGATCGCGACAGGCGGACTACGCCCGGACCTGACCTTCTATCTTGATCTACCTGCTCAGCAGGGACTGGATCGCAAGCGGAAAGCAGCGCAGCGAGCTACTCAGGACAACCCGCTTTCCCCCAAAATCACGGCAACCGAGCCGATCGAATGGAACCGGCTCGATGCGCGTGACCTGGCCTATCACGAGCGCGTTCGTCACGGTTTTCTGGAGTTGATCAAGCTCGAGCCCGAGCGCTGGCACGTCCTCGACGCTCGGCTTACAATGGATGAGCTGAGCGAACAGATTTGGCATGCGATCGAGGTGCGCTTGCCGAGTATTCGTCCGCTGGAGGACACTCACCCGTGAAGCTAATGATTGCGGTTATCCAGCGCCAAGACGAAAGTGCGCTTACGCGCGCGCTGGTAAGTCATCACGTTGGAATTACGCGTGTGAGCAGCAAAGGCGGCTTTCTGCGCGAGGGGAATGTTACCCTGTTTATTGTGGTGCCCGATCATCGTGTTGACGACGTGATGCAGGACATTCGTAAACACTGTTACACGCGCACCAAGTTCGTTGCCCCACTGCCACCAGTCGCGGAGTCGGGTGAGTTCTACCCATCGACTCCGATCGAGGTCCAGGTTGGTGGCGCAACGGTCTTTGTGGTCGACGCTGCGGTTCTTGGTCGTGCCTAGCGACTATCACCTGGCTATCACCGCCGCTGAAGGCGCAGTCTTTGCATAATGCACAGGCAGATGGTATGATGCGACGCTTGAGGGCTTTGCAAAGGTGTACCGGTGTGCCCTGGGCGGACCTCACGTCTTGTTGAGGAGCGGGTTTTCGTGGAAAATATTCTTGAAATTTTACGGACAGCGGCGATCATCTTCGGTGCATATTATGTCTTGCTGCTTTTCGCTTGTGCCGTGTGGACCTACCGCGACATTCGGTCCCGCACTCAAGATATTACGGCGCAGGTGCTGGCGGTAGCCCTGGTTCTGGTGCTCCAGCTGCCGGGCCTAGTGCTTTATCTGCTGATGCGGCCAAAGCAAACCCTTGCCGAGAAGTACGAGCGAGCGCTGGAAGAAGAATATTTGCGGCGCGATATCGAAGACGACCATGTATGTCCGAACTGCCAGCGTGGCACTGATGCCGAGTTCATCGTCTGCCCGTACTGCCTAACAGAGTTGCGTCGACGCTGCCAGACGTGTGAGCGTACCGTGGATCTTACGTGGCACCTCTGCCCCTACTGCGGCTCAACGGCAAGTATGAGTGCCGCTGAATCCCAGACAATCCAGATGCCAGAGGTATCGCGGGCCAAGGTATATTCGTAGCGCTTACGACGTCGGTAAGCTCGCGCCCGATCCCTCGTCGGGATCGGGCGCGCTTCGTTAAGGGTGTTGCAGCGCGGTTGTCGAAACCGCGGCACCGTTTCCTTGCGCATCGCGGCACCTTACCCGCCTGGCAGCAGCCCTCGCCCAACCACGACGACCACAAAGCAGAGCACCGTTAAGCCAATACCAACGCGACCAAAGTCCCTGAAGGTGTAGCCGCCAGGGCCCATCATCAGAAGATTTACCGGATGGGCAAGGGGTGTAAGAAAAGCTACAGAGCACGCCAGAGCAACCACTATGCCAATACCGCGCGGCGAGATATCGAGCCCGGCTGCGGCAGCAATCGCAATCGGAGCCATCACAAGCGCAGTCACCTGGCCTCCAATGACTTGCGTCAAAAGCAGCGTAACGGTAAAGACAGCGCCGACCAAGGCGGCGAAGCCATAGGCACCAACCAGCTCCACTAGGGTCGACCCAAGCAGGGCAGCCAGGCCCGTCTTCTGCATTGCGATACTGAGAGGAAGCAGACCTGCAATTACGAATACTGTCTTCCACTCGATCGCCTGGATCGCCTCGTCCATTGTTAAGCAGTGCGTCAAAACCAGCAGCACGACTCCTAGAAGCAGCGCAATCGATGTTGCAACCCAGTTCCCGATCGAAAGCCCAAGCACAAGCGTGGTAATCCCAACTGCGACAACTCCTTTGGCCGGGTCACGCACCACATTTGAGGCGGCAACCGGGGTAACTACGATGAGCGCGGGATTTTGCTGTAGCTGAGCAAGTCGCTCGGCCGGTCCAACGACAAGCAGAGCATCCCCGGCGTGTAAGGGCAAATCGCCAACATCAGTCTGATGGGCACGCCCTTCTTGCCAGATTGCCACGACTGTCACACCGTAGCGCCGCCGGAACTCAATCTGCTTGAGCGTCTGGCCGAGGATATTGGCTCGCGGTGCAACCACAACCTCGGCGACCTGCACCAAGGGGTCATTGAAGTAACCTGATACGCGCGTTTGTCGCCCGACCATGACGCCCGGCAGACGCTGTACCTGCTCCGCTCCACCGGTCACAAGCAGCACATCACCTGCACGCAGACGATCTTCTGATCCAGGTGTCAGGAGCGAGCTTTGTTCCCGAAAAATGGCGACGATGGTTACGCCTAGGCTCAGGCCAACTTGAGCTTCGGCTAAGCTCCGGCCTACCAGAGCTGACTCAGCCGTAACCTGTACCTCCCACAGCCGCTCGTGCAATTGATACACCTCGGGCAGCACAATCCCACTCATCTGGTCGGCAAAAGGGTCCGCGGATGGAAGTAGATGGCGCCCTATGAAGACCATATAGGCGATGCCGAGCAGCGCAACGAGACCGCCAAGTGGCAGAAAATCGAGAAATCCTAGTGGTGCAAAACCGCTTTGGCTGAGTGATGAGCTGACGACGATGTTGGCAGTGGTAAAGATGGTTGCCATACCGCCAAGTGATGCACCAAAAGCGAGAGGCATCAACAGCCGTGAGGCGGCCAAGCGGACCCTGCGGCCTGCAGTTACGGTGGCGGGTAGCAGCACAGCACCCGCCGCGATATTATTCATGACTAATGAAAGCAGTGCTGCAAGGGCCATTAATGAGGCGATGAGCCGTTGCTCGCTTCGCCCGCCAAGCTGCACAAGCACCCGCGCCATATAGTCCGCTACGCCAGTGCGCTCCAGCGCGGAGCTTAGCACAAAGAGCCCAATGATTGTAATCACTGCACTGCTGCTAAAGCCGGAAAGCGCTTCCTCGCGGGTGAGGATGCCCGGGATTTCGAGCGCTACAAGCACCAGCAATGCAACAAGCTCGGCTCGTAGACGTACAACCAGCAGCAGGATGAGCGTCCCGGCCAAAATCCCGGCAACATACGTCGCGCTGAAGCTAGGCACAGCCCCGGCTGCCCCACCAGATTACACCACTCATTGAAGCGGCTCCGCATCGCCGGCGACTGAGACCGACGCGGCGGGTTGCTCGTTCGTCCCCTCCTGGTGAGCATCCGCCGGCACGGTACTTAAAGGCGGGATTGTGGGCGTTGCCCACAAAATCGCGGCGTATATTATTAGGAGCTCGGCCAGCAGCCAAGCCATCGGGCTGTAACGCGCGTCACCCGCTAGCAGGCCTCCAGCACCAACGATAACGGCGGTTAGCGCTGCAAGTACCAGCCAACGAGGTCGTAGGGCAGCATTCATTGAGTTCCTCCATCACGAGATACCCCCATAATTGTAGCAGGCGTCAGCGTCCCACTTGTCGAAACCGATACCCGTTGGCGGGGAGCAAAAACGGAACGATCAGCTTGGATAGCTTCGGCGCGGCATAAAGGAATGCTATACTGTCGGCTTATGAGCGGCGAGGGACGATTGAAAATAGGGGCGCCTCCTTTGTGTGGGCGGGTCGGCGCTGCACGTGTCCGACGGTTTCCGGCATTCACCCTTCACGGTGTAAGAGGGGGAGCGAGGTGGACATTCCTTACTCGAAGATACCGGCCTGCTGAGCGAGCAGCATGTTCCAGTCTACGTATCAAACGTACAGCAGTGCCACAAGCACAACAGAGGGATAGGTCAGCGGGCAGCTCTTTTCCCGCAGAAACGATGAATATCGTCCAATATAATCTAACTACTACAACCAAAGAGGGCGGCGTCGAAACCTTTGTCTGGGAGCTGAGTCGACACCTTGCACGGCGCGGACACCAGGTGACAATCGTTGGCGGTGTGGGCCGAGTTAGCCGAGAAGTGCCTGGTGTAGAGGTTTTGCGCTTTCCTTTCATCGATCGGATGACCCTACGTGCCATCAAACCACTGCGCCGCCACTTTGAGCTAACCAAGCTGCTGGAGCGGCTGTCACTCATGCCCTCGGCCGTACCGACCATGCTCACGCGTCGGCCGGACATCGTCCATCTCCACAAGCCATATGACTTTGCAGTGGGGCCACTCGCCCATGCAGGCGGGGCACGCGTCCTTTACCACGGGCATGGCGAGGACTTCTATCCCTTCGATCAGCCGCTTTCGCGCACGGCCGACACGATGCTTTCCTGCTCGGGATACAATGCTGCGACCATCAGGGCACGTTACCGTACCCGCCCCGAGGTCGTCTTCAACGGCTTTGACCAAGAGCTGTTCCACCCTCAGCCACCCGATCCCGAAGACCGTGCGCGCTGGCTACAAGACGACGAGCAGGCGATCGTGGTGGTCGGCCGAATGCAGCCATGGAAGGGCATCCAGTACGCGATCGAGGCGCTCCAGCTCCTCGTACCACAGCGGAAGGTTCGACTGCTGATCGGCGGCGAGGGAAGCTACCGGAGTGCCCTAGAGCAGCTGGTTGCACGCCTTGGCCTCGAAGACCATGTTACATTCTTGGGGAATGTGCCGCACACGCTCATGCCGCGGCTCTTCGCGGCGGCGGCGATTGTGCTAGGTACTAGCTTTGCAAGCGAAACATTCGGTATGGCCCTCTGTGAAGCGTTAGGCTGCGAGCGGCCGGTTATCGCCTCCGATTGGGCTGGGTTTCAGGAGGTCGTGCTCCGCGGGGAGACCGGCCTGGTCGTCCCAGCGCAAAATCCGGCAGCGCTTGCCCAAGCCATCGCGCACCTGCTCGACAACCCGGGGCTCGCCCATAGCCTTGCCGCGCAGGGACGACAGCATGTTCTGCGGCAATTCACATGGGAAGCGGTTACCGATCGGGTCGAGGCAGCCTACGAGCGACTGGTAGCACCAGGGGCGGCAGGACAAAGAAACAAAGAATATTGAACAAAGGACCAAGGCTAGAGCCTCAAGTGATAGCAGATGGCTAACAAGTGGTGGCTCGTGGCGGATACCTTACACCTGCACCTAATACTTGATGCCTACACTTGATACCTGATACCTGACATGAACAAAGACGAGAAGCTACGCATCGCGATCGTTGGAATGGGGGGCGTTACGCATGAGTTCCGGCACTGGCCGGAGCGCGTGATCGGCCGCGCGCTGGTGCGGCGAGGGCACCACGTTGTCAACATCGCGTATCACGATCTCAAAGTACCGGCTCTCCGTGCCGAGCGGGACGAGGTCGACGGGATCGTGGTGCGCCGTGTTCCGGTGCGGCATTGGCCAAACAATCGTCTACGAGCTGCGCTTGAAGAGACCAGTCCATTCGACGTTATGTACCTCCTTCACCCGCGTAACGTCCTGGCCTTCGGCGCGACGAAGTGGGCACACCGGCGTGGGATACCTACCGTATACACGTGGAACGGCCCCTTTCACGACCGCTACCTGGTCAGCGATCGCGAGCGTCCATATAAGCATCCCCCAAGCTACCAGCGGCTTATCTGGGACCTCCCTGAGGTCGTTCGGCGCACGCGGCACGATCGACGACTGCGTGATCACCTGCGTAACTACTGGCTGCACTGGCCGCTCAAGGCGGCAGATGCGCTCGTGCCCATCTCGCAGCACGAGGCGCGGTGTATGCGCGATGCCGGACTGATGCAACCGCAAATGCTGGTTCCGCAGTGGCTAGATTTTGCCGCTATCGCGGCCACACCCCACCAAACGATAGAGCTATCACGTCCAGCCCTGCTCTTCATTGGTCAGCTTACACCACGTAAAGGCTACGACCTGCTACTTCAGGCGCTGCCGGCGATCGTACGGCGGTACCCTAACGTAACCGTTGAGTATGTATCCGGCCTCAATCTGCAAGACCAGGAAAAGCTATTGGGCATGGCACGCGAGCTTGGTGTCGCCGACCGAATCCATTTACGAGGGCGGGTCGAGGATGCCGACCTGGTCAACTTGTACCGCGCGGCAGATGTGTATGTTACGCCAACACGCTACGAAGGCTTTGGCTTGACGTTGCTCGAAGCCATGACGATTGGCTGCCCGCTGGTTGCGACCGATATTCCAGTTGTCAACGAGATTGTGCAGCACGGTCATAATGGCCTGCTCGCAGGCTACAACGACCCCGACGATCTAGCCAACAACATTCTAGCGCTCCTTGACGACGCCGACCTTCGTCAGCGGCTCGTCCACGGTGGTCGTGAAACCATCACCACACGCTACCGTGAAGCGGAGCTCGCCCAATGCCTCGAAGAAGTATTCCGAAGCGCAATTAGCTACCGTGCCGCAGGCAAGTCGACCAAGCTTCATCCGCAGGTGGGGGATGAGGTTTAAAGAAACACCTCGCAGCAGAGGGCCCGTGCCGTACCTGTACCGCCCCTGGCTGCGCAACCATGAGCATGTAAGTACGCCAGGACCCGCAACAGCCACTGTGAAACACTAACGATGGGACGGCTACAAATAATGGCAAGCGAGCAACCGACGGATCCAGCTGGGATTAGAATTTGTTATCTGGCATATCCGACGAACCTGATGCTCCAGTCGGCAAATGCCATTCAGACCTGGACAACGCTACGGGAGCTGCGGCGGATTGCCCCCCAAACTCTTGCACTGATCCCACGCAAATGGCGCGAGCCATCACGCTTTGACGAAGTCGGCGCCACCCATCTTTTACGGCCCGGCATCGGCCGCCTGTCCCGGATCTACAAGACAACGCTACTCTACTATCTGGAGCATTCCGCCTGGGCCTGGATGTGCCTCGGATACTTGCTTTGGGAGCGTTTGCGCGGGCGCTCCTACGATGTCGTCTATGTTCGTCAGATTGTGATTGCTGCGTGGTGGGCCGGCCTCCTGGGCAAGCTCTATGGTGCGCGCGTCATCTACGAAGCCCACGACTGGGAAACAGCCAACCCCTCGCGTGCCAAAGAGCGCTGGGCTCAGGGCCTGCTGCATCTACTCGACCGCGTTGCCATCACGGGGTCCGATGCTGTGGTCTCGCTGACCGACCATTTCCTACGCGAGCTTGACCGAATCGATTGGACCCCGCGGCGAAGCGCAGTGATTCCCGATGCGTTCGACGCCGACGTGTACCAGCCGCAGGATCGTGATGGGGCACGGCAGGAGCTTAGCATTCCAAGCGGCAGCTTTGTGCTCGTCTACGCAGGTATGACCTTTGCCCACCGCGGGCTTGATCGGTTGCTGCAAGCCTTCGCGTCGGCCGAGCTTGGGGATGCCCATCTCATCTTTGTAGGCGGCCGACCCGCCGAGGTGGCGAGCTTACAGGATCAAGCCGACGAACTACAGCTCCAGAGCAGGATACAGTTCGTCCCGCCGCAGCCGCAGCCGACGGTCGCGCGTTATCTAGCGGCGGCTGATGTGCTTGTCATTCCCGATACGGTCACCGATGTAACGGCTTCACCCTTGAAGCTTTTCGAGTATATGGCAATGGGCCGGCCAATCATCACCGTCGATCTGCCAGCCCTACGTGAGGTCATCGACGAGCGTGCGGCACGCTTTGTCAGACGCAGTGACATCAGCGACCTGCGGATAGCACTCGAGGAGCTAGCCCGTGATCCCCTCCGCCGAACACATATGGGCCAGGCTGCGTACCAGCAATCGCTGCCGTGGACCTACCACGGACGCGCCGAGCGGATTGTGGCGCTAGCGGCATCCATAGTGGAGTGAATGGTGCTGGACACGATGCAATGTGCAGAAGGACCCTCACAGGACATATGATCAGCGTACGCATTACGTACACACCCGCCCAAAGCATCCGCAGCAAAGAACCTAAGCACAACTAGGGATTTCGCCATGCAGCCGACCGCCGATCCTGCGTCGGAAAAGGTTCCGCTCGTCACGAAGCTTGCGTTTGGCGAAGGTGATGTTGGACCTGCGATTGTCACCATCATCAGCGGCACTCGTATGGCTTATGATCTGGAGTAGGGTAAGCCGTTCAGTTGGTAAGAAGGGCGTCTATTACCGTGGAATGGCCATCTGGATTGTTGTGCTGCTGGGGCTATTCGCGGTCCAGCCTACCTGGCCAAGCTGGGCGGTTATCGTGCTTGGCGTACTCGCAGGCATCGGCGTTGCAACGGCGTACTTAGTTCCATGGGCGATGTTGCCGGATGTCATCGAGCTGGACGAGCTAGAAACCGGGCAGCGCCGCGAGGGGGTGTACTACGGCTTTGTCCGTGCTGCTGCAAAAGATTGGGCTAGCCCTCGGCCTTTTTGCAATTGGGCAGACCCTAGCGCTCGCCGGGTATGTTGCACCGGCAGCTGGAGCAGCTGACCTCGTCAGCCAGCCCGCGACTGCGCTCCTCGCGATTCGGATTCTGATCGGGCCGCTCCCTGCGCTGTTCTTGATCGCCGGTGTGGTCCTGGTATATTTCTTTCCGATAACACGCGAGCAGCATCAACGGACACTAGCGGAGCTTAAGCGTCGAGGAAGCGTCAGGACCCAGGGTGTAGACGGCGCTCCAGCAGGCAATCGTGGTCAACCGGCCGTGGAGGCGGGAATACATGCAGAGCAACCCTATCATATGTAAAGCACATGGTTCGCCATCCGTAACCGTGCATGGTATAATCTCGCGCGGATTGGTGGAGTTAATGACGTTTTGAGCTATCTGCTCCCACTTGGCCCATTCCATCCAGCTCTACGGACGCCCCAGCGGATCGTGCTGCGCGTTGAGGGCGAGACCATTCAGGATATTGAGCACCGTGATGGCTATAGCGCTCGGAATGTTGCGGAGCGTATCCGACGGGGTGATCTTGTGCGCAGCTACACCCTGGTCAACCGGATCTGCGGCGTTCACTCCCATCATCATGCGCTCGCCTGGACGATGGCATTAGAAGCGCTTGCCGGGCTCTCCGTACCGCCGCGAGCTCAGGTGCTGCGTACGGCCGCAGCCGAGCTTGAGCGCGCCGCCTCCCACCTCCATACGACGGCAATTGTTTTCGAGCTGCTCGGCCTTGGGCAAGTGCAGCGTCAGCTCGTCGCGCTCCGGGAATGGGTCCTCGCGGCAATGCAGCATCTGACTGGGCACCGCCTCGTCGTCGATTTTGTACGACCAGCCGGCGTTCAGGTCGACTTAACCGACGAGGAGCGTGCGGCGATTCAACGGCTGATCAAGCGCCCCTCCGAGGTGCTCTACCGTTTGATCGACCGGACAATCGAGCGACGGGCCTTTACTCGTCGCGTCATCGGCATCGGCGCTCTCCTCCAACCAGCTGCTGAGAGTCTGGGTGTTACCGGGCCATTGGGCCGAGCAGCGGGTATTCAACGCGATCTTCGGGCCGACGCACCCTACGCTGCTTACGGCGAAATCAAGCCAGCGCAGGTGACCCAGACCGGCGGTGACACCTACGCTCGCATCATGCTCTTGCTTCTCGAGGCCTACGACAGCCTCCAGCTCGTCCGGCGCCTGCTCGACGATCTGCCGGTCGGGGCGTGGCAGAGTACGACCGTGGAAGCACTGCCCCGGGGAACGATTACGACCATGGTTGAGGCCCCGGCAGGACCGCTACGCTATACCCTGACAAGTGATGGCACTCGTCTCACAACGATCAACATCGAGGCTGTGGGGCCGCCTCAGCGTCTCGTGCTCCGAGCGTTGCTCGCCAACCAGCTCGTCGAAAACGCCGCGGTGATTGTAGCCTCAATCGGCGCATGCATGACTTGCGCCGAGGATTAGCTGTGGCACTGCTTACGCTTAGCCCACTTGCAATCCTGATCATAGCCGCGCTCTTTATCTGGATCATGAGCGGGCGAGTTCGTGCCTACTATCTCGGCCTGACCACACTTGGCGTCATCTTGGCACTTATTGGCCTCGTAGCGAGCCAACCATTGTGGATTGGCAGCCAGCAGACGACACTGCCGTGGGGCACGCTCAACGGTGTGCCGCTCATGCTGCGCTTTGATACCAGTGAGCCTGCAAGTTTCTTTGCTCTTCTCCTGCTCAGCAGTGGCGCCATTACAGCAGGCGGCTTAGCGTCCACCTTTGGGCGCACAACTCGGGTGCTCGGGTTGGTCTTCGCCGGGCTGCTGATCTTGCTGCTAGGTGGGCTCATAACAGCCTATAGTGTCACTCCGATTGGTGCAATTGCTGGCCTAGGCATTACGTGGCTCGGCAGCACCGTGATGCAACAGAGCGCTACCGCTCATAACCACAATGCGTCGTTTGGCGGCCTACCAGTTCTGCTGCTGGCCGTTGCAATGCTGGCGTATGCAGCCACACCGACGTTGGCAGGCGGAAGCGTGCTGGGTGGCCCGTGGCTGGCTGGCTGTGGCATTTTGATCGGGCTAGCTCCACGCTTCAGCACGACGACCACTTCGCCAATCCTAGTCCGTGCACCAACGCTGGCGCTCGGCTTGCCACTCTTGGGCGGCTATCTGCTAGTCCGCTATGGCATCGCCACAGCCGCGCTCTGGTCCCAGCAGCTGACTGGAAGCGTCCTTTTGCTTGGCGTGCTAGGGCTGATTCTCGGAGCAGTCAACGCGCTCACAGCACGACGACTACTCGACGCATTTAGCTGGCAACTTTTGGCTCAGCTGTCGCTGCTGGCGGTCTCCTTCGGCACGGGTCATCCCGCCGCGGGTCCGATTGCTACTGGTCTCCTGGTGCATACCGCTGTCACTGGCACGAGCCTCGCCCTGGCGCTAGGGCAGCTCGAGCGCGCCACACGGACCGAGCTGATCGCCGCACTCCCGCCGCTGCCCGAGCCCCTACGTCGCGCCGGCCTGGCCTATGGAATTGCAGCTATGTCGTGCGCCGGATTGCCCCCGCTCCTTGGGTACGCCTTGCGGCGAGTTGTAGTATTGCTCGCACCAGCGCAGCCTTGGCTGACGCCCGTATTGCTTGCAGCCTCCACCCTTCTCGCCCTCAGCTACCTGCCAACGCTCGCCGCCTTTTTTCGCCGGCCTGCGTTTCGCTCACCGATTGGAGCGCTCGAGCAACGTGGCGGTGGCTGGCCGCTGCTGCTCATGCTGGGCTTGCTGCTTGGCGGGCTCATCCCCGACCAGATTTGGCAGTGGGTGTTGGGTGATCCGGCGACGCCCGAGCTACAGCTGCCATCACCAGCTACCCTCATCTCGACCGGCATGACAACCTTCTTCATTCTGGTGCTTTTCGGAATCGCCAATCGAGCCCTGCGCCATCCCCGACCGCCGGTCCAGTTCGCGGGCGGCGAGCCGCTTGACGAGGAGCCGGGTTGGGCGTTACCCTTCGTCGCTCTGCGCGCCACACTTTCGCCGCTGGTTATTCCCGACGAGCCTCCAGGCCGAGCTCTTGGGCAGTGGCTGGCCCGACAGCGAGAGCGTGTGGCAGTCCCCTTACAGGTGCTGGAACGACGCTACTATCTGGCAGTAGTCGTGACTAGCCTGATTGGTGTCCTGCTGCTGGCAGCTCAATAACCTATGTGGCTTACATTCGTCTTCCTCATCGGATTAATCCTTTTGGCCGCGACAATGGTCGTCATCGACGACTGGCGACTGGCGCTTCCGCTCCTCCTCGGCGCCGAGCTGTGCCGCGTGGGCTTGGCATGGCAAGCTACAAGCCTCTTCGGCGGAACGGCGGGCGTAACATTACTCGCCGTGGAGATCTTGACAGCTCTCGGCAGTGCCGTGATCTTAATGATTACAGGGCTCACCTTTAACCGTGACTATCATTCCTCCGAGCTGGACGAGTTCGCGCAAATGGAACTGCGGCGAGCCGAGCGCGAGGCACACCACCAACGTGAGAATGTAGTCGGCCGCTGGGGGGCTACCGTAGTGCCCTTTGGCGCAATGGTGTTAGCGGGCCTCGCGACATGGTTGCTCTCGACCTTTTATCCTGTCGCACGGCAGCAAGTGCTCGACGCCGGCTGGATTTTTTTACTTTTGTCTGGGCTGATTGTCTTGATTATGGCCAGCAACGTGCTCAAGCTCGGCCTTGGCCTACTTTTGCTGACGGCAAGTGCCAAGCTACTCTACTTTGGCGTTGCAGTACGCCTCAATATACTGCATATTGCGCTGCTCGAGGTACTCAGCTTGGCGCTAGCAGTGATTGTCGCCTACCTGAGTGGTCTCCTTTATGGACGACTACGCAGCCTGGAGCTTGGCAGCTTATTTGAGCGGCGATGAGCGCACGCACACGCCCTTGCCTACACGCGGCTAGGTCTGACAAAACTGCCCTGCGGGGAGCTCATCACCTGTTTGTGGAGACCGGCAGGCCGGCGACGGTGAATTGAATATGATCTATTTGCTCTTGATTCTGTTTCCGCTCGCCGCCGCGGCGGGTGCCTTTATCCTCCGGCGCGACAGCACGCTCGCAGGCTGGGCTGGTGTCGGCGCTGTTACCGCCGAGCTCTGGTTGGCCCTAACCGCTCCGGTCAACCAGCCGGCGCGCCTGCTGGACGTGAGCGTCAATTACAACGAGCTGAGTCAGCTCTTCCTGACGACCTTTTGCATCGGCGGTCTTGCAATGACCCTCCTGGCAGCAGTTCGGCCTGAGGGAGAGTACTTTGTCGCGGCACTGCTGCTCATTCTTGGGCTTAGCGCGGCGATCTTGATCCTGCAAGAGCCGTTCGTGGTTGCATCACTCTTATTTCTGGCAAGTCTACTCGGAGGCCTTCAGCTTGTCGATCAGCCGGCCGACAGTCCCGTCCTGATGCAACCGCATACGATCGGAATGGCGCTTAAATACACATTGCTGGTGGCACTTGGCGGCGTGCTGCTGCTGATTGGCTTTGTGCTGGCAACTGCTTTTACGGGTCAGCTGGCCTCGACGGGACCCGTTCTAACGCACACCATATTTGCACTGCTGTTGATCGGCTTTTGCATTCGCGTGGGCCTTCTCCCGTTTCATCTATGGCTACCAGATGTGCTGGACGAAGCTCCGCCGCCAACCATTTTCGTACAGCTTGGCTTGCTTACGGCCTTGAGCTTTCCCGTGTTGCTTGTCGCGTTACAAACACAGCCGCAGCTGCTAGTAGGAAACAGCAGCGGGCAACGCTTGATGCTTGGTCTGGGTTTCCTTTCGGCACTTGGCGGTGGTGCTTTGGCCCTCGCAGCTGCCCATACACGCCGGGCAATTGGTTATCTTGCGGTCGCAAATATGGGCTTGCTCGCGACGGGTCTAGCGATGACCAACGCTGCGGGAGTCGGGGCCGCCTTGCTCGGCGCGCTGAGCCACGTGCTAGGGCTGACGCTCATCGCCCTAGGTTTGGCCCTTCTAGAACAACCGGTACCCGGTCGTCGTGAACAGGCCGGCGCCATGCGCGAGCGTCCAATGGCTGCGCTCGCACTGCTGCTCGGCGTGCTTCTGCTCCTCGGCGTACCGCCCTTCAGCGGTTTCCTGCCAAAGTTACTGTTATTCAGCGCGGTCGCAGGGGAGAGCGGCGTGGTAGGGCTGCTCGTAGGTGGTGCCTTGGTGCTTAACGGTGTTGCCGGTGCACGCTTGCTCAGCCAGGCCCTCTTGCGGCCGTCCGAAGCCCCGACAACCCGGAGTCTTTTCTCAGATGACCTCGATCGCCTCGCGGTAGTCGCAGTACCTTACGCGCCAAGGGCTGTGCTGGTCGTCATTGTGCTGCTGGCGATACTAAGCATCGTAGTTGGCGTGTGGCCGCAGCCGGTCATTACCCTGATCGACGAGGCAATGCGCGGTCTCCCATTTTTGAGCCGCTGACACTTACGTGGCGTACGCGCAGAGGGAGACGTGGAAAACAAGATAGGAACAAGATCACGCGCTGCGGGTTTTTGCCCGACAGCTAGAAATGGAGGGCGACGTGCCACGAGCTTATAAAGTATTTCACCTTTGCGCTGGCGATTGCGGTGCATGTGCGGCCGAGGTATGGGCTGCGGTTGAAGGGACCCCGGAGCTAACATGGGCGCCAACACCACAGGTCGCGGACGTTATCGCGCTTACTGGCAGCATTCCTGCGACCAGCCGATCTGCGCTGATGACAACCTACACCACCATGCTTCAAGGCCGGCTGCCGGTCGTCGTCATTGGCCGGTGCGCCATCGACGGCTATCCATTCGGCAAAGGGGGTATCGCAGCGCTGCCGGATATTGAGGCTCGGCGGAAAGTCGACGGCTGTCCACCGCTGACCGACATCGTGGCCGAAGCCCTCATGGAAGCTGCGCGCCAGCCACGTATTATCGAGGCGTAGCTGCGGAGTGACCGCTACTGCGGGTAAATGGTCAGGACTTATGGAAACGTTGTTTCAAATACTAGTGTATCCAGGGCTCCTGTGGGTAATCACCCTGGCGCTGATTTTAATCGCGGCGCTTGGGCGTTCAGCACGCGGTTCGCAGGCAATCCGCAACACTTGGCGCGCATTACGTGGACAGGGATCGCTGCCGCACGCGCTCTCGGTCGTGCTCAGCCTGATCGCCATAGGGCTGCTTCCCTGGCCAGCGAGTCCGTTTGCTCCTATACCGCAGCTCGACCTGTGGCGTATCTGGGCCTTCACGGAAGCGAGCTTCCTGGTAGCGCTTGCGCCAGGCCTACTCTCGTCACTACCCGCGGCAAGCCGAGCTGCTGTGCGGGAAGCCCAAATTGGCGTAAGCGGCCGCGCGGTACTCTGGATTGCGCTGCTCGTAGGCTTTGGGTGGCAGGGCGCAACACTTACAGAGCTTGGTCCGCTCCTACTCGGGGCGTTCGCGGCGCTTCTGGCCCTGCCAGCTGCGGCCCGCTGGCAACCGTTTGGTGGAGAAAGTGGTCTGGGCTTAGGTGATGCGGATGCCCACCTTCGGCCAGAGGATGTCGGCATAGCGCGCTGGGCGCACAACCTCCGCAGCGTGCTGTTGATCACGTTGATCGCGAGCGTATTTGTTACAGCGCCAACACTGCCATGGTGGCAGCAGCTTAGTCTCAAGCTGTGGCTAGCGCTAGCCGTGGCGCTTGTAGGCCGCGGCCTCCGCGACGCAGCAGTGCATCGAACAATCCAACATGCACTGCGCTACTGTTGGCTCGTCGTCTTGCCGCTCTCCGTTATTGCCCTCGCGGGCCGACTGTGGATGGGTTACTAAACTGGGACGCCTGCAGTGTTATCTGCAGGCGTGCTTCGGCGAATGTGAGCGCCGCCGCGAGTCTAGCCCCGCAGTACCAGCACCCCAATCAGAGTTAGAATTTGGAAGAACACTGTCATGATGCTGCCGGCGAGCAGGACTGGCCCGCGCCAGCCATAGAGCGCTTCCCATAGACCCGCCGTGAGCAGCCCACTCCAAGCAATCCCAGCGCCCCAGGCGATCATTGCCAACGTTGGAAAGCCCATCAGCGTAAGCAGCACGGCGAGAACTAGCGGCAGAACTCGCGGCAGCTGGGCAGTTGGGTACAGGTAGAGGCCCTGGTACCCTTTGTTGCCCACCCCGACAATCTGATCGATCGACGAGGACAGAAACGACGCGAGCGGCCACTCAGTAATACCCCAGATGATTGCCAGAATCAGCATCAGCGGCACTTGCAGCACCAGAAGCTGGCCCTTATACATCATCCAGTACAGTAGCAACAGAATAGCAGGCGCCGCAGTGACCCAGAGCATCTGCAGGCCAGCCCGCAGCACAGCGGGAAGCTCCAAATCCTGCGGCAGATCGCGCTCGCGCTCGTACACACCCACAAGCCGATCAAGCGCCTCAGCCGGACGGACGGCCAGCATCAGTAGCCATCCGGGAGCGTCGTCACGTAGCTTCATCGGCTGGTCAGGAGCCTGGCGCCGCGTCAGCTCCAACGCCATGCGCTGCATCAATGGCTCGAACTGGGACAGCATCGGCCAGATCAAGGCCCCACGGCCGCTACCGCCATCATACAGCCAAGAGCCCATCACATAGTACCAGGGCAGATGGCGTCCCTCGGCCTCGACCAGAATAACGTGCTGCTCATCCCGAATGTCGGTCGCCTTGACGAAGCTTACGTGCTCCCATGCGAGCCAATGCGACCGGCCGAGCGCGCTGAAGACGATCCCGTTGCTGTCGAGCGCTACCGCCGGGAAAAGATGCCGCAGCATCAGCACAATAGCTACGACCAACAAGAGCGCGACATGCGCGCCGACCAGCAGCCCCCAATGCGAGACCAGAGGAACGACGGTTACGCCGCGAAAAATTGCAGTGTCGCGCAGGCTTGGAAAGGTAAAGAGCAGGAACATGGACCACGCGGCTAGGTATCGCCACAGCGCAAAGCCAAGTATAAGCACCGTCAGCACGTTCAATACGCCTTGAATCCCACGCGAATACCCGCCCTGGATCGCGTCCGCGGCAAGGGTAGGCTGCCGCTGGGCGGCCGGGGCGAGGGCCTGTGGTTGTGCAGGAGCGACTTGCGGCTGAGCAGGCGCTGCCTGGGGCGCAGACGCGATTACTCCACCAATACTTGGCATGGTCAGCGCCGCTCCACTCCCCATCGTAGCCGCTGTGGCAACGGGCTGGAAGACTGGAGCCTCACTTTGGTTACGAGCACCGCGTAGAAGCCCTGGAAGGTTGAGCAGCATGCCAAACAATGGCGATGCCGGCCCTTCGCTCATCTCGATGTTCAGCTTCTCGCCCAAGCGGCTACGGCGGTCAATTTCGTTCATGATATCCCGCAGCAATCCTTCACCATCTTGGATTGCTGAGCTGATCAGAAAGCCTCGCCGGAAGCGGAAGTGATACAGCAAGGCATAAATACGATGCCATGACGTGAGATCCTGGCCGGCCGCTTGAGCCAGCACGACGAAGCGCTTGTTGTCGGGCGTGTCAGTCACGCGCAGGGCCCGTAGCCCTTCCCAGCGAACGGGGACCCAATCGCCCTCGAATCCGACCAACAAACCACGCGCGCTGTACCGCACAGGCGGAAACATGTTCCGCAAAATGAGCACGACAAACAGCGTGACTAGCATCCAGAGCAGCGGCATCGTGAATGTTTGCAGGTTCAACTGATCAGGACCTGTTAGCGCAACCCAGCTCACAAGCTCAGCCAAGCCCGGAACACGATGCAAAATGAACGGCTCCAGCGGCCACGTGTTCCACAGCAGCGCTAGTGCAACGCGCGCAACACGCACCGTGCTCCATAACACCAGCAAACCGCCGATCAACTCGATAGGCCACGTAATGCGGCGCGGATACCGATACACATGTTCGTCGTTCATTACGGACTCCGATTCCACACGATACAGTCGAGCGTTTGCCGCTTGGCGGCCCGTTAATCCCGAATGCTTCAACAGCGGCAGGTGCGGGCTATAGCACCGCTACTCCGCACTCCATGGCATTTCTTCGACACCGTCGCCGCTAACCAACAGCTGCTGCACGCGTAGCTCAGCCGTGTCAAGCAGGTGTTGGCAGCGTGCCGCCAACCCGACGCCCTCCTCGTACAGCGCCACGGCTTCTGCAAGCGGCAGCTCCCCAGTTTCAAGACGTGCGACAACCTCTTGCAGGCGCTGAAGTAGCACCTCGTAACTCTGCGCGGCATCTTCCGACGAAGCTTTTGGGCGAGGCACAGTAACTCCTGAATCTTTCATGACCAATGGCCCAACGTCCATAGTCCATCAGTCCCACATTTAGAGAGGGGAAGCAGCCCTAGGTTTAGGGTAGGTTCGTGTTGGAAACGTCAGCCCGGGCCCGCAGCACGCCATCCCGAAGCTCAAGCAGCAGTGCCTCGTCAGCACCGACGACCGATGGATCGAGCACAACACTTCCATCTGCCCCACGCACAATCGCATACCCTCGAGCAAGCGTCGCACGCGGGTTTAGGGTTTCAAGCTGCTGGCGCAGATGTTGAAGCTTGAGCTGCTGCATGGTAAACATTGTCTTTGCGTTCCGTTGGAGACGCTCGCCTGTCTGCATGAGGAGCTCACGGTTACGCTGAAGGCGCGCGTGTGGAGATAGGCGCTGTAGATGTCGCTGTGTATGTGCCAGCTCCGCTTGCGCCGCCTCCAGCCGTTGTACCATTGCGCCTCGGAGCGCGGACACGAGTCCGTGCAGCTCGTTCTGCAGCTCACTAATGTTTGGCGTGGCGTAGGCAGCGGCGACCGAGGGTGTTGGCGCCCGTAAGTCGGCAACGTAATCGACGACGGTGGTGTCCGTCTCATGGCCCACGCCGGTAATAACCGGAACCGGACTCGCGAAGACTGCCCGCACGACGACCTCATCATTAAACGCCCACAGGTCTTCGATCGAGCCGCCTCCACGCGCAACGATGATTACGTCTAGCTCTACCCCATACAGGTTGTAAAGCGCCTCGACGATACTTTCCGGCGCCTGCTCCCCCTGCACGATAGCAGGTGCCAGCACCACCTCGCAAAGCGGCCATCGCGCACGCAGCACCGACAATATATCTCGGAGCGCTGCACCCGTGGGCGAGGTCACAATGCCGATCCGGCGCGGCAAGGCCGGGATCGAGCGCTTCCGGCCTGGGTCGAACAAACCTTCGGCTTCCAGCCGCTGTTTTAGAGCCTCGATCTGCGCATGCAGAATACCGATTCCGGCGGGACGAATTAAGTCGACGTAGAGTTGGAGCTTTCCGCTACCTGGCCAGAACGCAACTCGCCCATGCACCAGCACCTGATCGCCATTTACTGGCAGGCGCGGCTGCCGCACCGCCTGCTGTCGCCAACACACAGCCTGAAGCTGAACGTCGCCCTCACGCAGCGTCCAATAGCAATGGCCGGAGGCAGCTCGGCTCCAGTTCGAAACCTCGCCTTCGACCCAAACGTCGCTCAGGATGGGGTCGGCGTCGAGCACCTCGCCGATGTAGCCGGCAAGATCGCTGACCGAGAAAATGTGCATATGGATACCGTGATGACGCCGCGTAGGTATAACCAGCGTCCGCGTGAACACTGATTATACCTTTAAACGGAGGAAACGGGAGGAAAGATAGGGCCTGTGTGGTTTGAAACGGCCCAAACGATCAACCTACAGGGACTCGATCACCATCAAGGGTTGCCCATACTCGATCGGCTGCGCGCTCTGCACTAAGATCTGCGCGACGCGTCCGTGCACCTCGCACTCGATCTCGTTCATAATCTTCATCGCCTCGATAATCCCGAGTACATCGCCTGGCTTCACCTCGTCGCCAACCCTGACATAGGGAGGGTCCTTGGGCGATGGCGAGCCATAGAACGTACCAACCATCGGCGCCGTCACCACTATACCCTGCGGCTCTTCCGCTGCGGCAGCCTCCCCAGAAGCGGACGGTGTCGCGACAACCGGAGCAGCAGCCACGACTGCCGTACCCGAGGCAATCGGCGGCTGACTATAAACAGGAACACTAATGGCCGCGGGAGCGGGCGGAGTGGCTCGCTTAAGATGCAGCTTCGCATCGCCGCGCTCGATCAGCACCTCGGCAATATCCGCATCTTTCATCAGCGCGACGAGCTCACGCACTTCATCGGTCAGCAGGATGCCACTATGCTCCTGTTCGCCCATAGATCCTCCAACGAAGGCTTTAGGTATCGGGCAGCCGGTTTCAAGGACAAGCCAATCAACCGCGCCTGAGATTTGAAACCTGGGATGCGCCGCCTCGAACTAGCCAACGCGCTCGATGTAATCACCAGTCCGCGTATCAACACGCACAACCTCACCCCGGTTGACAAAGAACGGCACCTGCGTGACCGCTCCAGTCTCCAAGGTCGCGGGCTTGCCGCCGGTCGTGGTATCACCGCGGTAGTTCGGCTCGGTATCCGTGATCATCAGCTCGACGGCGGTCGGCAGTGAAACATCCAGCGCCTCGTCCCCGTAGAACAGAAGCTCCATCTCAAGCCCTTCCTTCATGTATTTCGCAGCGTCTCCGATGATATCCGTGTTGATCACTGGCTGCTCATACGTTTCTTGGTCCATGAAATGGAAGTCATCGCCATCACGATATAGATACTGTACCTTCTTGGTTTCCAGGATCGCCTGCTCAAAGCGCTCGCCGGCCATCACGGTGCGTACCGTGGTCGAGCCCGTACGAACGTTCCGCAACGTGAGCCGGACGTTTGCAGTGCCGCGGCCCTGCTTGTTGTGCTCGTGCTCCAGAACTTTATACAGCTCACTCTCAAGCAGGATGGTCATTCCTTTTTTCATCGAACCCGTATCGACAACTGGCATTACAATCAACTCCTTAGGCTTTTGAAAAAGGTAGCAATTTGCCTTAGATCTTAACAACCGGATCTTTGCTTGACTGGGTCAGTACCTCTGGGCCGGCGTCGGTCAGCAGAACGAGGTCCTCAATGCGAACACCACCCCAGCCTGGGAGATAAATCCCCGGCTCGACCGAATAGACCATTCCAGCCTGCAGCACATGTTGGCTCAGCTGCCGCACCGCCGGACCTTCGTGGATCTCGAGACCGACCCCGTGGCCCAACCCATGACTAAACGCGGATCCGAAGCCTGCCGCTGCAATAGGCTCACGCGCCAAGGCGTCGACCTCCGCTCCCGTCATGCCCACTCGGGCGCCCAATGCCGCGGCTTGCTGCGCCTCACGTACCGTGGTGTAAACGTTCCGAAACTGCTCGTCGGCCTCGCCCAGGATGAGAGTGCGGGTCATATCTGCGTGGTAACCCGCAACCAGCGCGCCGAAGTCGATCACAATCGGCCGCCCAACTCCAAGCTCGTCGGTGCCGGCGCGTGCGTGCGGCCGCGAGCCGTTATCCCCGCCAGCAACAATAACCTCAAAGGAGAGCCCGTCGGCGCCACGCTTACGCATGGCTTTTTCCAACTCCCAGGCTACTTCTCGCTCACGCATGGCTGGACGGAGCATTGGACGAACTGCGGCGAGCGCGTCGTCGGTAATCGCGATGGCATGACGCAGCGTAGCCAGCTCATCACGCTCCTTGACCTGGCGTACCGTCTCGACGAGCCCTTCGGTAGGCACCCAAGCACACGACGCGTGCGCCTGCTCCAGCTCATGCTGGAGCTTCGAGTATTGGGCAACACTGATGTGATTGGCCTCAAAGCCGAGTCGCTCTATGTGCAGTTCCTGCAACAAGTCTGGGAGCTGACGTGCCAAGGGCGCTGCGTCCGACAGCAGCTTAAACTCAAAGCCTGGCGCCTCACGCGGACCCTGCCCGGCGTAACGCCCATCCGATAACAGCAGCGCCCGCTGGCGAGTGATAAGCAGCGTACCGGCTGACCCCGTAAATCCGCTGAGGTAGCGTCGGTTAGGCCCGCTCGTCACGAGCAGCGCATCCACTTCCGCTTGTTCGAACTGCTCCCGAACGCGCTCAAGCCGCTCTTTCATCTCACTCCGCCATCAACTATCACTGATTGTGAACACACCAAGCGCCGCGCCGATCCGCGTCGGCCACCAGTATACCATAGGATTTGTTGCAGAGCGTTCTACGCACCACCAGCCGACCGAGTGGCCGCGAACCACTCGAGCGCCAGGAGGTACCCGCGCCAACCCAACCCACTAATTTGGCCGCTGGCGATTGGGGCAATCACGGAGTGATGCCTAAACGGCTCGCGTGCATAGACATTCGAGAGATGTACTTCAACTGTCGGGAGGCGAACCCCGGCGATGGCATCGCGCAGCGCATAGCTGTAATGCGTGAGGGCGCCCGGGTTGATGATCAGGCCATCGCTGCGGGCCGCCTCCTGCTGCAGTGTATCAATCAGCACACCCTCGTGATTAGATTGAAATGCCCAAACCTCAACACCTAGCTCATCGGCTCGCGTCGAGAGCGCCGCGTTGATGTCGGACAGTGTCGTGTGCCCGTAGACGTCGGGCTCGCGGGTGCCAAGCATATTCAGGTTGGGGCCGTGAAACACAAGTATACGCATACCATGATCCTCTGATGGATGACTTGCCGAGCTACGTCGTGAACGTTATGTCGAGCTTCCAGTAGATCCACGGTCGCTGAACCACAACCAACGAGACCTTGTGCCTGGTCGGTTATCCCGCACCAGGCCTGCCATTCGCTGCTTTACCGCAAAGCAACCTCCCAGAGGTTGTTGCCAATCGGCAGTCCCTCTGGGAGGTCTACGCGCTCACGCGCCGAGGATTAGCTCCGTTTAATGCCTGTAACACCCAGCACGCCCGGGCCGCCGTGCACGCCAATTACGCCTGTGAGCTGCGCGACGACGATCTCGTCCCGTGGGTGGATCGCGGCCAGCTGGTTTGAAAGCTCCACGGCTAGCGGCTCGGCCGAGCTATGTAGCACCGCAAGATACTCATAGGGCCCCTCCGCCGACGCGATCTCGACCATGCGCGCGATCGCCTTTTTATGGGTGCGCACCTGCTCGGCAGGCAACACTTCTTCTTTGATTTGGATCATTGGCTTGACATTGAGCAGCGTGCCGAGAAACGCGCGCGTTCGACCGATACGGCCCCCTCGCTCAAGGTATTTAAGGGTATCGAGCACCGCCCATAGTCGGATCTTCGGCACCATACTGTCGATACGGCTGGCTATCTGCTCCAGGGACTGCCCGGCACGAGCCAGCTTGGCCGCCTCGATACCCAGGAAGCCAAAGCCCATTGAGACGCTGCCGGAGTCGACAACATGGATCGGCACATTGGGTACCAGCTCTCTGGCCTGCATTGCAGACCGAGCCGTGCCGCTCAGCTTGCCTCCGATATGGATCGAAATGATTGCTTCGTGGTCGCGCGCCAGCCTTTCATACACCTCGGCGAAGGCTCCGGGCGAGGGCTGCGACGTCGATGGATGAACGCTGCTCTCAGTCAAGCGTTGATAGAACTGGTCGCTCGTCATATCCACGCCGTCACGAAACGACTCGTTGCCGAAGATAATCGTTAGGGGAACAACCGAGATACCGTACTCTTCACGCGTCCGCTGGGGAATATCGGCGGTACTATCGACGACCACTGCTACTGTCACGCGGTCCTCCTGATTTGCAAGACGGGCGGCGGAAGGATTGTCAATGCGCTCCTTCCGACTCCTGCCGTTCGATTATCCTTCGTATGCTGCAACACCCATGGCGCCGGGACCGAGATGCGTCCCGACGGCCGGGCCATACTCCGTGACCAGCACTTGGTCGCGGGGAAAAATCAGCATCAGCTTGTCGAGCAGCTTTTCGACGTCCTCGGGCGAGGTACTATACATGACTGCCACCTCGCTCACATTAGGAAAGTCCTCGACAAAGGTGAACAGGCCATCGATGGCCTTGGCACGTGTTCGAGTACGCTCATACGGCACAATATGCCCCTCGTCGATGAGCAGCAGGGGCTTGATCCGTGACATCGAGCTCACGGCATTGTTTGCCATGCTAATCCGTCCCGACCGATCGAGATACTCGATAGTGTCGACAAAGAAGACGCTATGCGTATGCTGCACACGATGGTGCACCTCGCGCACGATCTCGTCGACCGGGGCGCCGGCCTTGGCCATTCGCGCCGCCGCAATCACGGTTAGCCCCAGGCCCATCGAGGCCGAGTGGCTGTCGATGACGTCGATTCGCGCCAGCGATACGGACAGACGCTCGCGCGCCTGCGCCGCAGCTTTGTGAGCCGTGCTCAGGTGGCTGGAAATATGGATCGACACAATCGCATCGCAGCTCTGTGCGAGCCGCCGATAGGTCTGTTCAAACACGATCGTCGGCGGCGCCGTCGTCGTGGGCGGGCCATTGCCTTCGCTCAACAGCTTGTAAAACTGCTCGTTGGTCAAATCGACGCCCGCACGATATGTTTCTCCGCCAAAGTTTACATACAGCGGAACAACCTCAATCTCAAGCTCGCGTAGCAACGCTGGCGGAATATCCGCCGTACTGTCGGTAACAATCTTCACACCCGACATGGTGTCTCCGGTTGAGGGCTAAGGACTATGGACAAGGGACTAGGAGCTTCCGCTGCTGACTCTAGCCTCAAGCCGCTAGTCTCTAGTACCTCGTCATTCTGCCGAAATAATAAAATCATAGAACGGCTGGCCGCCGCTTTGGATCTCGACCGTATCCAGGTGCCCGTAGCGCTGCTCGATCCGGGCCCCAAGCGTACGAGCCTGCTCCTCGTCTGTGGTCGCGCCATAATAGATGGTAACGATCTCGTAGTCATCCATATCAACCCGCTCGAGCATCGCATCGATCACGGCGTCGCGGTCGTCGCCGGCCTCGACTAGCGTCCCGTCGAGCAGCCCAATCGTCTGACCCGCGCGGACCTCTTTATCGTCGACGGTGGCGTCGCGCACGGCGGTAGTGATCTCCAGCGTGCGGACATTTTGCAGCGCTCGGGTCATCGCGTTGACGTTGTCCTCGAGGTCTTCGATGTAATTAAAGGCCAGCATCGCCGCCATACCCTGCGGCACTGTCTTCGACGGTATGATGCGCACAGCCTTATCCACCAGCTCTTGAGCCTGGCGCGAGGCCATCATGATGTTGGAGTTATTCGGCAGCACGATCACCTCAGACTGCGGCAGCTGATTGATCGCCTCGACCAAATCCTTGGTGCTCGGATTCATCGTCTGGCCGCCGGTGATCACATTGCCCACGTTCAAGGAGCGAAATAACTCCACGAACCCTTGCCCAGGCGCGACTGAAACCACACCAATCGGCACTGCGTGTTCATCAGATGTCAAGCTCGTGTGCGCAGCAACGCCAATCGAGCCGGCCGACTCCTTGGGAGCGCGCGTCGCCTTGGTGGAAACCATGCCCGTGTCCTTGATCGCCGCCTTTTGCTTGTCCATATTGGCGATCTCGATGCCGGTCAAGGCACCAAAGCCGATCGCGTAATTGAGCACATCGCCGGGCCGCTCCGTATGAATATGCGCCTTGACCAGCGTCTCGTCGCCCACCACCACCACAGACTGGCCCATCTCGGCGATTGTAGCACGTACATCTTCGAAGGGGATGTTCTCACCCTCCAGCAGGAAGGTCGTGCAGTAGCCAAAATCATCTTCGCTGTGAATCTCATCGATATCGAAGGCGACCTCGACCGCATCGCTACCGGCGGGCCGCTCGATCGTTTCACCGCGAGCATCCTTCAGCAGACCTTCCAGGACGATGGCGAGCCCCTTGCCGCCAGCATCGACCACCCCCGCGTCGCGGAGCTGCTTGAGCTGATTGGGCGTGTCGACCACCGCCTGGTTTGCACCTTCAACCGCCGCCTCCAGGACTACCACGTATCCCCCGCCGGCCTCGGCGCGTGCGACGGCTGCCTCGCCCGCCACGCGTGCCACCGTTAAAATCGTTCCCTCGGTGGGCTTCATCACGGCCTTGTATGCGCGCTCCGCTGCTCGGCGCAACGCCTCAGCTAGGCCGTTGCCGTCAAGCACCGCTTTGCCGCCGATACCCTCGGCAAAGCCACGGATAATCTGGGACAAGATCACGCCGGAGTTGCCGCGCGCTCCCATCAAGGCTTTGCGGTACACTTGGTCCGCGACCGCCGCTGCCGATGGCTGGACCTGCACGTCCTTTACGGCGGCGCTGAGCGTTAGATGCATATTCGTGCCGGTATCACCGTCCGGTACCGGGAACACGTTGAGCGCGTTGACCTCGCCAACATGCTGGTCGAGCCAATGCGCCGCAGCCTCTAATCCGCGTAGCAGCATCGCGCCATCGCAGACCATGCCTTGCTGATCCATGAATCCTCCCATATACCTTTATGTAACGCGCCACGAGCACGCGGACGCCCATGTCGAGCCCAGAATTATTCGGTGCGAATACCCTGCACATGGACATTAACGGTCGAGACCGGCATGCCCAACGACTTATTGAGCGCGTAGGATACTGTCGCAATCACCTGCTGCGCCACTTCCGAAATACGCGTCCCGTAGGCAAGGACAACATACAAATCTACGGCAATGCTATCCTTGCCGATATGCACCTCGATACCACGGTGTTGATCTTCCTTGCGCAGCACCTGGACCACACTGTCCCGCAAATTTGCCGGCGCCATGCCCACGACGCCGTACGCGCGACACACTGCCTCGGCTGCTATGGTCGCAATCGCCCGCGGCGACACTTCGATGATGCCTTGCGGGGAAACCCGGGTGTTCGGCTGCTCTTTTCGATCGCTCATGCAAACTCCGTTCACACGCAAGCCGCCGGCCGAGAAAATGTCGGCTGACGGTTTGCGCAACATGCGGTGCTATGGTATCATGCGCAAAGAGCAGTCGCCTGCCCGCTGGGTAACGGCTGCTCTACCATTGCACACTGATTATGTGCTCGACCAGACCTAGCCCTTAGGAGGCATCCGCTCATGGCAAAGTGCGCTAACTGCGGTAAAGGCCCGTCCTTCGGCAACGCGGTCAGCTTCTCTCAGCGGCATACGCGCCGCCGCTTCAACCCGAACCTGCAAACGGTGACGGTTGTGAAAGACGGCAAGTCCGCCAAAGTGAAGATCTGCACCCGCTGCATCCGGACAGCTGCCAAAACCCGCTAACCCAGCTCCATAACGTTCAACACAGACCCATCCTTGCGGATGGGTCTGTGTTTTGTTGGTCGCGAGCCGCGCCGTCTGCTGCCTCATATCGCCTGCATTATAGTGCAAAGCCGGCCGTGATATCAAGGCAGACTTTTAACCTCAAATTAACGAGGTCGCTCCCGGCTGCCTCTACCATCCTAGGAGACTGCTCACCATCACACCGTCCCGGACAACCGCTCACGCCGACGCAAGCAGGTAATGCTGAATGGCTCGGCCCAATCCCGCCTGCTCTGGCGGGTCAATGAGCCCCTGCGCCTGTGCCAGGAGCTCAGTCGGACCAGTCCGTACGGCGAGCCCTAAACCCGCCCAGCTAACCATCTCCACGTCATTGTAATGATCCCCAACTGCTGCAACTTCGGCCTGCGATATGTTCAGGGCAGTCGCAAGCTGCTCTAATGCCCGGCCCTTTGTACACCCGAGCGCTGTAAGCTCGCCGAAATGCGCGTGCGAGCGCACAACGTGCAGTCGCTCGACGAAGTGCACCTGTAGCCCTGCCAAGCGCGGGCCCACCTTGTCTTCGTCTTCAATAAACAGCAGCTTGGTCGGTGCGCGTTCGGCGACCACGGCGGCGAGGTCGTCAACAACATGTACGGCCAGCTTAACCGACGAGAAGGTTTGGTACAGCTCTACTTCGCGCCCGATCCAGGGCACATAGAGCTCGTCGTTGATATAGGCGTGGACATACACGCCCTGGTCGAGCAAACGTTTGAC
The DNA here is from genome assembly GCA_016781525.1 of bacterium. Classification (GTDB taxonomy): domain Bacteria; phylum Chloroflexota; class Chloroflexia; order Chloroflexales; family Kallotenuaceae; genus LB3-1. The sequence goes on along the minus strand of JADDQE010000040.1, from coordinate 83,119 downwards.
CGCCTCGACGGCAAGCGCTGGCGGCACCGGCTCGTGAAACAATACCTGGCCGCTGCGATGATCCTGGATGAGCGCACCCTGATAGCAGATCAGCGGACCGTCGATGCCTAGCTCGTCTGCAAAAGGCGCGGTCGTACGCAGCGTACGCCCGGTAGCGATGGTAACGCGGCCGCCCTGCGACTGGAACGCACGAAGCGCAGCAAGCGTACCATCGGGAATAACTAGATCGCGCCCGATTATCGTGCCGTCTAGATCAAGCGCCAACAAGCGATAGCGCATCTAACTGCCTCCTGTCATTTTTGATGGCTGTGCCGCACAAGGGTAGTAGTCCTTCGGGGCTAATCGTCACGTGGTCCCTCTTAACCTCCAGACCGTTACCGATGCAGCATGTGCAAGTGCAGCGCACAAGAGTACGCTTAGGCTACCTGATAAACAGAACACATCACACTATCCTGAACATCGTAGCACGACATTTTTACCAGCAAGGGATTTTGGATCATGTACCGCATTCATCTCGTTCTCGCCCTGCTCCTAGCACTGGTTGCCCTCAGTTCCCCAGGCTCAATCACCAGCGCAGCCCCCGCCCCTGCACCTGCGAAAGCACCCCTTAAGAGTCAGATACAGCAGATCGTCGAGCTGGTCAACCATCGCCGCCGCGAGGCAGGTCTCCGGCCACTCAGTGTACATCCCACCTTGATGAACTGCGCGCAGCAGTATAGCGAGGTGCAGGCGTCGCAAGGGAAGATTAATCATACCGGGCCAGATGGCAAGAATCCTGGGCAGCGGCTGACACGGTGTGGCTACCGCTGGAAGCATTACGGCGAAAATCTCGCCGCCGGCTACGCCACGGCCGACGAAGTGGTCGCGGCATGGATGGCCAGCCCGGGGCATCGCCGCGTCATCCTGCATCGAAAAGTCACGGAGCTCGGCATCGGCACGGCCCACCGCTCTAATGATCCCAGCCAGTTCTACGACTACTACGTCATGGCGGTTGGCATCCGCAAGTAGCTTTGCCCCAACCCGATCACGAGCAGCTGCCACCTCCGAGCGCCGCGCCGGTACTACCCTGTGCGCGTCAACCCGGAGGTGGCTCCTTTGCGACAAGAAGCACTTTCCCCAATCTTCTAAGCCAACCGCGAAAACTGCCTTAGCTTTCGATCGCTACAACCCGGTCCAGCCCCGCTAAATCCTGATCGATGGTCACGCGTGCTTGAGGAAAAAGTCTCTGTGCTGCGCTAAGCGCTTGCTGGCCCTGCCACGCGCCAATCTCCATAAAAAGGGCACCGCCCGGCAGCAGCCTGCGCTGGGCTTCACCCATAATTTGCGCTGGAATGGCAAAGCCGCGTTCGGCGCCCCCATCGAGCGCCAGATGCGGCTCCCACCGACGTACATTTTCGTCGACCTCGACCAGTACCGTGTACGGCGGATTGGCGACGATGAGTTCGACAGCCTGCGGCAGAGGCTGGGAGCCGGCTCCCTGGAGGAGCATAATCCGCTGGTCGACCTTGTGCCGCACCGCGTTGAGCCTGGCTACCTCCAATGCAGCAGGAGACAAGTCAATGGCGTACACAGTCGCGGTAGGAAGCAGCAGCGCGAGAGTGATTGCTAGGCAACCGCTGCCGGTACCGATATCTGCAAGCGTACGCACAGGACTCGCCCGCCGCCTAGCCCACTCAAGCGCTCGCTCGACCACCAGCTCCGTCTCTGGCCGGGGGACCAGTACACGCCGATCCAGCAGAAAGTCGAAGCCATAAAATTCTTTATGGCCGACAAGGTAGGCGACTGGCTCCAGGGCCTCACGACGAGCTATTAGCTGCTCGTAGGTGTTTAGCTCCCGGGCGGCGAGCGAACGGTGGCTATCAGCAAGCAGCCTGGCCCGCGGAATATTCAGCACATGGGACAGAAGAACCTCGGCATCCAGCCGCGCGGACGGGGATGTCGCCTCCAGCTGGGCTGTCGCATGCTGGAGTGCTTCCCGAATCGTAGTCACAGCTCTTTGGCGCCGTCGGGCTGATTAAGACCGAGCCGCGTTAGCAGCTTACGACCTTGCGCGCTATCAGCAAAATCCCAGAGCTCGTCGACAGCCCGGTTTGTCGCACTGCCGCGCTGACGCACAAGGTACCATGGCTGCTCCACGGGGGGGCCAGCCAAGTTAACGGTGCCGATGTCGCGCGTCTTGGGCAGACGTACACGGGGAAGGAAGGCCAGCCCGAGGCCATCACTGGCAGCCTGAGCTGCGACGGTGACGCTATCGGTTTCGAGCACCACTTGAAGCTGCCCCACCGTAACACCCTGGCGCCGAAAGTGATCCTCTAAATTTCGCCGGAGGAGCATTCCGCGCTGGGGCAGTATCAAGGGACACTGCGCGAGCTCGGCCAGGCTCACGGCCTCGCGCCGGACCAAGCCGTGGCCGCGTGCTGCGATGCAGCTGATCGGCTCGCCGCCAAGCTCCAACACATCATAGGCACGCCGCCGCGGATGTTCGTCGACGACGACAGCCTGTACCTGGCCGTTACCAAGCCAGGTAAAGAGCTGCTCCGACAACCCAACATCGACAGCAAACTGCACGCCCGGATGCTTGACATGAAACGCCGCCAGCAAAGCCGGCACCATGCGCTCCCCGCTCGTCGGCGCGCAGCCGATCCCAACCCGCCCGATGACATGACCGCGCAGACTCAGCATATGCTGCTCGGCACGCTGCGCGAGACTCACCACCTCGCGCGCATGGATGAGCAGCTCCTCACCCGCATGAGTCAGCTGCATGGTCTTGCCCACGCGTCGGAACAGCCGAACTTCGCCGACATGCGTTTCGAGCAGCTTGATATGCTGGCTAACGGCGGGCTGAGTAAATCCCAGCCGCGTAGCGGCCGCCGTAAAACTGCCAGTTTCGGCAACCACAAGAAAGGTTTGCAGATGATCAGTGTTCAGCATGGTCCGTTGGGTCAAGTTGCTGTGCGGCACATTCGTCGCGATCCGCCGGTACGCCAATCATACAGCTATGACCTCGCATAACGTTCGGCAACGGTCAGCACAGGCAAAGGTGCTACAATGCTGCCATGGCAGAGACATTTCTTGTGCTGCTGCAAACCGGCAGCAGTGACCCGCTTGCCTCGACGCGGGTCATCCTCGCGCTCGTCTGTGTGGCTGTGGCTAGCTCGCTTGCGCTTGGTGTGGCTGTCGGCCTTTCGCGGCGGATCCAGGCGATCGCCGACCAACGGCCAGTCCCGGCAAGCGGTGAGGAGGGCGCCCGCCCTCCTCACCAGCCCGAGTCTATAGAAGACGACTAGATTACTAGTGCTGGCCCCCTGTGGAGATGTACGGTGTGTGGAGTTCCACAGGGTCGGTCCTCTTGCTTCTCACGCGCAGGTTCAGGAACTCGACAAAGACCGAGAAGGCCATCGCGAAGTAGATATAGCCCTTCGGAATATGCTGCCCGAAACCTTCCGCCAGCAAGTTCACGCCAATCAACAGCAGGAACGACAGCGCCAGCATCTTGACTGTCGGATGACGATTGACGAAGTCGCTGATCGTGCTGGCAGCCACCAGCATGATCACGATCGCAATGATCACCGCTGTAATCATGATCGCGATCTCGTCGACCATCCCCACCGCAGTAATCACCGAGTCGAGCGAGAAGACGACGTCCAGCAGCAGGATCTGGATAATCACCGCGGTGAACGACGCCGCGGCACGACCACTCCCATGGCTGCTCTCACCTTCGAGCCGCTCACCAATCTCATAGGTCGACTTACCGAGTAAGAATAGACCACCGAGGATCAGAATCAGGTCACGGCCGCTGACTCCATGGCCAAAGACGGCGAACAGTGGCTGGGTCAGCCCAATAATCCAGGAAAGTGACAGCAGCAATGCGATGCGCGTGATCAGGGCGAGCGCGAGGCCAGTCTGCCGCGCCTTCGCCTGCTGCTCCGCCGGCAGCTTGCCCGCCAGAATCGAAATAAAGATGATGTTGTCAACGCCCAGCACGATCTCCAACGCCGTCAAGGTCAGCAATGCCACTAAGGCTTCGCCGGTGAGTAAGTCGCCCATACACCATCCCTCGTTAAGCTACTTGCCAAATAGAACCGCAGTGGGTGCGCCCGCACCGAGAGCAGCCACCTCTGAGGTATGAGACTATAGCAAGAACGGTTACACCAGCCGATACTTGCGCCCACGAATCACAATGATTGGTCTCGTCAGTGGTGAGGCGGCGCATTCAGCCGGCCGGTAGTCATTGAACAACAGCGCAGCGCAAGCAATTCGGCGATTTTACTACGACCTTCGAGGTTTGAACGCCGTCGCATCTTACCATCGGAAGAGCCGGCGGGCCAGTTTTATAGCAGCCCTTCCTGTTGTGCCAGCTGCTCGGATTCGGTATGCTTCTTCCGCGCAGCTGCTTCACGCTGGAAGGAATGGCTGATGTCCCCGGCCTCGCGCGCCAAACCCGAATTACGCCGGCTGCTTGAGCTCTTGTCGCCCGTCGATCGGCGTGTCATGGCGCAGCTCTGGCAAGCGCCACGCCCAGACCCGACCGCGCTGCTGGCGGTGATGCTTGATCCGGTGAAGGTCGAGGCTATATGGCGCGACATGCGGGAGCCGGATAAAGCGGCGCTGGTCCGACTGCTACAAGATGGCGGCGCAGTACCCGTAGGCATCATGCAGCGCGAGTTCGGCGCCGTGCGCGAGCCAAGCCGCTTCGAACATCCCCGTGCCTATATCGAAGCGCTCCATGGTCCTTCCACGCCTACCGAGCGGCTGTTCAACTTGGGTCTCATTTTTCGGACCCATGATGAGCGCGGTGCGATTTACCGCATTCCGAATGATCTACTGCCGCTCTTGCCACAGCTGCCGCCACGGGATTTAACACTACGCCTGGCGCCTGTTCCCGCTCCAGCTACGCCGTTGCGCCGCGATATCTCGGGAGTGGAGCAGACCGAGGCGCTGGCAGTCGGCGTGCTAACGCTGGCGTATGCTGGTCAGCTCAAAGCGCTCGAGGACGGCGCCCTCAATAAGGCTAGCCTGCTTAAGTTGCAAAAGCAGTTTCCGAATGCACCTGACCAATTGCGGCGTGAGGCCGAATGGCCGTTGGTCGCGCTGCTGCGGGCGATGCTGGTCGAGGCGGGGCTGCTGCGCAAAACGAGTGATGGAGCTTTCCGGCCGGCTAGCGCGGCGATTGAATGGCTCCGCGCATCACGCACCGAGCGAATTAGGCGTCTCCTTGACGCCTGGTGCGCGAGCACGAGCGACGACCTAACGCTGCTTTGCGGGCTGCGCTGGAAAGGTGGCGCGCCCTATACGCTCAACCGCACGGCGACACGCCGCAACCTGCTGCGGCTCCTGGCGACCGTGCCCCAAGCTCAATGGCTCGATCTCGCTGCGGTCATCGCCGAGATACGCCGCGTCGAGCCGGACTTCCAGCGGCGGGATGGGCGCTACGATACCTGGCTGCTTTACGATGCTGCCGACCGACTGGTAAGCAGCTGGGAGGATTGGCACCACGTCGAAGGTCGGCTGGTGGCAGCGGTCGTTCAAGGACCGCTGACGTGGCTCGGGCTGGTTGAGACGCAGCCCGACGATGAGCGCCGGATGCTTGTACAGCTGACAGCTCTTGGCAGCCATCTGATCGCCAATGCTCCGCCGCCACCGCCACCACCGGTTGCACCTCTGATTGTTCAGAGTACCTTCGAGGTCGTCTGTCCAGCTAATGCCTCGCCCTACGCAGTCTTTCAGCTGGCACGTTTAGCCGAGCTCAAGCAGAGCGGGCCGCTGAGCATCTACCTATTGTCCAGAACGGCGTTGCTCGCGGCAATCGAACGCGGCATCTCAGCAGCCGATGTGCTGCGTTTTTTGGAAGAGCAGACAGCTGGGCATGTACCCCCAAATGTCGCATATACACTGCGGGAGTGGGCAGGTCAAGCCGAACAGCTGCGGCTCGAAGATGCGGTGCTGCTGAGCGCAACCGATCCGGTCGTGCTGGCGCAAGCTCGCACAGCTAAAGCGCTTGGGCTTGGCGACGTCGAGCCGCTCACTCCGACACTGCTACGAGTGCCAGACGGTGATGCCGACGAGCTTGCAGAGCGTTTGCGCCGGGCGGGCTTTGGCCTACGCGACGAGCGGATCGAGATGCAATCGCCGTTTGACGAACGTGACCTTAAAGCGCTGGTGATGGCGGCGTTCGTCTATGCACGTGCTTGTGCCGAGCTCGACCTGCCGTGCGAGGTGACCCCAGCCACGTTGCAGCGGCTGTCGAAGCTTGTGCCGACCCGCTTGGTGGACGCGGCGCAACATGCCGCAACCGTGTTTGCTGCACAGCTCCACGATAACAGTCCCCCTACATCGAACGATTAAGGGCCCGCCTGGGATACAACGTTTGGCTATGTATCGCACCATCGAGGCGGTATAATATGAGGAGGCAAGGGTTACCGAAGGTTCAATGTAGGCTATGGCTGGTCGCGAGCGACTCTATCGGACGGAAGCGGTGATTTTACGGCGGAGTGACTTTGGCGAGGCCGATCGCCTCTTGACGCTGCTCACACCGCGGTACGGCAAATTGCGAGTAATCGCCAAGGGCGCGCGCAAGACGACAAGTCGGCGGGCCGGCCATGTTGAGCTGTTCAACCGAGCGGAGCTGCAGCTCGCCACCGGACGTAACCTCGACATCGTCACGGATGCCCAAAATATCGATGCGTACAAGCGCCTACATGCGGAGCTCCCCCGGCTCTCGTACGCGTATTATGTTGCGGAGCTGTTGGACAAGTTAACCGGCGACGCGGAAGAAAACCCGCCGCTCTATACGCTCTTCGTCAACACCCTGGCCGCACTAGACTCGGCCACTACGTTGGATCTTGTAGCCCGCTATTTTGAGCTCCACCTGCTGAATTTGTTGGGCTACCGCCCCAATCTCTTCAACTGTGCCAGCTGTCAGTCGCCGCTTACCGAAGCCGCCGATCGGTGGAGCCCGGCGAGCGGTGGCATGCTCTGCCCCCTCTGTGCCGCTCGTGAGCCGCACGCACTCCCGATTAGCCTGGCCGCGTTCAAGGCGCTGCGTTTTCTCCAGCGCGAGCCGCTCGCGGCGATCGAGCAGCTCCAGCGCTTGTCTGAGCCGCTCCGCCGCGAGACGGAGCATATCCTACGGGCCACGCTGCGGCCAATATTGGAACGTGACCTGAAATCGGTTGAATTTCTCGACGCCGTGCGTTTCGCTTCGTAAAGCTACGCACCTACACGGTCGCCGCTCCACGCGGCCGAAGAACGAACATGAGTTATCTCCATAATTTGCTTGGCCAAGACGAAGAGATCCTCTTCGAGACGCGCCAGCATTGGTTCATTCCGTTTGCCCAGGTACTGACCGAGATCGTTCTAATCGGGCTCTTGACCTCGGTGGCACTCTTGCAATTCTACTGGCAGCCCTTCCAGAGCATTCCCGATCAGCTGATCTTCTTCGGTGCGGCCGCGCTCGGCATCATCGTCGCCTTTAGCGCGCTGGCCGACATTCTGCGCTGGCGTAGTGAACAATTCGTGATTACCGACCGGCGCGTGCTCCAGCTGCAAGGCGTGCTTAACAAGAGTGTGCTGGACTCATCGCTGGAAAAGATCAACGATATCGAGCTGCATCAAAGCTGGATCGGCCGCATCTTCAACTTTGGCGACGTAGAGATATTGACGGCGAACGAGGACGGGGTCAACCGTATGCGTGCTATCCGCGGCCCAGTCGAATTTAAGCGGGCGATGCAGGATGCGCGTGCATGCTACGACGGTTACCTTGACCGCAGTCCCGTCCAGGCCTATGATAATCCTCGCGACGTACGCGCTGTACTCGAGCAGCTCGCCGCTCTGCGCGACCGTGGCATTCTGTCACCCGCCGAGTTCGAGGCCAAGAAGCGCGAGCTGTTGTCAAGAATATAGCCGTCAGCTAACAGCAATCAGGTGAAGGGTATCTGTTTCCCAAGCTGATGACTGTCCTCTGATGGCTGACAGCTACGGGAGCCCACATGCCCGACCTGTACGATCAAATCAAAGACGCGGCAGCGACGATCCGGCGCCATACGGACCTCAAGCCCACAGTCGCCCTGATCCTGGGCTCTGGGCTAGGTGCTCTCGCCGACGATGTAGCAGCCGCTGCCACCGTTCAGTACGCCGACATCCCCCACTTTCCGCAGTCAACTGTTGAAGGTCACCGGGGCGAGCTCGTGCTTGGCAGCTTGAGCGGCTGCAACGTTGCCGTGATGCGTGGGCGCTTTCACTATTATGAAGGCTATGCCCTCAACCAGACTACCTTTCCCGTGCGCGTGCTGCAGGAGCTTGGCGCTAGGACCTTGATCGTGACCAATGCTGCGGGCGGTATCCGTGCGGATTGGCAGGTAGGCGATCTGATGCGCATCGCCGATCATGTCAATTTCCCCGGCATGGCCGGGCAGCATCCCTTGCGGGGGCCCAACGACCCCAGGCTCGGACTCCGCTTCCCCGCAATGACCGATGCCTACGACACTGGTCTCGGACGTCTGGCACATCAACTAGCGGCTGATGTCGGCATCACTATGCACGATGGAGTCTATGCGATGCTGACAGGACCGTCCTTCGAGACCCCCGCCGAGCTGCGAATGCTCCAGCTGCTCGGGATCGATGCGGTCGGCATGTCGACCGTGCCCGAGGTTATCGTTGCACGCCACGGCGGCATGCGCGTCCTCGGCATCTCGATGATCTCAAACATCGCAACACCTGACGCGCCGCCCGCGAACCACGAGGAAGTTCTGGCCGCAGGGCAGGCCGTCAAGCCCAAATTCACCGCGCTTGTAACACGACTGCTCGAGCAGCTTGCCGGCAGCTAATTTCGCTCTTCTCAGGAGCTAACAATGGAAATGCCCATCCTTGAAACAGCCCGCCTGCGCGTGAGACCCTTTGTTATGGACGACCTCGAGCGTGTTCATCAGCTGCTAGATATCGAGCTTGGCGAGGCGGACGTCGGTACAGAGGGCGCCCTAGCGCTTGAGCAGCGTCGCGAGTGGCTTCAGTGGATGGTGCTGAATTATGCCCAGATGGCCTGGCTGTATCAGCCGCCGTATGGTGACCGCGCGGTCGTACTGAAGGAAACCGACGAGCTGATTGGGGCCTGTGGCTTTGCGGCCGTCTTGGCACCGGTCGGTCAGCTGCCTTGGTTCGCGGCGATGTGCGGCGGCCGCGAGACGCGCTTGTCCTCGCCCGAGTTCGGGCTGTACTGGGCGATATCTCCATCGCACCAGCGGCGTGGCTATGCAAGTGAAGCCGGCCGTGCCCTGATTGACTACGCCTTTACAACCCTGCGGCTGTCGCGGATTGTCGCCACCACAGCCTATGAAAACACCGCCTCAATCGGCGTCATGCAGAAGCTCGGCATGCACATCGAGCGCAATCCATATCCCGACCCGCCGTGGCTCCAAGTTGTTGGCGTAATGCTGAACCCTGAGGAGTCTTCGCGCTAACCTTGGCAAACCCCAACACTTGGTGTACATCTTGCTATTTTCGAGCGGCGCCTGACTAGGGAATGGGCCAGACGCAGCGGGCGCAAGGGCGCCGGGACGAGGACGATGGAGCGGCTCCTGCTCTTCAACAAGCCGTATCTGGTGCTATGCCAGTTCACCGATCCGTCGGGGCGTCCCACCCTGGCCGATTACCTGTCTATACCCGAGATCTACGCCGCAGGCCGCCTTGACACCGACAGCGAGGGGCTGCTGCTCCTGACCAACGCCGGCTGGCTCCAACATCGCATCGCCGACCCGCGACATAAGCTGCCCAAAACGTACTGGGTCCAAGTCGAAGGTGTGCCTACGGCGGAGGCGCTTGCAACACTTCGGCGCGGCGTGGGGCTCAACGATGGCATGACGCGTCCCGCGCAAGCCCAGCTGATCGATGCACCCGATGTGTGGCCGCGTACGCCTCCGATCCGTGAGCGTAAGCAGATTCCAACCTCGTGGATCGAACTGGTGCTGACCGAGGGCCGTAATCGACAGGTGCGCCGCATGACCGCGGCGGTCGGCTATCCGACCCTACGCCTGGTCCGCGCATCCATCGGTCCATGGTCGCTTGGGAATCTGCAGCCCGGCGAGTGGCGTGAAGTTCCGATTCCTAAGCGTTGGCCACCGGAAGCGTCAGAGAGCTAAGGTCGGCAGCCATAAGCAGGTGGTTGCGCGCGATGCTGTATGTCGCCGACTTCCCGCGCCACGGCGGCACCCAGACGAGCCCGTCGACGGCCCACATCGCAGCAGCATCTTGAACTGCGCGTATCATGATGTGGACGTCGGCACGGCACAAAGCGTACAGGCAGCCGCCCTCTGGATCGTAGACTTGGCTCAATCCAGGTAATCAACATGCTCAGGAATGCTGCTACACCAGACCTATCGGCAATTCCATGGTCTCGGATGAAGCTTTTCAGGTGTTTGTGGCAATAATGTCAAAATGGAGTAGGCCATCAGGTAGAAGCTTTTGACCCGAAATTTCCTCATTTCGCTTCCGCCAGTGACTCATCAGATCATCAGGATTTGTAAAGCTGTCTGAATCCCCGAATGGCGTAATGACATGTAAGCGGTTGTAGTATGAAAATAATTGCTTCGCGTATTCATAAGGCTCAAGACACTGCACATCCTTAAGACAGCGAGGATTAAACTCAGTTAGCAGGGTCGGGTTGTGTTTTTTTATCAGCGACGAAAACCCCGCAAGTGCAAGGGGCTCGTGGCCTTCGATATCCATTTTGACAAAGTCAATCGCTGCCAGATCCGCTAACTCTTCATCTAAGACAATTGATTGGGTATAAGAGCCAACATTTTGATACGTCTTCGCGGAAACAAGGTAGGTATTGGACGTTCCACCCGTCAATGAAAAAACGGCTCGTCTGTTCGAAGCTGCGTATGGAAGAACACGAATATTTGCAAATGCGTTGAGCACTATTCCAGCGTAGAGCAACTGTTGGTTATGAGCATTAGGTTCCACGGAGATAACCGTACCTTCCACTCCAACAATTTTAGCCGCCAAAAAACTAATCGTCCCGACATTCGCACCAATATCTACAAATGTTTGGCCCGCCTTAAGCAACTCGGAGATGGCCCCCCGCACATGCGGTTCATATTGTTTCGTAGCAATAATTTCTTTACCAAAATCAGTTTCGGCCTCCTGGACACAAACAAAGTATCCACCAAGGTCAACCGCCCTGACTTCGGACTCGCGCGCGATTCGTGCTTTGTATTCATCCGAATCAGTAAAGCTTGCGATGAGCCGGTCGATGGTAACCCCGTGAGCTACCATTCGCCTAAAATGCGCGAAACCCTCGGGGTCTGGCTGACGCCGAAGGAAGAAGCGATACGCCGCGGTTATGTCGGCGAGCGTTGCACGCTCAGCATATGGCGTGCGATTTCTACGCAGACGCTGGAAAAGTCTCATAAATATCTAATGTTCTCCATGCTGTTCGCTGGTTATGAACCAATAGTAATTGGCGCATTGTACCAGTACCGTGAACCGTAACAAACACCGTCGAACTACGACACCTAATGGTTATGGTTCGGCTCCCGGACACTGAGCACCAAGGTGAGCGGCATTTGGCTCACGTTGAAAGTAGAGCGGCCAAGGTTTGTGCCTGTTGACCGCAGGCAAACGCAGAAGGCCCTGTTTATGTCAGATAACGGCTGGTGCTTGATTTACTGGGCGTAAGCGTTACACTACGCCATGAACATAATCATGTATTGCCGATGTAGCGAGTCGTATCGACGCAGCGGCGTTTTGTAGCGAAATTACCAGTTATGCAAACTGTATATGATGTGATCGTGGTCGGCGCGGGCCACGCAGGCTGTGAGGCGGCGCACGCGGCGGCACAGATGGGCTGCCGCACGCTGCTGCTGACGATCGACCTCGACAAACTGGCGCATATGTCGTGCAACCCGTCGATCGGCGGTCCAGCGAAGGGACACATCGTCCGCGAGCTCGATGCGCTCGGCGGCGTAATGGGCCGGGTCACGGATGAGTCTTTTATTCAAATCCGCATGCTCAACGACTCCAAGGGCCCCGCGGTCCAGGCACTGCGGGCGCAGTGTGACAAGCGGCTGTACGCGCAGCGGATGAAGGATGCACTCGAGCGCACGCCCAACCTTGATCTCAAGCAGGCGCTGGTGGAGCGGATCATTGCTCCACAAAAAACTGAGCGCACACAACCAGCGACAGCTAGCGGCGCGGATGCTTTGGTCTCTGATCCTGACGCTCTATTCTCCGTCGTGACGCATACCGGCTGGCGTTACTATGGCCGCTCGCTGGTACTCACAACCGGCACTTTTCTACGTGGACGTGCCATCACCGGCGCTGCGCAGTGGTCGGCGGGCCGTGCCGGCGAACATGCCGCGGTTGCCTTGGGCGAGGATTTGCATCAGCTAGGCTTTCCACTCGTCCGCCTCAAGACGGGCACACCACCACGCGTGGATGCGCGCACGATCGATTTTGGCGCGACCGAGTTGCAGTTTGGGAGTGCGAGTCCGCTCCACTTCGGCTTTTACTACGACGCTCCGCCCCGTACGCCGACGTTTCTCAGCGATACGCCCTACCCGCGCTTCCCGCAGCCCCAGCTTGACGGCTGGCGGCCGCAGCTGCCGTGTTATCTGGTCTACTCCACGCCGGAGACACACCAGATCATCCGAGACAACCTTGACCGTGCGCCGCTCTTCTCGGGCGTGATCGAAGGTGTCGGGCCGCGCTACTGCCCCTCGATTGAGGACAAGATTGTTCGTTTCGCCGATAAGGAGCGCCACGGCTTTTTCTTGGAGCCCGAGGGCTGGCAAACGAGCGAGGTCTATGTTCAGGGCTGCAACACGTCGCTGCCCGAGGATGTGCAATGGCAGATGCTGCGGTCGATCCCAGCGCTTCGCAACGCCGAGATCATGCGGGTCGGCTATGCGATCGAGTACGACGCAGTGGCAACCGGCGAGATTTTGGCGACCCTGGAAGCCAAGCGGCTACCAGGCCTGTTTCTCGCCGGACAGATCAATGGCACGACCGGCTACGAGGAGGCGGCGGCTCAGGGTTTGATCGCCGGGATCAATGCCGCTCGTCAGGTCAAGGGCGAGGCTGCCTTCATTCTCCGGCGCGACCAGGCATATATCGGCGTGCTGATCGACGATTTGGTGACTAAGGAGATTCACGAGCCCTACCGCATGTTCACATCCCGCGCCGAGCATCGCCTGCTGCTGCGCTCAGATAACGCGGATCTGCGTCTAACACCGATCGGTTATCAGCTTGGCATGGTCGACTCGGGCCGGATGGCGATCGTGGAAAGCAAACGCGAGCAAGCCGAGCAAGCACAACAGCAGATCCGTGGAGTTCGCCTCACGCCGTCAGGCGAGGTCAACCGGCGGCTGGGCGAGGCAGACATCATGCCGATTAGTCAGGTTTGCACCGCGGATGTCGTGCTGGCGCGACCGGATGTTAGCTACGCAGCACTCCAGCAAGCACTCGATCTCCCGGTGCTACCCCCGTATGTAGCCGAGCAGGTGGAGATCGAGACCAAATACAGCGGCTATATCGAGAAGGAGCTCAAAGCGGCGGAGCGGGTGCGCAAGATGGAGACGCGGCGCATTCCTCCAGGCTTTGATGTGATGGCCGTTCCCGGACTACGTAACGAGGCGCGGCAGGTGTTGCAGCGCTTCCGGCCCGCGACATTGGGACAGGCTGCCCGGCTGAGCGGCATCAACCCTGCGGACGTGGCCGTACTGCTGGTGCATCTTGAGCGGTACCGTGGCGAGGGCGCGCAGCCGATAGTGGAGGCCGAGCCGGTCTAGAAGCCAAGCCGGATACGTGCCGCCCCGCATCTGAACGATGCGGGGCGGCTTACTTTAAGGCGGTAAGGAGTTCCGGACTATGGCACCTAGGGGGCCGGAGCGGTTACCTGCTCAATCGTTGGCATCGTCTCGGTGGATGGGGCGGAGGCTTGGACGGAAGGCTCCGGCGCTGGTTCCGGCAAGGGCTGCGTCGCAGTTGGCGGAGGAGGCACCGGAGTTTCGGTTGCGGCTGGTACCGGCGTCGCCCACGCCGTCGGCTCCGGCGTATAGGTTGCCGTCGGCTCGGTGGTGTTCGTCGGCGTCGGTATGCTGGTGGGCGTGCTGCTCGGCTGCGTCGTCGGCACAACCACACGCGTCACTTCGACCGGCGGTCCCGGCACATAGATCACTTGCGCCGTGGGTGATGGCGGGACAGGTGACGGCGCGATCTGCGTCGTGGGAGTGAGCGTAGGCGGCTCGGGCGTCAACGTCGACGTCGGCACTGTCGTCGCCGTGGCATCAAGCGTTGGAACCTCGATTGTTGCCGCTTGTGAGCTTTGGCCGGCCTTGTCGACGGCTACGACACGATATTGCACACGCTTCCCAGCCGGCGCCGAGTCGTCGATAAAGTCTGTCTCCAGTCGCTGCAGCCGCTCAGGGTTGAGCTTGGTGTACTGCCCATTGATCGCATCCGCTCGAAATACATCATACCCGTCGAGATCGGCTTCGTTGTTGCGGTTCCAATTCAGCGCTACACCTGTGACCGAGGCAACTGCGGTGAGGCCACTGGGCGACGACGGCGGCGTATCGACAGTCGGCGTGACTGTTGGCACAGCAGTCGTAGTCGGAGGCACATCTGTAGCGGTCGCGGTCGGCAGAACGACGACTGTATCCACCGGCCCTTCCGTGCCCGAGACCATGTACAAGTAGTAAATCCCGACCCACACCAACGTAATCGTAAAGATAAGCCCAACCACGGCGAGGTAGAACAGGCTCTCGCGACTGGCAAGCCGCCCACGTGATCGGCTGCCGGCGAACGCCATCGCGCCCGCACCAGCAACAGCGCCCGTCGTTGTTCCACTCCACTCGCCCGTGTATAATGGGCAGGATAGATGGTTAATACTCAAGCAATGCGTGCGCTGATCGACGGGAATATCTTGAGCTTCGCCGCTAACATAACAGCGATGCTCCGACGTCGGCGATGCGAAGCGTATTGCACGATTTTGGCGTAGTCCAAGATACGGACAATGGGAGCGTTCGTTCACTGAGTCATTACCTTTATAGTGGCAACTATATAGTATAGAGGACGGATCGGGCCACGTCAAAGCTTTTCGGAGGAGCTGTGCATGCGAATCGTCCTGGTTTCGGATATCCATTCTAACGCCGTTGCTCTAGCCGCCGTCCTCGGCGCGCTTCCGCGCTATGACGAGCTCTGGTGTCTTGGCGATACCATTGGCTATGGGCCCGAGCCCAACGTCTGTCTCCAGAAAATGCGGGATTTGGCAAAATATGCCCTCACCGGCAATCATGACCTCGCCAGCCTCGGCTTGGTCTCACTCGCAGATTTCAATGCGCTAGCGCGCACCGCGAACCAATGGAACAACCAGCAGCTTGAGCCCGAGCTGCGGGCATACCTTCAGGCGCTGCCCGATCGCCTCCCGGTACCGCCCGAAGCGACGCTGGCTCACGCGAGCCCGCGCGATCCGGTGTGGGAATATATCCTGGACGCTGGAACAGCCCAGGTGAACCTCAAGCATTTCGATACACCGCTCTGCTTTGTGGGCCACACGCACGTCCCGACGATCTTCGTCAAGCACGACAATGGCAAGACCGAGTTCCGCCGTGGTACTCCAGGCGAAATCCTGGAGCTGAAGCAGGGCTCACGCTATATCATCAACCCAGGCAGCATCGGACAGCCGCGCGACGGAGATCCGCGGGCCGCCTATGCAGTGTGGGATACGGAAGCCCATACCATCCGCTTCAACCGTGTTGAGTACGACATTTCAGCCACACAGCGTAAGATGCGCGCGGCTGGTCTTCCAGACATGTTGGCGGATCGGTTGGCCTTCGGGCGCTGATCTGGATGGCCCCGGATATCAGGAGCCCGACGCAGCCGTCGGCAAGGGTGCTGCATGACACGCAGCGGTTGACCCTGTTAGCAGCTCCCCGATTAGCCTCAGCCCCACAACAGCTCATGCGCGGTGTATGGATGATGTGCGCGGCTCATCTTGAAAAGGCGATCTTCGATGACGCATGAGGACCGGTACCGAGAACTTCATCCCCGCTCAGCGGTGCTCTATGAGCGCGCACTCGAGCATTTCCCCAGCGGTGTTACCCACGATGGGCGCTGGATGCAGCCATTTCCGATCGCGGTCGAGCAGGCAAGCGGCGCGTATAAATGGGACGTCGACGGCAACCGGCTGATTGACTACTGGCAAGGACATGGCGCCCTCTTGCTGGGCCACAGTCCCGCTCCCGTCGTGGCGGCTGTGCAGCGCCAGGTCGAGCGGGGCACGCACTACGGCGCCAGCCACGCGCTTGAGATTGAGTGGGCCGCTGCTGTGAAGGCGTGCTTCCCACAGCTCGAACGCTTGCGCTTCACGTCGTCGGGCACCGAGGCAACGCTGCTTGCGCTCCGCCTTGCCCGAGCCTATACCGGCAAGCCCACGGTGATTCGCTTCGCCGGGCACTTCCATGGCTGGCACGATCTGCTCGCCCAAGACCTCCCCGACAGGCTCTTGCCGGGTGTTCTGCGGCAGGTTACGGAAGGGCTACTCGTACTGCCGGCCAGCTTGGACGTACTGGAGCGAACACTTGCCGAGTGCGATGACATCGCGGCGGTGGTGCTGGAGCCTTCCGGCGCGACATATGGAACCCAGCCGCTTCCGGATGCTTTTCTGCAGCAGGTGCGAGCGCTCACGCGCGATCGCGACGTGCTGCTGCTCTGCGACGAAGTCGTGACCGGCTTTCGGGTTGCGCCCGGCGGAGTCCAACAGCGAGCCGGCGTCGTGGCCGATCTTACGGCGTTAGCCAAGATTGTTGCCGGTGGGCTACCGGGCGGAGCCGTCGGTGGCCGCGCCGACATTTTCCAGCATCTTGCCTTTGGTGATGCAGCCTGGAACGCTACGCACAAAATCATCCACCTGGGAACCTACAACGCAAACCCACTCGCCGCGGCGGCAGGCATCGCTGCGCTGGAGGTCGCACGAACGGGCGAGCCCCAGCGAAGAGCGGCGACACTAGGCACGCAGCTGATCGATGGTTTTAATGCAGTCCTGCGCCGTCATAATTTCCAGAGCTCGGCGGCCTACGGTGACGGCTCGATCTTTCACCTGCTTTTGGGCTCCGAGACGAGCTTTGCGCCCGGGCATCTGCCGCCTGATTTGCCGTTGGCCGAGCTTAAGCAGGGCGGCGATCCCCAGCTCCAGCGAAACTTCCGGCTAGCCATGCTCAACCATGGCGTCGATCTCATGCGCGGCAAGAGCGGCTTCGTTTCCGCAGCGCACACGCCGGATGCCATCGAGACCACGATCCGCGCCTTTGACACCGCGCTCGGCGAAATCAGGGAACGAACAACGTAGCGCGGCGCACCGCCTGTCGCAGCTGTGCGTGGAGCAGGTCTCGGCACTATGCGTCGTCGTTCTTATGCAGTATCTCTAGGAAGCTGTCTGCGGCGCCGACGGGCGGCGTAGCCGCCGCAGTGCCAGCACACCCGAACAAAGCACAATCGTGACCAGCGCGGTCACTTGGGCTAGCCGAAGGGCGCCTTCGCACTCCCCGCCAATGCCGTTGGTGCACAAGCTATCGGTGCGTAGACCCTCGATAAAGAGGCGGCCGATCGAGTAAAAGATCGCGTAAAGCAGGAGCAGGTCGCCCTTGCGAAGCCAGCCACGGAAGCGGCGCTCAACCAGCAGAAGTGAGAGCAGCACCAGCACATTCCAGAGCGACTCATACAAGAACGTCGGATGAAAGCGCGTCGTCTCGACGGGATACTCGGTCAAGTCTTGGAACTGGTGGATGCGAAAGGGAGCATCAATGCGTAGGCCCCACGGCTGCGGCGGGTCCATGGGACGGCCATAGGCCTCTTGGTTGAAGAAGTTACCCCAGCGCCCGATTGCCTGACCAATCGACATACATGGCGCGCCCAAATCGGCCCAGTGGAGGAACTCGAGCTTGTTGAGGCGGGTATAAATGAAACAGCCGATAACCGCGCCAACGATGGCGCCCTGAATGGCGATACCACCGGTTTGTGGATTAGCCACGTCAAACAGGAGCCAGCGCCAGGCACTCGCATAGTTATCGCGGCGCTGCACAAACGAGTTCCACTCTGCCGCAACGTACCAGGCCCGGGCGCAGGCGATGCTGGTCACGAGGCCAATCGCCAAGATATTCCAGGCGTGCTCGGGATCATGGCCGCGCGCCGCCGCACGCCGCGCGCCGAACCAGGCTGCCAGAATAGCACCGCTCAGGATGCAAACGGCATACCAGTGGATGGTTAGCAGACCGAAGAGTTGATAAATTACGTATCGATCGTCAGGTGGATGCATGGGCAGTGTAGCGCTCCTGTAAATTGGTCAGCATTGTAGGAGCGGTTCCTGTGCATGTCAACGACCGGCATTCTGGCGTGTATCAGCAGCCAAGCGGCCCAGCCCCAGCTGTTGTAGGCATTACCATGGATTGCTCCAGCCCAGAAGACACGCGCAACGCGGAAGCCTATCCGGTTCGGGGTTACTTGCACATGGCGGTATAATACGACGATATTCAGCACATCAGTGTATCTCATGGACACACGCGAACAGATAATTCAGCTTGGTCGCTGCCTCGCCGCTGAAGCACAAGCGGGCTATGGCAATGCCGTTAAAGGTGGCCTCGATACCTTTATCGCGCAGTGGCTGGCAGGGGCTAATGGGACCGCTCAGGAGCCTGTGGTTCAGGCAGCTCTTGCACGGCTTGAGGGCTACGCGAGCTTCGAGCCCGACGAGCGCAAGGCCCGCCTCGACGAGTCGCTGACACAGCTGCGCGCCCTGTTCCGAGAGAAGGGCACGGCCGCGCCGCGGACCAAGAGCAAATCGGTCAAGGAGCGCCAAGCGCCAGCGCCCCTCACATTGGACGCCCCACTGTCCGTCGTTCCCGGCATCGGGCCATCCTTGGCAAAAGCCTTTACGCGGCTGCAAGTCCGC
Organism: bacterium; assembly: GCA_016781525.1. Taxonomy (GTDB): domain Bacteria; phylum Chloroflexota; class Chloroflexia; order Chloroflexales; family Kallotenuaceae; genus LB3-1. Next base: position 64,176 of record JADDQE010000040.1, on the reverse strand, counting down.
ACGGTTGAGGAGCTGCTCTACCACTTTCCGCATCGTTACGACGACTTCTCGTCGCGTCTGACCATCGCGGAGCTTACGGTCGGTGCGGTCGAGACCGTGGTGGGGACCATTGCCGACATCAAAACCTTCAACACCCGCACCATGCTTGGCGGCGTCAATCTGACGCTCGAGGACGAGACGGGCACGCTGCCGATTACCTTTTTTGGCCAGAAATGGCTGGTCAATCAGCTCAAGCTGGGCGAGCAGATCGTTGTGAGCGGCAAGGTCACGGCATTCAACGGACGGCTCCAGATGAATAGCCCAAAGTGGGAGCCATACCGCGAAGATGCGCTGGTTCACGCGGGTCGGCTCGTGCCGGTCCACCCGCTCACCAAGGGCATGTATGAGCGCAACGCCAGAACGACGATCAAGAAAGTTATCGACATGGCGGTGCCGCTGGTACGTGACTATCTACCGGATGAGGTACGCGAGCGGGCCAAGCTTGTACCGCTGGCGAAAGCCCTCGCGCAGATCCATTTTCCGGATGATCAGAAGCAGCTGGCTCTGGCGCGCTACCGCCTCGGCTTTGATGAGTTTCTGTTCATTCAACTAGGCGTGCTTCAGCGTAAGCAGCTGTGGCAGGGCGTGCCCGGTTATCAGCTCAGTCTCAATCGGCAAGTTCACGAAGAGTTCTTGTCCAAGCTGCCGTTCCAGCTGACAGGCGCGCAAAATCGGGCGCTCGACGAAATTTTCAATGACCTGCAGCGGCCGGTGCCGATGGCGCGGCTGGTGCAAGGAGACGTAGGCTCCGGCAAGACGGTTGTTGCGGCTGCCGCGCTGCTGCAAGCGATCGCGAATGGCTATCAAGGCGCGCTGATGGCGCCGACCGAAATCTTGGCCGAGCAGCATTACCGTGGGCTCAAGAAAGTGCTGAGCCAGGTGCATGTGCCGCGTGACGCCAAGGATCAGGCAGTCCATAGCGATGATTGGCAGCGCCGTATCGACCCTGAGCAGCTGAAGCGCATGGAGGAGCTGAAGCGACTCCTCGGCATGACCGACGAGGAAGACATGGGCGGATCGGGGGTCCGTGTCGCGCTGCTGACCGGCTCGCTCAAGACCAAGGAGCGTAAGCGGGTGCTCGAAAGCATCGCCCAAGGCGAGGTTGACCTGGTGATTGGCACCCACGCGCTGATTCAGGAGGGTGTGCAGTACAATAGCCTCGGTCTGGTTGTTATCGACGAGCAGCACCGCTTTGGTGTAGAGCAGCGTGAGCGACTCAAGGGCAAGGGACACCATCCGCACCTCTTGGTCATGACTGCGACGCCGATTCCGCGAACGCTTGCGCTGTCGATCTATGGCGACCTGGACGCTTCCGTGATCGACGAGCGACCACCAGGTCGTCAGCCGATAAAGACCAAATGGATCAAGAAGGCCGAGCTAGCGAAGGCCCACAAACATATTCGGAAAGAGGTCGCGGCCGGCCGTCAAGCGTTCGTGATCTGCCCGCTGGTCGAGGAAAGCGATAAGCTGGAGCTCGACTCAGCCGTGGAGACCCAGGAGCAGCTTCAGCACGAGGTCTTTCCAGATCTCCGCATCGGATTGGTGCATGGACGGATGAGCCAGCTCGAGAAAGATGCGGTCATGACGGCATTCCGCGACCGTGTCTTCGACATTCTGGTGGCGACTGCAGTGGTCGAGGTCGGGATCGACGTCCCCAACGCGACCACAATCCTGATCCTGGGCGCCGAGCGTTTTGGCCTCGCCCAGCTGCACCAGTTCCGTGGACGCGTTGGGCGCGGAGAGCACCAGTCATATTGTGTTGTGGTCTCGGACGTGGACAACGAGATTACCGAGCAGCGGCTGCGCGCGCTCGAGGAGAGCGAGGATGGCTTCGTGCTCGCGGATGTCGATCTGACACTGCGCGGACCCGGAGAATTTTTCGGGCGACGCCAAAGCGGGACGCCTGACCTCAAAATGGCCCGCCTCGGCGATACGCGCTTACTCCATGCAGCCCGCGTCGAAGCGGAACGTATCTTGCTAGGGGACAAACACCTTGAGCGCCCCGACCATGCCCTACTCAAGCAGAAGGTAGAAACCTTTTGGTCGAACGCAGGAGCTGCGAGCTAGGATATGATGCGACAGGTAGTACACATCAGAATGGGTGGGGCTATACCCGATATCTTTGCCCGACAAGCAGTCACGCTCGTTCATAATCAAGCACCAGTTCGCACCCAGCGAAGCCTTAGACACCTTTCGTCAACTGTCGTTAGAAAGGACGACCGCTCATGCCGCGCCAGCAATACGACCGACAACTGAGTGAACTACAAGACAGCTTGCTGCGTCTGGCGAGCCAGGTCGAGACCTCGATTGGCCGCGCGATAGAGGCGCTCAAGACCCAAGATGTGGACGAGGCACGCCGCATCATAGCCGACGACGACGCTATCGACCACGCCCAGTACGCGATCGAGGATACGGCGCTCCATCTCATCGCGCGGCAGGCACCAATCGCCGCAGACTTGCGGCTGATCAGCGCCGTCATCTCCATCGCGAGCGAGCTTGAGCGGATGGGAGACTACGCCGAAGGGATCGCCGAGATCGTGATTCGTGGTGCGAACGAGCCGTTGCTCAAACCACTGGTGGATATTCCACGCATGGCGCAGGTCGCCCAGCGAATGCTGCGGGATTCGCTCGACGCGTTTGTCAACCGTGACGCCGAGGCGGCGCGGCGTGTTGGGATGGCGGATAACGAGGTGGACCAGCTGACCACGGTCGTTCAAAATGATCTATTGAAGGTGATGGTTCGTGATCCAGCTAGCAGCGAGCGGGCGCTGCACTTAATATTTGTTGCGCACAACCTTGAGCGAGTCGCCGACCGGGCGACCAACATCGCGGAGCGCCTTATCTTTTTGGTTACAGGCCAAGTTGTCGACCTTAACGTTTAGCTAGGAGGTGTCAGGCCGCGCGTTTCCGCTGGCAGCGTAGCCGGCGCTACAGCCAGCATTCCGAGCCTGAGCCTTGGAAGCCGAGAGGACTATGAGCCGTCAATTTTTTCAAGAGCAGCTCGATCGGCTCATGGCCGACACGCTGGCGCTCGGAAGCCGCGTCGAGGAAGCACTCGCACGGGCGATGCAGGCCGTCGTCACGAATGACATTGAGCTGATGCAGCGGGTGATCAGCGGCGACAAGAACATTAACAGCGCGGCGCAGGGGCTGCATGAACGCTCCCTCACACTCATCGCGCGCCAGCAGCCGATGGCTAGCGACTTGCGCGAGATTAGCGTGGTCATCAGCTTGCTGCCCGAGATGGAGCGTATGGCTGACCACGCTGCCACGTGCTGCAAGATCGCTCTGCGGATGAACAACGAGCCGGGGTTCTTTCCGCTGCAGGCAATGGCCGGCAGCTTCCCCAAGCTGATCCCAGAGATGGGTGAGCGCGTCTCACAGCTGCTCCATAACGGTCTGGATGCCCTTGCGCGTCGTGACGCCGCCTACGCCGAGCAGCTCTGCAACGACGATCACGCGATCGATAACATTTACCGGCGGCTCTTCCGCGAAACCATCGACATTGCGCGGTCGCAGCCTGAATACGGCGACGAGGCGATCCACCTCTTGACGCTCGCGCATAACCTCGAGCGGATCGGGGATCGCGTCACAAACCTGGCGGAGCAGGTTATTTTCCTACTCCGGGGCGAGGTCGTCGAGCTTAACACGTAGAACTGCTCGCCGTAATGAGGTCCGCACTCGCTTCGGCGGACCGATGCCGGGTATAATACCGTCCATGCTAGACAAACTACGTCGAATCCGCTTCATCGAGCTCCAGCTGCTGATTACCGCGCTGCTCTTTTTCGCAAGCGGCTACCTGCTGACGTCGCTGCGCTTTGCCGGCAGCGAGGTCGATCGCACTGCACAAGGCTTGCTCCGACTGCTGTGGCCCTCGAGTCTCCCAATCCTGCTTTTCGTGGTCGTCAGCTTTATTTTAGCCTGGCGCTTGCCCCGTGCGGATCAGCTCATCCTCCCACTCGTCGCCGTGCTCTCTGGCCTCGGCCTACTGCTGACCGCACGACTTGAGCCGCAGTTCAATGTTTTCCTCGGGCCCGACTACTACGGCAGGATCGCCGCTAAGCAGTCGACTTTTGTGCTGGCTGGTGTGCTCCTGCTGCTGATCATGGCCCTAGCTCCTCTGGATCGCATTTTTATCCGCTACCAGCGCATGTCGTTCATGGACTGGTTGAAGAACCACCGTTGGGTCTGGATCATTTTGGGTCTAGCACTCGTCGGCGTGACGCTAGTTGCAGGCAAGGGACCGGCCGGCCAAGACCAGCGACTATGGATCGATATCGGGCCCTTTAATCTCCAGCCGTCGGAGCTGCTCAAGGTCATTCTCGTGATCTTCTTGGCATCGTACCTCGACGAGCACCGCGAGGTGATGAACGAGGTTCCCTTCCGCGTTGGTCGCCTACGACTGCCTCCGCTACCTTACCTCCTGCCAATGGTCGGTATGTGGGGACTGACGATGGGCATTATCATTATTCAACGCGACCTGGGCGCGGCGCTGCTGCTCTTCTCGATCTTTCTTGCGATGCTGTACGTGGCCACCAACAAGGGATGGTACGTCTTCGCCGGCCTCGGGGCCTTCGGCGCAGGTGCATTTGTGCTTAATCGCGCCATTGCGCGTGTTGCCGAGCGTGTCGACTTGTGGCTGAATCCTTGGACGGCGGCTAATGGGTACCAACCTGTGCAAGGACAATACGCCGTTTCAGCCGGCGGCGTCTTTGGCACGGGGCTCGGACAGGGCATGCCGGCACTTGTTCCAGCCGCCCATACCGACTACGCCTTTACCAGCATCGCCGAAGAGATGGGTATTGCCGGTGCGCTGGGTGTTCTGCTGTTGTATGTTCTGCTGATGTATCGCGGTTACCACACTGCACTCTCAATTAACAGTCGTTTCCGTGGCTTCGAGCAGCTTCTCGCGATCGGCCTCACGTCGATCCTGGCAGTGCAAACCTTTATTATTATCGGCGGCAATCTGCGCGTTATCCCGCTCACAGGTATAACGTTGCCATTTATCTCCTATGGTGGCTCGTCAGTACTGATCAACTTTTTGATCATTGGGCTGCTGCTGCGCATCTCGGCGAATACCGCACGATAGCGAGCGATGCGCAGCGAGCAATGCTCGCTGGCATAATTACCGGCCTGCGCATTGCTCCTCTCTCACCACACGTCAGCTATACAAGCGATAGTTGATAAATGGAAAAGGATTATCGAGCTCGGCGATCTCGTGGAGATAGGCGTCAGCCTCGGACGTTATCGGACCATCTGTCACATAACGGATCAGCTGCTCGAAGCGTGACAGATGCTCGTCGAAGCGGTGTTCGGCGTACCCGCGGGCCATACCCGTCGCGATCAGCGTCGGCCAGTCGCTGCTTTGGGCTAAAAGGAGCTCGCGTGTGGCTTGGCCGAGCAGGGCTTCGACGAAGCCCTCGGCGCTTGGGTTTTGCTGGGCTATCTGTGTAAGAGTGGCACCTGCATGAGCAAGACGCTGCCGCAGATTGGTGACTATCGGCCCATCAAAGATTGGGTGCGCCTCGCCGGGGTCGGCATCGGCAAAGGGCACGCTGGGTTGGAGCCCAGTTGCGGTCGTCAGCTGCACGTCGTCGGCATCGCGCAACCCAACCAGAACGTGCTGCAGCCACCGCACTCCCTCGAACCACCAATGTCCAAACAGGTCGACGTCAAAGGCGACTACGACGCCGGGGGACGCCTGTGGAACAACTGCATGAAGACGCTCCCGCACCGCTCGCACAAAATGCGCTGCGTGCTCCTCGACCCGTCCGAACGCGACATACGGGTCGTACCAGGCTTTTACCTCTTGCTGCACCTCAAGGCCAGTCACACGCCAGTATTGAATGCCGGACTCCGGATGGTGTCGGTAGAAGTCGCGATACATGCTGTCGCCGGGATAGCCCATACCGAGCGCGACGACGTGCTCGACCAGCGTTCTGTCAGGATGGAGCAGTGGCAGGGAAGCCCCCGCGGTACGCGATGTGATCGGATGGGCCGACCCGACAGCATAGCTAAGCCCAAGCTCTTCCGCGATACCTAGACCATCCGCCGGCATGCCCCCGGCCGGCAGCCAAAGGCCATTCGGGCGCTTACCTAGGTGCCGCAGCACCGTCATTGCGCCGACCTCCAGCTGCGCCCGCAGCTCGATCGGCGACAAGTGCGGCAAATACGCGTAGGTGGCAGGCGCGAGCAGGACATCACCTGTTTCGCGCAGCAGGCCGCGGGTAGCCGCTACCAAATTCCGCCCGAAGCGCTGCACAAAGCTATGCCCGACATGGTCAAGCCAATCACCATAGAAGCGCGCTAGGTAGGCTCCGTGACCGTTACCCTCAGCCTCAAAGCGCGCGAGGTCGCCTTCAACTCGGCCTCGGTACTCTGCGAGCCAGAACAACATATGTTTATTGATGACCGGGTCGGCCAGTTGTTCCAGCAATACTGGGCTAATCGACACCGTCAACGGAACGACTGGCCCACTGTTACGCAGGTCGTAGAGCATCGCCAGGAGCGGCACATAGCTTTCCGCGATCACCCCATGCAGCGCTTCTTCGCCATGCGGCCAGCGACCAGCGCGACGCACATATGGGAAGTGCGCATTAAGCACAATAGCGACGTTGCCAGTGATCATCTGTGTATCTATGAATAGGCTAGCTGGCTGACAGCCCAGCGGCAAGCATGCCGAAAAAGGCGATAATTGCACAGAGCATCAACACGCTCAGCCCGATATTAATCCAGCCCATGATGATGCCGGCTACTGCCATGTTCTCCCCGGTCAGCCGCCCGCCGGATGCTCTAATCTCACGCCGCGCGTTTCTGCCGAGAATAACAGCGGGAATGCCGGCCACGGCCGACAGTGGCGACAAGAAAAACACACACAGCAGCAGCATAAAAAGCACCAGCGAGGTGATCCCTAGAATCATCGAGATCAGCGCGCTGTTGCTCTGCTCAGGAATGGTACCGACGCCCGCAGGCACCGTGTATGCCGCCACCGGTTGAGCCGGAACAGTGTAGCCTGGACCAGTCAACTCCGTCTCAGACATCCCTGGCGGCACATCGGCGCCTCTCGATGCAAAATCCCTGACAGGCGCAGGCTGTGGCGGAGCATCATACACTCTTGCGCCAGTCTCGGCGTCAGGGGCTGCGGAGGCCCGGCCAAGATTAACAGTTGCCCCCGTCGCCCCAGGAGTCGCTTTCAGGGAGCTGCCACAGCGATAACAAAAAGCGGCTCCGGTTTCATTATCAGCCCCACAAACTGGGCAGATCATATATTGGTGTCCTTTCAGGTACGTGCAGCAGAGTATCATAGCAGAACGCCCCACCGCACGTCTAGCGCTGGCAAACGCCTTGCTGTTCCTGGCAGGTAAGGAGGACGCAGTATGAGATTTACACTAATCTTTGGCGCACCTGTCCACGCTAACGAGTCGCAGCTCGGTAAGCTGAGCCGCATCATCGTCAATAATGGCATCGCCAACCAAATCACGGTCGATCCCGGCTTTCTAGGGACTGAGCGGGTCGTGCCGATCAACGTTTTCCGGCAGTCGGATGACGAAGCGTTGACGCTTGAGCTTGGCGCTGATGATTGGAAAGCGTTTCCGTCCTATACAATGGATCAGGGGCTAGGGAATCCGAATGAAAGCACTCCCGACCTGAGTGTGCTGACGCCAGAGTTTACCAGAACCCAGCAGGTCCCAGATACCAGTCATCCGCTCAGCGCGGGTCTAACTACCGAGCGCAGAACAGTGGACGAGCTCTCGGTCGTACTCACATCGTCGACGGCGGTCGTCGACGACACAGCGCCTGACACCCAGCATAAGCTGCGCGGGATGACGATCGATACGGGGCGGCCGCAGGAGCTGCTGCTCGAGGATGGGCGGATGGTAGCGTACAGTGCGGTCACGATGCTCGACGAAAATCGCATCCACGTGGGTGGCTTGCACCAGCAGCCGCTGCTCGCATCCGATCGAGGGTACGAGCAGACGCGCGCGAACGATCCGGTTGGCGATCAACGTCGGTGAAGCAGCGATGCTCGGAGGCTGCTCCACCACGTAGCAGGTCAGCGGGTCGCCCCTGCTGCCGCGTGTGCAGCCGGCAATAGTGCTGAGTCAACTAAACCCCTTAGCGGTAGAGGCTGCGCGCGGCTACCGCAGCCTTCGGGATTGCCGGCCAACGCGAGGGCAACCGGCTTGGCATGCCCTCGCGTTGGCGTAGCCTGCTGCGTGTCTATGCGTCTAACTCGTCAACAGCTCAACGAGATTTTCGAGCATTGCGCGTCCACTGACGAGGAGGTCTGCGGGCTTCTGGTTGGTCGGCGCCAGCCCGAGCTGGAAATCAGACGCATTATCCGTGGCCGCAACGTCCACCCAAAGCCGACGCATCACTTCCTGCTGGATGCAGCCACACTGCTGCGCGCCGAGGCATCATCACCGCGACGCGAGAGTGAAATTATCGGCTTTTATCATAGCCATCCAACCAGCAGCGCGTTTCCGTCGCTCCAGGATCGGCGCGACGCCTGGCCGAATATGCTAATGGTGATCGTGGCCGTGGTCGAAGGCAGGCCACGCTACCTTTCCGGCTGGCAACTTGACGATGTGCGACGTTTATCAGCGCTGTCAATCGTGCCGCCTTGAAGCCAAGGCTGACGCGGTTGTTCAGAGCACGCGTGGAGACATCTCCCACAGCCTCGCATGTGCCTGCTTATTGGGTGTAGCTATTGCAGCCGGGGCCGAAAAACGTAGGCCATGGCAAGAGCCTAAGTGAAGGCTCTGTTACCTGTCGCGCGGTGATGCCGAAACTTCTGTTAAACACGAACAGCGGCGCCCCACGGGGGCGCCGCTGTTAACGTCGATTATCGCGAAGCTTACTTCTTAGCCTCAGAGGCCGTGCTGCTTGCGCTTGTAGGTACGCCAAGCTCCTGCAATGCCCGCGCGATCTGGGTGTCCTCGGTCTCGAGAAGCTGCTCATCTGTCAGTCGCTTCGCCGTCGTCGGCGTAAGCGGCTCTACATCGATCGGCAGCCCCTCCGTAATGTCGGGCTTAACACCCTCATGGCGTATCTTGCGCCCCTTGGGAGTCAGCCACTCCGCAGTGCCTAGGTAAACTGCCGAGCCATCATCAAGCTGAATCGGCGAGAGCACGCTTCCGGCACCCGGTGTTTGTACGCCGATCACCTTTGCACGACCATAGTCCTGTAAGGCGCCTGTGAAAATCTCAGATGACGACGCCGAGCCCTGGTTGATCAGAACAACCATCGGCAGCTCCGTCTCGGGCTGAGACTCGTTCGACTTATACACTTCTTCCTTGCCGTTCCGATCGCGTACCCGCAAGATCGTCTCGCCTTCCGGCAGGAACTGGCTGGTCACGCCGATTGCCTGTGGTAGCAGGCCACCCGGATTGTTGCGCAAGTCGAAGATTAGCTTTTGGGCGCCCTGCTGCTTCGCCTCGTTAAGCGCTTGCTGGACCTCTGGCTTGGCCGTGTCGCCGAACCGCGACAGCTTGATCAAGGCGACTTTGCCGGGCAACATCCGCCACGTCACCATGGGAACAGTGATGGCCGCACGCTTAACGGTGATCTCGACCGGCGCTTCCTGCTCTAGATGTTGAATCTGGAGCTTCACAGTCGTGCCAGGCTTGCCGCGCACACGACGAATGACCTCTTCAAGCTCGAGGCCGCGCGTCGTCTCGCCGTTGACGCGTAGGATCATATCACCCGCTTCAATGCCTGCCGCCTCTGCCGGTGAGCCTTCGATCGGTGCAACGATCGTCGGGTACTCGCCTTCCTGGCGGATATAAGCTCCGATGCCCTCGAACTCACCCTCTAAAGCTTCCTGCTGATACTTGGCCTGCTCAGGGGTGAGGTAGCGCGTGTGGCCTTGGTCGTTGAGGCTGTCCAGCATACCGTTGATCGCGCCCGCGATCATCTCGTCGGATTCGACAGCCTTTGGATCCAAAAAGCGCTCTTCGGCCAGGTTCCAGACCTTCCAGAAGTTCGTAAATTTTTGGCACACCTCGGCCGCCTCGGTACACTGACCGTTGCTGGCAGCACCTTGAACATACCCAGCGCCCGTGCCCAGCGCCAGCGTACAGCCCATCAAGACCGCGACCATCCATAGTGGCGGACGCCACCCTGCTATCCGCTTCATACCCTACTCCTCATCTCGTCGCCCACCGCGTGCGATCACCATGCGCTAACGTGCAACATTATGTAGTATAATACCGGACAAACGTAAACAAAATCTAAGAGCGCTACCGCCTGCGGCCTCCCACAGCGCCGCTCCGTGCCTACTGTTTCTCATTTATTCGCCTTATACAGGTCGTCATGCCAAAACTGCTACATTTGGCCGATATTCATATCGGGATGGAGAACTACGGCCATCCCAACCCGCAAACTGGCCTTCATACGCGCCTCGAGGATTACCTCCACCGCTTCGACGACGTGCTTGACTATGCGCTTGAGCGCGAGCCCGTCGACCTTGTGCTGATTGCCGGCGACATCTACAAGAATCGCACCCCGAACCCGACCCACCAGCGTGAGTTCGCGCGTCGGCTCAACCGCGTCGTTCGCGCTGGCCTTCCTATTTTTATTCTAACTGGCAATCATGATGCGCCCGCCACCAGCACCCGCGCGCACTCCGTCGAGATTTTCGACACACTCGAGATCGAAGGCGTTACGATCGCGTCACGTATGCGCTTCCACTTGATTAATACGCGCGCCGGTTCGATCCAGATTATCGCGGTGCCATGGCTTAACCGGCAGGCGCTGTTGACCAAAGACGAGATGATTGGGCTACCGATGAGCGCGCTCGAAACCGAAATTCTCAGTCGTGTCGGCAGCTTTATCGAGGGAACGGTCGAGCGGCTCGACCCGTCCATCCCAACAGTGCTAACATTTCATGGAACAATCGGCGGGGCGACTTATGGCGCCGAGCGGAGCGTCATGCTAGGGCAGGATCTTGTCATTCCACGCTCGCTCCTAGCCCTACCTGGCATTGATTACGTCGCGCTCGGCCATATTCACAAGCATCAAGCGGTTGGGACACAGCCCCCAGCTGTGTATCCGGGCAGTATCGAGCGCATTGACTTCGGCGAGGAGCATGAGCCCAAGGGCTTTGTGATTGCCGACGTTGAGAAAGACAACACAAGCTGGCACTTCGTCGAGCTTGACGCTCGTCCGTTTGTGACGGTGCGAGTGGATGTACGCCAGCATGGTGATCCACAAGAGCGGATCCGCCGAGCGATTGCCACCCGCAACCTTGAACAGGCTGTGGTTCGTGTGCAGATCGAATGCCTCCCCGCACAGCGGCCGGCAATCGACGAGCGGGCGATACATGCCCAGCTTGAAGCAGCAGGCGTGCATGTGGTCGCGGCAGTCGCGATCGATGTCGAGCGAACGACCCGCGGCCGCTTCGCCGAGGTAGCCGAGCAGGTGCGCGATGGCCTAACACCCCGCCGCGCACTCGAGCTGTATCTTCAGACGAAGAATGTTCCAGCCGAGCGCCATGAGCAGCTGATGCGTGCTGCTGATGGCCTTATGCGGCGCGAAGCGTAACGTTACCCGCTCGACCTGTCCCCCAAAATAAATCGCCTGTAGGGGATTTGCTACCCGTCCGCAGTTGCCATCTGTCTAGCCACTCTGCCTTTTGGGCTATGAATACCATTGCACTCCGCAACGATCACGCTATCCCGCACGCATGTGGGACTTAAACGGGACAGCTCCAGGAAGTTCCTGGAGCTGTCGACGTATGAAAGGGAGCAAGCTGGTTATTGTGCCCAGAGCGCCCAGCCGTCGTCCTTGCCGTTGTTGGTCAGCTGGACCTGGCCGCTGCCGTCGCGGTTCATGATGTAGACCTCATGATCGCCGTCGCGGTTGCTGTTGAAGACCAGCTTCGAGCCATCGGGCGACCAAGTCGGCGCCTCGTCACTGCTGTTGTTGTTGGTGATGCGCTGCTGCTGACCGCCGTCGGCGTTCATCAGGTAGATCTCGCCGTTGCCATCACGCGTCGCCGTATAAGCGATCCGTGAGCCATCCGGGGAGAGCGCCGGGTAGCGGTCATCGCTGTTGTTGTTGGTCAGCCGCTGGGCGTTCACCGGCGAGATCAGCGCCGCGATCGTCAGCTCGTTCAGCTTGTCCTGGCTGTAGCTGAGCGCGCCGCGGTAAACCTCGTAGTTCCCCTGGCAGTTGCTCTCGTACACGATGCCCGAGCCGTCCGGTAGCCACGACGGGTGCTGGTTGATACAGCCGATCGTGTCGGTCAGGCGCGTGGGCTCGGCCGTGCTGCCGATGTTGCGGATGTACAGATCGGCGTTGCCATCACGATCCGACGCAAAGACGACCTTGGTGCCATCCGGCGAGACGGATGGGGTGAAATCATTTGAGCCGCTGCTCAGCTCTTGGCGCAGATCGCTGCCGTCAAGCTTCATGCTGACGAGCTGGCGCTTGTCGTTGAAGCGCTTTGTGTCGCCCCAAATCCGGTTATTCTCCTGCTTCCAGGACCGCTTAACCGAGTACGGCAGAGTCTCCTTCGGGTTACCGGTGATCGCGCTCTGGCCGCTGCCATTAGCGTCCATCGTGTAGACATTGAAATCGTTGGTGTCAACCTTGGAGGCGTACGCGATGGGGAGGTTCGGCTCGCCCGAAGCCCATGGCATGCCCAGCTCGGGGTAGCGCCACTGGAAGTAGTGCTGGCCGACGTTGCCCATCTCCACCTGATACTGTGCCGGGTTCGACGGCGTGTAGGTTACCACCCGACGCTCAAACAGCTGCACCAGGATGTCCTTGTCCTGCCCGCCAACCTTGGCCGTGATCCAGTATGGGTCCGTAATCGGATACCCGAACGCCGCAATCGCGGCCACCGGTCCCGCGTTCCGGAAATCGTTGAAGACCCGTGGCACGTTGTGTCCCGTCACCGTCTCGTACGCCACGATATCCGTGCCCGGCTTGTCCGCCAGGTCCTGCCGGAAGCCGATCGACCCGTCCTTCGTGAACGTTTGCCCGATGCGCTGCCCGACCTTGTTCTGATCGCGATACGGGTTGTCCGTCGTCGCCACACCACGGAAGCTCGCATATGTCGGCGCGTTGGCGTTCTGCGCCGCTGGGTCGCCAGCCACGGGAATTTCTGCCGCTGCCCGCGGCGCGTTCTCCGCCTCGGTGGGAGCATCGCCCAGCTTGACGCGGCCCGATACCATCTCCACCGGCAGCAAGCCGTTGGTCACGCCGTTCAACGGACCCGTCGTCACGGAGGGATTGTTGATCTCCATGCGTGACTTGTCGAAGTACTGCACCTGACGCAGGCCATTGGGCGACTGCTTGTAGAACTCTTTATAGTCGAACCACGCGCTCGGGCCCCAGGTCCACGAGCGCTGGGTCTGCCCCTGCTGTACCGGCCGGTCCGCAGCCGTCCAGACTTGCTCGAAGCGTGGTGAAGCAAATTGTGTTCGGTTTCCCGCCCACGGCGCTGCCTGCGCTGTGCCCACCAGCATCGCGCCAAGCGTCGACGCTGCCAGGCCTCGCTTCAGCCACTCAATCGACCGACGACGATTCATGTGTTCCTCCTAGACTAGATACGTGGGGATGTGTAACTCCGCAACCGACAGCGCGATTGTAGCGGTCATTGTCAGGCGCGTCGATGAAGTCACTGTGAAGACACACTGACAACGCCGCCACATGGCGTCTCAGAATTGACGAACCTAGCTACGATAATACGCACCTCGGTCGTAGACATCCACCAAAAGTCCTATCGGCAACGTGGCCATATGACTACCGGTGATCTTGGCCCGTTTATCAAATGCAGGTGAATGTCTTGTCAAAAGAGCATGACGCGGGGTATCCTGAGCTGATGCAACAGCTTCACCCTTTTTTGTGGCCAGTATCGACTACGCGAGCGCAAGGCCATCTTGTGCTTGGCGGATGCGACACGACCGAGCTCGCGCGCGAGCTCGGCACTCCACTGTACGTACTGGATGAGCTCACCCTTGAGACAACGGCGCGTCACTTTATCAGCGCGCTTGCCGCACAGTATCCGGGACCAAGCACAATTCACTATGCCAGCAAGGCCTTGCTTAACACGGCCCTGGCCCAGCTGTTGACCAGCTGGGGCATGGGTCTCGACTGCGTGTCACTTGGTGAGCTGGCAGTCGCACGCCGCGCGGGCGCGTCGCCCGAGCATGTTCATTTGCACGGCAATGCCAAGCCACGGCGTGAGCTGGAGCAAGCTCTCGCCTGGGGTGTCGGTCGCATCATCGTTGATAGTCTCGACGAGCTGCGCGTACTTGCCGAGTTGACCCGCAACCGCGCTGCACAGGGCCAGCAGCGCCAACGCATCTTGCTCCGCCTCAATCCGGGAATAAACGTCCATACCCACGCGCATATTCAAACAGGACAGCTGGACTCGAAGTTCGGGCTGCCCATCAAGACAGGGATGGCACGTGCCGCAGTTGAGCTTGCACTGCAATCACCTGGTCTCGAGCTGATGGGACTGCACGCGCACCTCGGCTCCCAGATCGACGAGTATGCGCCGCTGGCGCTCGGGGTAGAGCGGCTGATGGCCTTCGCGGCCGATAGTCGGGCCGAGTTCGGCTGGGAGCTGCGCGAGCTGAGTCCGGGCGGAGGGCTTGGCGTTCCATATCGTGAAGGCGATCCGGCCCCCGACATCGAGGCCTATATCCAAACCCTCGCCGACACCGTCACAGCGCAGTGCACGCGACACGGGTTTGAGCTCCCACGACTGGTGCTCGAGCCGGGCCGATCACTGATTGCGCGTTCTGTTGTCGCCCTGTATGAAGTCGTCGCCGTAAAACCGATTCCGGGTATTCGCACCTTTATCGCGGTGGACGGCGGTATGGGTGATAACATTCGGCCGGCGCTCTATGATGCGCGCTACTCCGTCATCCAAGCAGATCAAGTCGAGGCCGACCCGGTCGAGACCGCAACCGTGGTGGGCCGTTACTGTGAAAGTGGTGACGTCCTGCTGAGGGATGTTGCGCTACCCGCAACCCAACCCGGCGCCCTGCTTGCGATCCCAATGGCTGGAGCCTACACCCTGAGCATGGCCAGTACATATAACCTTGTGCCACGACCAGCACTGGTTGGTGTTCGGGACGGGCGGGCTCGTGTGCTTCAACGACGTGAAACCTTTGAAGACATCATGCGGCGGGATATGCTGCTGGACGAGCTGGATGGCGAAAAGTAGATCAGCTGGGCCTATGCCCTACTCACTCCTTCTTTTCCTCCTGAGGAATGCGGGTGGAAAACAACGACCGAATCGCGGCCGCAAGCACAACACATGGAGGGCGCAGCCCGGGCGCGGTTGGTGGCTTGGCCCGGCAGCTAAGCCAAAGGGCAGCCAAGCGCAGGGGCCCAACCGTCACATGAGCCCTCATGGTCGTGTGTGACCGGAGGGCGTCACTTGTTCGCATGACGTACAATAGCGCGCGAGGAGACAACTGATGTACGCCGAACTGCTGCCCGCGCTGTGCTGCCCAGCTTGTTCCCATTCCCCTCTGACGCTTTTGGGACCGCTTGAGGAAGCGGGAGAAATTGTTGCCGGAGCGCTGCGCTGTTCAAATTGTGGAGCACAGACAGCGATCCTAGACGGAGTCTGGGATGCCCTGGGCGACGCACCTGTCCCATTGACGCCAACCCAGCTTACAAACTACGTTCCACTAACAGCGCGAGGATACGAACCAGCGTGGCGCTGGACCGCGCTGAGCATCATGAGCGGCCGGCATTTTCCGCTGCGGGAAGAGCTTACATTGCTGTGTGAGCTGATCCAGCCACAGCCGGGCAACGTGTACATCGACGTGGCCTGCTCAGCGGGCTTATACGCACGGGCCCTGGCCCAACCTGGCCTGATCGTGGGAGCCATCGACCACTCGATGCCGTTCTTACGAGAGGCGCGTCGACTGTCTTTGGCGCGCGGCCAGCGCGTCTCCTATGTTCGGGCCTCGGCTCAGGCCCTTCCATTCCGGGATGATGTGGCCCGTGGCGTAGCGATGGGCGGCTCGCTGAATGAAATCGGCGACCAGCAGGGCGCCCTCCGCGAGGTCCACCGCATATTGCAGCCCAATGGCGTGTTCTTCTGTATGAACCTTGTGGCCGCTGGCAGTAGCTGGGGTCGGGTGCTACAGCGCCTGCTGGGAGCTGGCGGTATCGACTTCCCGTTGCTGGACGAGCTCAACCAAAGCTTTACCCGCGTGAGCCTAGAGCGCCGCGCGCAGTGGATTTGGCGCGTCGTTGCCGTCACCCTGCTTAGACGGCACGAAAGCTAATCGCTATTTAATGTGGTAGTTGACGCGGACTTTGGAAGGTGTCGCGCAGCTTGCGGCTGCGACATCTAGTTGCAGGAACAGAGCTTGGTCGCATATAATGCCACGGCATGAACACAGACCCGCTGCTCGGCAGCCCAATCGATCCGCTCGACGATGAAGTTGTGGCAGCGCTCGCGGCGGTGGAGGCCTACATTGCTGCGGAGCAGTCCGCGACCCTGCAAGACAGCGAACAACTCTTACAGCAGACTTGGCGTAACGCAGCCAAGCTCGTGGTTCAAGGCCTTCAGCCTGACCGAACGGGCGTACAGCCGCGCTGGTCGACGGTCGAGCGTTTGCGGCGAGCTGGTCGTGGTGGGTATGGCATCGTCGGGCTTTAATTGCATAGGTTGAGCAGCTAGGTAAGAGAGGCGGCGGTTGGGCCGACTAACATTTAGCCATCAGCCTCAACACCCGTGGAGCGCGCCGTGTTCTCGACCGTCCTGATTGCTAACCGTGGCGAGATTGCCCTGCGGGTAATGCGCGCCTGTAAAGAGCTGGGCCTGCGCACCATTGCCGTCTACTCCGAGGCCGACCGCGATGCGCTCCACGTGCGCTACGCCGACGAGGCGTACCTTATCGGGCCGCCCTCACCCACCGAAAGCTATCTACAAATCGACATCATCATAGCCACGGCGCGCCGGGCGCACGCCGACGCAATCCATCCCGGCTATGGCTTTTTGGCCGAAAACGCCACATTTGCGGCAGCCTGTAGGGATGCAGGCATCACCTTTATCGGCCCAACGCCCGAGGCAATGGAGCGTATGGGCAGCAAGGTCCCAGCGCGCAACGAGGCGATCGCAGCGAACGTTCCGGTTGTGCCTGGCACAACGGCGCCGGTTGCGTCGGTTGACGAAGTGCTGCGTCTGGGAGAGCAATTTGGCTACCCACTTGCGATCAAAGCAAGTGCTGGCGGAGGTGGGCGCGGGCTCAAAGTTGCCGCTCAGCGCCGCGACGTTGCCGACGCCTTTGATAGCGCAAAACGTGAGGCAGCGGCGTATTTCAAGAACGACGAAGTCTACGTCGAAAAGTACATCCGCGATCCGCGCCACATCGAAATTCAAATCCTGGCCGATACGCACGGCAACGTCCTTTATCTGGGAGAGCGGGACTGCTCGATTCAGCGGCGGCACCAAAAGCTGGTCGAAGAAAGTCCATCACCCGCGCTCACCCCAGACCTACGCGCCGAGATGGGCGATGCCGCGGTGCGACTAACGCAGCGAGTTGGGTACACGGGCGCAGGCACGCTTGAGTTTCTCTTTGAGCATGGGCAATTCTTCTTCTTGGAGATGAACACCCGCATTCAGGTTGAGCATACAGTCACCGAGGCCGTCACCGGCATCGATCTGGTCAAATGGCAAATCAGGGTGGCACAGGGTGAGCGGCTCCCATGGTCCCAAGAGCAGATCAAGCTGACTGGCCATGCGATTGAGTGCCGGGTCAACGCCGAAGATCCGGCCGCCGGCTTTCGACCCGCGCTGGGCAAGCTGTCGACGTATCGCGAACCGCACGGGCTGGGCGTTCGCGTCGACGGCGGCTATGCCGAGGGTGATACGATCCCACAGTTTTACGACTCGCTGGTGGCCAAGCTTATTACCTGGGGCCAGGATCGGGTCGAAGCAATTGCGCGCATGCGTCGTGCGCTGGCAGATTTCGAGATTAGCGGTGCCAGAACTACAATCCCATTTCATCAAATGGTAATGGACAGCCAAGCCTTTCAACGTGGATCTGCCACGGTGCGTTTCATCGGGGAACACATCACCGAGGAACAGCTCAAATCGCTCGCGCAGCCCGAGCTCGTCACGGTCGAGAACGATCATGTACGTGAGGAGGTTGCGCGCACGTTTGCAGTAGAGGTTAATGGGCGACGCTTCCAGGTACGCGTTGCAGGCAGCCCACCGATTCAACCAAGTAATGGGGCTGCGGCCAGTCGCCAGCAAACCAGTATGCCCACCCGCACACGCGCTAAGCAGGGCACCCGGCAGGCGGTCGACCCCAATGCAATTGCCAGCCCAATCCAGGGAACGGTAGTGTCGGTACGTGTGCAGCCGGGCGCGCCGGTAGAGGCGGGCGACGTGCTTTTTGTAGTGGAGGCCATGAAAATGGAGAACGAAGTGACGGCGCCACGCTCCGGGACCATCTCAGCCGTGCATGTCAGCAATCGCGCCGCGGTACAGGCGGGTGAAATCCTTGCAACTCTGGCCAGCGGTCAGTAGTACTTTCGTCGCTTGTAACGCCCTGATTTGTATGCTAAGGTACACAAGTTCTGCCTAAACCGTTGACGCAACTCTACACAGAGTCGTAACGCAGCAACGGTCTATCGTGGATGAGCTTCTCCATAATGCCTACGTAGCCGACACGCACTACCGCAGCCTCGGATCGCCCTCGCGCCATGGATCTGCGTTTTCGGAGCAAGTGTTCAAAACGAGCAGGTATAAGGGTATAGCCTCATTCAATCACCCCACGCGGAAGGTTGCGGCGGTGGGCCGCGGCTTTCACCAGGTTAAGAGTTAGGGATTTACCAGGAGGTCACGATGAACACGTCCACCAGTTCGTTGCCGGAGATGATCAACAGCAGCATTGTCGTATTGACGAAGCCGAGCGTTCGGACGTTCGAGCAGTACGAGAACCGCGGCGGACTACGTGACGCACTGATCTATGTTGTGGCGGCGGCACTGATCGCGGGTCTCGTCGGTTTTGTTTTCAACCTTTTCGCCGGTATTGGCGCGGCAATCGTGGCCTTGATTGGAGCTGTTCTCAGCCCCGTCGTCGGTTTCTTTGTGTTTGCCTTTGCAATCTACTATATGGGTAAGCAGCAGGGTGGAACAGGCACGCAGGACGAGGTGTTTTACACCACGGCGTTGTACACCGCGCCGCTGCTAGCAGTTGTGGGAGCGATTAGCGCTATTCCGCTCCTTGGCTGCCTCCTGTTCCCGGTGACACTGGCGCTTGGCATTTACCAAATCTACCTAGGCTATCTGGCGGCGCGCTCGAGCATGAACCTTGACCAGACGAAGGCCATTATCACCGTGATTGTCGCGTATATCGCACAGTTCGTCATTGGGCTTGTGATCGCTGGTCTACTGGTAGGTGTTGCAGCAACCTCAACCGGCGGCATCTAAGGAACATAGTAAGGGCTTGGCACTGACTACGGAACGGCCGGGCTCTTCATTCCCATACACCAGAAAGGAGAAGCTGCATGTCGCCAACCGTTCGGGCGGGAGTCGTCTTTGGGCTTGCCACGGTGGGGGCGGTCGCGGGCGCGACATTGCTCCCAATTCCGTGTCTCAGCTTCTTGGCAGTCGTTGCGCTGGGGCTAGGAGCCGGATACACCGCGGCGAAGAATTCGAACGCGACCCGCGATCAGCGGGTGGGACGGGGAGCGACAGCAGGTGCAATTGCAGGTGGCATTGCGCTGGTTGGGACGGCGATTGCAATCCCAATAATTACAATGCTACTGCCTTCCTACCAGGAGCAGATCCAGGCGGGAGTAAACCAGGCACTCCAGCAAAATCCTGAGCTTGCAGACTCCGGGCTGGACCCATCATCACTCGCCACCCTGGTGGCGGGCGCAGGTGGAGTAATCGGCGGTGTGTGTGGGGGCATGATCAACTTTATTGTCATGCTGTTGACCGGTCTGCTGGGTGCCCTGTTCTGGAAGGGCGCGCCCGCGGGCGCGGGCTACGTTCCGGCCGGAAACATGGGGTATGGGCCACCGTCGGGCTCGTATATTCCGTCCCAAACGAATGATCCAAGCTACGGCACGCCACCGAACACGCAGGCGGGTGGGATGCCGTATGGCGGGCAAGACCACGGTACACCGCCGAGCCAGGAAAGCGGTGCCCGGATCTATGATCCGAATGACCGCGACCGGTCGCAGTAGCGAAGCGTCCACCTAGCGGCCCGCCGTCGCGCAGCGTGTCGGTAAACTAAGTTATAATACGAGTGGTTTAGTGAAGGCTCTTCACGGACCGCTCGTTTTTTATACTGGAAGCAGCGTTGCCCATGCAAAACGCGTCAGTTACCGACTGGAGTGCGCTCCGCGCCGAGTTCCCGGTCTTCGAGCACACGACCTATCTCAACACCTGCTCGCTCGGGGCGCTGAGTCGCCAAGCCCGGGCCGCCGTCAACCAGTTTCTCGATCTATGGCAGGCGTACGGTGCGTCAGCCTGGTACAAAACCTGGCTTGGCGAGGTCCAGGCGCTGCGCAGCAGCTACCAGCGGCTGCTCAACGCTCAGCCGGGCACGTGCACTATTCAGCATTCGATCTCCTCTGCTCTGTCCGTTATCGCCAGCTGTTACGACTACACGCAGCGCAACAAGATCATAACGACGGCGCTCGACTTCCCGACAATTCCCTACCAATGGCTAGTCAAACCTAATGTAGAGGTCGTAATCCTGCCATCCGACGACCATATTGGGATTGCACTGGAGCGCTACGCGGCGGCGATTGACGAGCGGACGGCACTTGTCGCAACATCACATGTATTTTTCACCAGCGGCTATATTCAACCGGCGGCAGAGATCACAAAGCTAGCGCACGCGCTTGGCGCGCATGTCCTAATCGACGGATACCAGGCGGCAGGCCAAATTCCGGTCGACGTGCAGGCGCTCGACGTAGATTGGTATTTGACTGGTGGCCTCAAGTGGTTACTGGGCGGACCAGGCATCGTAGAGCTTTATGCTCGGCCCGAGCTGGTTCAGCGCCTGCAACCCACCACTACCGGCTGGTTCGCCCATGGGCAGCAGTTTGCCTTCGACCCGGAGAACTGGTCCTACTGGAGCGATGCGCGTCGCTTCGAGCTGGGCACACCCGCGGTTGCAGCGGTCTATGCGGCGCGAGCAGGCATGGACTTGATCCTTAATATCGGGGTAGAGGCGATCCGCGAGCGTGAGCTACTGCTCGTGGCCGACTTGACGAGTCGAGCGCGCGAGGCTGGACTGCGGCTGAAGCTGCCAGCCAACCTCGAGGAGCACGCCGGCATCGTGATGTTTCCAGTTGGCGAACCTTCACAGGTGGTGCGCACCCTAGCCGAGCACAACGTGATTGTCGACTACCGGCCGGGTCATGTGCGCGTCTCGCCCTTCTTCTACAACACCGTGGACGAAAATCAGCGTGTTGTAGAGCTCCTGGCGCAGATAGTGAGCGGCGAGGGGCGAGGAGCGAGAATACAGACCAAAGAGCAGAGAACACAGGGCTGACAGCTGGCCACGGAGAGCTAAGAGCTGAGGCTTGAGGCATGATCCCTCTAAGCACAGGAGTTGCCAACGCTCAACTCATTTGCTATACTGCTCGCTGCACGGGGACGTGGCGTAATTGGCAGCCGCGCATGCCTTAGGAGCATGTACCGCAAGGTGTGAGAGTTCGAGTCTCTCCGTCCCCACCAGCAATCAAACGCTTGCTAGATGGCGCCATATAGCAAGCGTTTCCTATTTAAGCGTGAAGCGGTGCAGGGCATACGCGTAAAGGCGTATGTTATAATGCCGCGCAGTATGCGCGTTCTGCGCGGAATATATTTGTCTAGGAGTATTCTGAAGCTGTGAAAATAACGACCGAGCGCTTACCTAAGAGCCTGGTAGCATTGAATATCGAGCTCGACCAGCAGCAGGTGCAGAAGGGCCTTGAGAAGGCAGCCCGCAAGCTGTCGCAGCAGTTTCGCATCCCGGGATTCCGACCGGGCAAGGCACCACGCCAGATTGTTGAAAATTATTTTGGTCGGGAGCGCTTGCTCGAAGAGGCTACCGACGACCTCATCCAGAAAACTTTTCCTGAGGCTCTAAAGCAGGAGAATATATTGCCGGTTGGGCGGCCGACGCTTGAGAACGTCGAGCAAGAGCCTTTCCGCTATCGCGTCACTGTTCCAGTCGAGCCCACGGTCGAGCTCGCCGACTATTCGGGCTATCGCTTCCCCTACGCCCCCGAGGCGGTGTCCGACGAATCGGTCGAGAAGCTGCTCGACGCCCAGCGGGAGCAGCACGTTGTGCTCAAGGAGCTTGAAGAGCCGCGGCCGGCACAGCCTGGTGATATGGTCACGGTCCTGATCTCGTCTGATGATGAGGACGACGACGACGACGACGACGACGACGACGACGAGTTCGATACAACCGTCGAGCTTGAAGACGACGTCGAGATCGAAGCCGATGAGGATGAAGACAACCTCACAGACGACGACGAGGATGACGACGACGAGCTTGCCGACGCCAGCCTCGCCGAGGGCGCAGACGAGGACGAGGACGAGGACGACGAGGACGACGACGACGAGGATGACGACGACGAGGATGACGACGACGAGGATGACGACGACGAGGGCAGGGAACAGCAGATTGCGCTGGTCGAGGGGCGTGTTCGGCCCGAAGTCTACGCGGCACTGATTGGTGCCCAGCCGGGTGAAACTCGAACCGCCACGGTCGTTTATAGTGACGACGAGGAAGACGAGTCCCTGCGTGGCCAGGAAGTTACCTACACCCTGAAGGTCAAGAACATCCAAGAGCGGCTGCTTCCCGATTGGGAGGAGCTGCCTACCCTTACCGAGTTCGAGGGCGACTTCGAGACCATGCGCTCGAATGCCCGCGAGCGCTTGGAGCGTGCGTCGGAGGACAAGGCACGTCGATCGCTGATCGAAGACTTTCTCAATCGGCTGGATGAGGAAACTCCCTTCGAGCTTCCCGAGGCGATGGTACGGGAGCGTGCGGAGCAGCTGTTCCACCAGCAGGTAAGCGAGTTCCAGCGCTATGGCATCGACGAAGATCAGTTTCTCAAGCTCAGCAACAAGACGCACGATCAGGCAGTAGAAGAGTTCATGGGTCAGGCCGAGCCCGACGTCCGTCGCTCGCTGGTCGTCCGAGAGCTGATCCGGCGCGAGAACCTCACGATTAATGATGAGGATTTCGAAGCCGAGAACGAGCGCTTTTTACAGGACTTTGAGCCGAGTCGCCGCGACGAGGTCCAAAAGATGCTAACTCAGCCGAATATGCGGCAAATGGTGGCATCGTCGGCGCTCGATCGCAAGCTGCGGGACCGGCTGGTGGCCCTAGCGACAGGCGACGTCGTAGCCCAAGTTCAGGAGCAGCAGATGGCATCCGAAAGCTCAACGCCCAGCAGTGACGCGCAAAGCACGCCAACCGTGCTGTCCGACGTGGCGACCGGCGGCGTGACAGAAAACAGCGTCTTCGACGATCCGGGCCCCGATCCAACCTCTGAGTCTGGTACCAGCTCGGTGGAGCAGGCGACAGTAGCTGACTACGGCCAGCGGTCTGCGTCTGATAACCTAGACGAAGAGGCAGGCCCGGCGGGGTCGAACGTAGCCTAGGAAGATGGTATGATCAGGGTGGGAGCGCGCCTCGCGCTTCCGCCTTATCATCCTGCCAAGGAGGGCAAGCATGGAATGGTCATCACCCCAAATGGTGATTCCGTACGTTGTAGAGAACACGAGCCGCGGCGAGCGTGTTTATGATATCTACTCGCGCCTGATGCGCGAGCGCATTATCATCCTGGGCACACCCATCGACGATCAGATCGCAAACGTCGTCGTGTCGCAGCTCCTGTTCTTGGAACACGAAGACCCCGAGCGCGATATCCAAATCTTTATCAATAGCCCGGGCGGCTCCGTGTATGCCGGCATGGCAATGTATGACACGATGCAGATGATTCGGCCGGATGTGGCTACTTTCTGCGTTGGCATGGCCGCTTCGATGGCAACCATTTTGCTCGCAGGTGGTGCCAAGGGCAAGCGGTACTCGTTGCCGCACTCGACAATTCATATGCATCCGGCGCTCGGCGGTGCTCGAGGCTCGGCTCCCGACGCCGAGATTCAGATCCGCGAGCTGCTCCGGATGCAGACAATGATCCGCGACCAGATGGCTAAGGATACGGGCCAGCCCGTCGACAAGATTGCCCGCGACTTTGACCGCGACCTGTTCATGACTCCTGAGCAGGCCAAAGAGTACGGGATCATCGACGAGGTACTGGCCGTTGGCGAGGGCGTTCCACCCGTTGCCGAGTAGCTATTCCGCATGTCCGCAGGAGGGGTAGCGTCCCCGCTACCCCTCCAAAATTCCACTGTAACTCTTACGCTCCACGTTGAGGTAGATCAATGGCGCGAACCCGGAGCGGCCAACCGGCCTACGTTTGCTCGTTTTGTACCCGCGGCCAAGAAGAAGTCCAGCGGCTGATTGCTGGGCCCGGCGGCGTTTTTATTTGCGATGAATGCGTAGCCTTGTGCACGCAAATCATTGCCGAGGAGCGCGCCGCCAAGCCCGCGCCCACCACAGCCAAGCTGGGACGGGTTCCCGCTCCCGCGCGTATTCGCGAGCAGCTCGATCAGTATGTCATCGGGCAGGAGCGCGCCAAGAAGGTGCTGGCAGTCGCGGTCTATAACCACTATAAACGTGTCCAGGCAGGCGGCGAGGCCGATGGCGTAGAATTACAAAAGTCGAATATTTTGCTCCTCGGCCCAACTGGCTGCGGCAAAACTCTGCTGGCCGAAACGCTGGCCAAGACGCTCGACGTGCCCTTCGCCATCGCGGATGCTACGGCATTGACCGAAGCTGGCTACGTTGGCGAGGATGTTGAGACAATTCTGCTCCGGCTGATCCAGGCCGCGGATGGCAATGTTGAGCGCGCGCAGCTCGGCATTATCTACCTCGACGAAATCGATAAAATTACCCGCAAGGCTGACAATCCCTCGATTACCCGTGACGTTTCCGGTGAGGGTGTACAGCAGGCACTGCTTAAGATCATAGAAGGCTGCGTCGCCCACGTACCACCGGTTCCAGGGCGCAAGCATCCGCAGCAGGAGTATATCCCCTTCGATACCTCGAATGTACTCTTCATCTGTGGTGGTGCCTTTGACGGCTTGGACAAAGTGATCGCCAAGCGCGTCGGTACTAGCCGTAAGCTCGGCTTTGGTCATAGCAAAGAAACAAAAGAGGTGCGCGAGCGCGAGATTTCGCAGCTGCTCGCCCAGACGACGCCTGACGACCTGCTGCGCTATGGACTGATTCCGGAGTTCATTGGGCGGCTACCTGTCACCGTTTCGCTGGATGCGCTCGATGCGTCCGCGCTGCTGCGGATTTTGACAGAGCCACGGAATGCGGTCGTGAAGCAATACCAGAAGATGATCGCGCTTGACCGGGTCGAGCTCGAGATCACAACCGACGCGCTGGAAGCAATCGCCGACCGAGCACTACATATCGGGACGGGGGCGCGGGCGCTGCGCTCGATTGTCGAGGGGCTGTTGCTCGATATTATGTATGAGCTACCCTCGCGCGATAATGTCGCCAAATGTATCATCAATGCCGAAGTGGTTCACGGGCGGGGTCATCCGATCCTGGTGCCGCGCGCTGAGGGCAGTCGACGACGACTATTGGACGAAGCGGGCTAGCTGGCCCAGGCTCCACGCCATGACGACGGGCTGGTGATTAGCTCCCGCCCGCTGCCGGAGGTCGAGCGGCAACCTAGGGCGATTTTAGTAGGTGCTACCAGGAGTGGCACTCCAGGGTCGCCAAACCCAATCTAAGCTATGCGTCTCTTGCGCAAAACACGGCCGACAAATGATCCAAAGCAGCAGCGTCGGATTCTCGTCGCCGATGACGATCCGTCGATCGCCCAGCTGGTGCAGGCCGCGCTCCGCGACCCACGTTATGAAGTGACGCCCGCGGTTAACGGTCTACAGGCCATTCAAGAGTTCAAGAAGGGCCGTTTTGACCTGGTTATCCTCGATGTCATGATGCCCTACGTCGACGGCTTCGAAGCCTGCCAGCGCATTCGGGAAACGTCGGATGTTCCGATTGTGATCCTGACATCACGTGACGGTGTCGACGACGTGGTGCATGGCTTTGAGCTGGGAGCCGACGACTACATCACGAAGCCATTCAAGATCGCCGAGCTGCTCGCGCGGGTCGAGGCAATCCTGCGGCGGGTCGAAGGGCAGCACGAGCGCGTGGCCCCACCGGTGCTCGATATGGCCGAGCTCCACGTCGACAAGCCCCGGCATTACGTCGAGCTCAATGGCAAGCCGATTACGCTTACTCCGATGGAGTTCGAGCTGCTTTACTTTCTGGCTGCTAATGCAGGACAGGTCTTCGACCGGGAGACGCTGTTTCGGGAGGTCTGGGGCTATGAGTATGTGGGCGAGACCAACCTCGTCGACGTCTGCGTGCGACGCTTGCGCGAAAAGATCGAGCAGGAGCCCTCGAAGCCCAAGCGGATCGTAACGGTGCGCGGCGTTGGCTACAAGCTGGCCGTACCCGAAGAGTAGCCGCTCAGCCGCTGATTGTTCCGAGCCGATCTCTGAATCCGTGTCGAACAAAAAAACCCTCTCCCATGTTGGGAGAGGGTTTTTTGCTGCCGCCTGGCTTACAACAAGCGAGACTGGGCTGCGCCGTCGGCCTTGCCGTTGCCCGAAGCTCCATCCGATCCCGGTTGTAACGCCTCTGCTGATGACATCACGGCCGGATTGCTGCTCTCATCGTAGACCTCGACGGACATGGCCGCAACCTCGTCGCCGGAATTGAGATCCATCACCCGCACACCCTGGGTGGAGCGGCCTAGGCACGAGATGCTCGCCGCCGCCAGCTTGATGACGATCCCGTGACGCGTAATAAAGGTCAGCGTATCGGTCGGGTCCACGACCCGCGCCACGGAGATTTGATCGCTCTCACGCAGCCGCATGGTGATCACGCCACCAGTTGCGCGGCCCTTGACCGGATATTCGTCCAGCTTCGTGCGCTTGCCCTGGCCCTTCTTGGTAACGACCAGCAGCTCGCCGCCTGCCCGGACCAGGTCCATCCCAACCACCACGTCGTCGGAGTCGAGGTCGATACCGGTCACGCCGCTCGCAGGTCGGCCCATTGGTCGAACCTGGCTCTGCTTGAAGCGGATCGTCTGGCCTTTGCGGGTCGTCAACAGAATGTCTTCATCACCCGCCGTCATCCTGACCCAGCGCAACGCATCGCCTTCTTCCAGCCCGATTGCGATCAGGCCGTTGGAGCGCACCGACGAATACTCTTTCAGCAACGTCCGCTTGATCTTGCCGTTGACCGTGGCCATCAGCAGATATTCGCTGTCAAAGTCGGGCACTGGCAGGACCGTGGTCACTTGCTCACCTGGCTCCAGCGAGATCAGGTTGACCAGCGGCAGGCCCTTTGCGGTACGCCCTGCATCCGGCACCTCATGCGTCTTGAGCTGGTAGACTTTACCACGGTCGGTGAAGAAGAGCAGATCGTCCAGGGTGTTGCAGGCGACCATATGCTGCACAACGTCCTGCTCGCGGGTCGTCATGCCCTTGATCCCTTTGCCACCCCGGTGCTGTGGCCGGTAGGTATCGGCGTTGACACGCTTGATATAGCCGCGATCGGTGACCGTTACCAGCACCTGGAGATCCGGGATCAGGTCCTCGGCCGAAATATCACCGCTAGCGTCCGCCATAATCCGCGTTCGCCGAACATCGCCGTACTTCTCCTTGAGGTACTGCAGGTCGTCTTTGATGATCTGGAGGACGCGCCGGACATTCGCCAGAATATCCTCGAGGTTCGCGATCACCTTGATCACCTCGCGGTACTCGTCCTCGATCTTCTTGCGCTCCATGTTCGCCAGCCGACCGAGCTGCAGCTCGAGGATCGCGTTCGACTGCTCCTCGCTGAGGCGGAAATTCTTCATCAAGTTGTTGCGCGCCGAGTCCCGGGTGCGCGACTCACGGATCGTCCGGATCACCTCGTCGAGGTTATCCAAGGCGATCTTGAGGCCCTCGAGGATATGTGCCCGCTTGCGTGCCTTGTCGAGCTCATACTCAGTGCGGCGACGGATGACGTCGCGCCGGTGATCGACGTGGTACTGCAGCACCTTCTTCAAGGGCAGCACGCGCGGCTGGTTGTCCTCTACCAGCGCGAGCATGTTGATGCCGAAGGTGACCTGCATCTGCGTGTACTTGAACAGGTGATTGAGCACCTTGCGGGGCTGCGCGTCCTGCTTAAGGATAATCACCAGCCGAATACCGGAACGATCGGACTCGTCGCGAACATCGCGGATGCCTTCGATCTTGCGCTCTTTGACGAGCTCGGCGATCCGCTCCTGCAGCCGTGCCTTGTTAACCTGATACGGCAGCTCGGTGACGACGACATGGAATGCGCCGCGGGCTGCCTCCTCGATGTGCGCCTTGGCCCGGATGATGATATGGCCCTTGCCAGTCGAGTAGGCGTTGACGATCCCTTCGGTACCCAGGATCACGCCGCCGGTCGGAAGGTCCGGACCCGGAACATGCTCCATTAGCTGCTCGACCGTTGCCTCGGGGTTATCGATCAGCAGCGTAATCGCATCGCATAGCTCGGTCAGGTTGTGCGGCGGTATATTGGTAGCCATGCCGACGGCAATACCGGCCGCGCCATTCAGCAGCAGGTTCGGCAGCTTCGCCGGCAGCACCGAGGGTTGCATATACGAGCCGTCGAAGTTTGGCACAAAGTCGACGGTGTTTTTATCGATATCGTAGAGCAGCTCTTCGGCGACCTGGGCGATTCGCGCTTCCGTATAGCGCATCGCCGCGGGCGGGTCGCCGTCGACGCTACCAAAGTTGCCCTGGCCATCCACCAGCGGATAGCGGATGTTCCACTCTTGGGCGAGACGCGCAAGCGCGTCATAGACCGCGGTGTCGCCGTGCGGGTGCATCTTGCCCAGCACATCGCCGACGATACGCGCGCATTTCTTGTATGGTTGATTATGCCGAATGCCCATGTCCCACATCCCGTACAGGATGCGGCGCTGCACCGGCTTGAGGCCGTCGCGTACGTCAGGCAGCGCGCGCTGCACGATCACGCTCATGGCGTAGTCGAGATAGGCGTCGCGCATCTCATTGACAATATTGATCGGCCGAACTAACCCAATTTCCACTCGAATGCCCCCTCGATTGCTACTCCGATTCATGCGATAGGAATGCTTTATTATACCACCTCGACCCCCTGCTGTCGACCCCGGATCAGCACATAAGTTCTACAACTAGATACGAATTTGTACTTCAACCGGCCGAATATTATGTTAGCCCAACGAGGCAATGGATGGGAGGTCACGGCGCTTCTGGATTGGGAGTTTGCCTTGGCAGGACCCGCGCTCTACGATGTCGCGCTGATGCTGCGCCACGAGCATCAGCTTCCGCAAGCCTTCGCCGCCGACTTTATCGCCCGACTCGCCCAGCAAGGCGTTGAGCTGCACCGGGGCTGGCACCAGCCGGCAAAACTGCTCGACCTGTTCAATCTGTACGAGTTTCCCACACGCGGCGCTGTCGAGGGTCCCCTGGTACGGGATGTCCGCGACCTGATCGAGTTGACCCTCCGGCACTGGGATATCTACGCTTTCGATAGCGGAGCAGCCTAGCCCGGCGCCGATTATGGTTGAGGCTGCTCACGCACGGGGTTGCTCCCGATAGCGCGCAGCAGCGTACTTTCATCCATCGCGCGGCGGGCACCTGCGGCACGTGTGCGTGCGGTTCGTGCGAGCAATCCAAAGATCAGCGCAACGGCAACGGCGACCACTGCAACCGTGCCAAAAATAAGCAGCGGGAAGTTCAACCGGTTGGCAACTGCCACACCGGCGGCGATACTCATCCCGAGCGCAAGGCCAGCGAACAGCATCGCCCAGCCTGTTAGCACCGCGACATCTCGCTCCGCCTGCTGAAGCTGCTCCACCAAATGCCCGACAACAAGCTTGATCTGGATCGGCGGCAGCACGCCGTTTGAGACCGTGCCCGCCTGAAGCTGCTGGATCACAACCGCGCGGAGCTGGCGCATAGTCCGCTGTAGATCGGCAATCGCCTTTCCATCGCGCACCTGCGTCTCGGCCACCTTGCTGATTGTCTCGCCCTGTGAGGCGATGGCGCCGACCTGCCGGTGCAACACGTCAAAGGCACGAATCAAAGCCTGAACCCGCCGAGCGATGACATCTCCACCCTGAGCTTCGGAGTTCGCCGAGGGCGTCGTTTTCCCAGCTGCGGGCCTGGGCTCGACCTGCAACGATTCCAAGAGCGCGTCAAGATCAGGCGGAGCAGTACGACGTGGCGCGGCACCTTGCGGCGAAGTTTGGGCCATAGCAGATCGAACCTTTGCTACACGTGGAGGACATGCCACTCGGCCAAACGAACTGTTTGTCATGCTACTCGATGCCGATCATGCTGTCAATTGTTATTGCGCGGATTCTCAGCCTCAAACCAACCTTTTGAGCGAAAAGTGGAGTCGATTCACTTCCCGCGCTAACAGACCAGACGCTAACACAACGCTAATACTGCGCTAATGCGTCGTTGATATTGCCTATGTTATAGTCCACTCAGATTTTATGTCGAGGAGTTAAACCATGGCGTTTAATATCAATCGTTTTACGCAAAAGTCCCAAGAAGCGCTGGTCGCGGCCCAAAATGCCGCAGAGCGTAATGGTAATAGTCAGGTAGAGCCCGAGCATCTGTTACTGGCGCTGCTGGAGCAGGGCGAGGGCGTTGTACCCCAAGTGCTCGGCAAGCTTAACCTGGCGGTCGGAGCATTAATTCAACAGACCTCTGCCGAGGTCAACAAGCTACCGCGGGTCAGCGGCACTGGCGTCGAGCGGGGCATTAGCTCGCGGCTGCGCACCGTGCTGGTTCGCGCGCACGACGAGCTGGCACAGTTCGGCGACGAGTATGTGTCCACCGAGCATTTGCTGCTGGCGTTGCTGGACCACGCGGGTGGTGCAGCCCAGCGGATTTTGAGGGGCGCGGGGTTGACCCGTGATGCCTTGCTGCAAGTCTTGCGTGACGTGCGCGGCTCGCAGCGGGTTACCGGTGCCAATCCGGAAGGTACGTATGCGGCACTGGAGCAGTACGGCCGCGAGCTGACCGACCTGGCCCGACGTGGCCGGTTGGACCCGGTGATCGGACGTGACGAGGAGATTCGTCGGGTTATCCAGATTTTGTCCCGCCGTACCAAGAACAACCCGGTGTTGATTGGTGAGCCTGGCGTAGGTAAGACGGCGATCGTCGAAGGGCTAGCACAGCGCATCGTGCGCGGCGACGTACCCGAGGCGCTTAAAGACCGGCGTGTCGTGAGCCTGGATATGGGCGCGCTTGTCGCAGGGGCGAAGTATCGCGGCGAGTTCGAAGAGCGCCTTAAGGCGGTGCTCAAGGAGATTCAGGAGCGCGAGGACGTGATCCTGTTTATCGACGAGCTCCACACGGTGGTCGGCGCGGGTGCTGCCGAGGGCGCGATGGACGCCGGCAACATGCTCAAGCCAATGTTGGCGCGCGGCGAGCTTCGCTTGATCGGCGCGACGACCTTGGACGAGTACCGCAAGCACATCGAGAAGGACGCTGCACTCGAGCGGCGCTTCCAGCCAGTGCTGGTGGAGCAGCCCAACGTCGAGGATACGATCTCGATCTTGCGCGGCCTTAAGGAGCGCTACGAGACGCATCACGGCGTGCGCATCACCGATGGGGCAATCGTTTCGGCCGCGGTGTTGAGCGACCGCTACATCAGCGACCGCTTCCTGCCAGACAAGGCGATCGACCTCGTCGACGAGGCAGCCGCCCGCCTACGAATGGAGATCACCAGCGATCCGCAGGAGCTCGACGACCTCAAACGGCGTATCATGCAGCTTGAGATCGAGCGCGAAGCGCTGAAGCTGGAGAAGGATGCAGCCAGCAAGGAGCGGCTTGAGAAGATCGAGCAGACCCTAGCGAATCTGCGGGAGGAACGCACTGCGCTTGAGGCGCAGCTGGGCCGTGAGCGCGAGGCGCTTGGACGGATCCAGCAGCTGAAAGAGCAGATCGATCAGACCAAGGTCGAGATCGAGGGCGCCCAGCGCAACTACGATTATAACAAGGCGGCGGAGCTGCAGTACGGACAGCTGACTCGGCTTGAGCGTGAGCTAGCGGAGGCGGAAGCCCAGGTTGCAGACAGCGGCAACGCCCTGTTGAAGCAGGAGGTCGACGCCCAGGACATCGCCGAGGTTGTGTCACGCTGGAGCGGCGTGCCCGTGACCAAGCTGATGGAAGGTGAGGTCGAGAAGCTGGTCAAGATGGAGGATGGACTGCACGCGCGTGTGGTTGGTCAGGACGAAGCGGTGCGCGCAGTAGCGGACGCGGTGCGTCGAGCGCGGGCGGGACTGCAGGATCCCAACCGTCCGCTGGGCTCGTTCCTGTTCCTTGGACCGACCGGCGTTGGCAAGACGGAGCTGGCGCGTGCGCTGGCGGAGTTCCTGTTCGACGACGAGCACGCCATGATCCGCATCGACATGTCGGAGTACATGGAGAAGCATACCGTGGCGCGACTGGTCGGGGCCCCTCCGGGATACGTTGGCTACGAGGAGGGCGGCCAGCTGAGCGAGGCGGTGCGTCGCAAGCCATACTCGGTCGTACTCTTTGACGAGATCGAGAAGGCACATCCGGACGTGTTCAACGTGCTGCTGCAGATTCTGGACGACGGTCGGCTTACCGACGGCCATGGCCGCGTGGTCAGCTTCAAGAACACGGTGATCATTATGACCAGCAACATCGGCAGCCCAATCATCATGGAACTGACGCAGAGCGGCGCAAGCGCCGAGGCGGTACGGGTGCGAGCGATGGAGGAGCTGCGCGCCGCTCTGCGGCCGGAGTTCTTGAACCGGATCGACGAGATCATCGTTTTCCAGCCGCTCAGCCGAGACCAAATTGGACGGATCGTCGAGATTCAGCTCGGACGGCTGCGCAAGCTGCTCGAGGCGCGCAAGATGCGGCTGGAGCTGTCGCCGGCGGCGATTGCCAAGCTTGCCGAAGAAGGCTACGACCCAATCTATGGGGCACGACCGCTGAAGCGCGTGATTCAGCAGCGGCTACAGAACCCGCTGTCGCTCAAGCTGCTCCAGGGCGAGTTCCGCGACGGCGACACGATCTACGTCGACGCTGACATGAACGGCAGCTTTGATTTCAGCAAGGCTGTGCAAGCGGAAGCGGTAACGGCATAGGCTAGCGTACAAGCCTTCTACGATCGCAGTGCAACCTCTGGAAGCTTTTGGCTTCCGGAGGTTGTCGCGTTAAGGCGCAGGGCATTTCCTAGTCAAAAGAACAGGTCGGTAGGCCATGTGGTCCGGGGACGGATCGCTCGATAACGCGCTACAATACGGAGGAAGTTATTTTACAGGAAACAGACACCTATGTTTGGTGGACCATCCGGCGGCAACTGGTGGTCGTTTGTGCGCTTCGACGAGGAGCGCGACCGGCCCACAATCAGCCGCAAGCTTTTGAACCGAGTTACGCAATACGCCAAGCCCTACAAAGGCCCGATTACGTTGATGCTGATCGGCATTTTGCTGACATCACTGCTTGACCTCCTGCCACCGCTCCTGCTGCGCGAGCTGATTAATCGAGCGCTCCCCCAGGGTGACCAGCCTGGCGACCTGCAGCTCTTGACCTGGATCGGGCTGGGCATGGTCGCACTCCCCTTCGTTAGTGGCTTGATCGGCGTCGGGCAGCGCAGGATGAGCGCGTGGGTCGGAGAAAGCTTGATCTACGACCTGCGCCGCGCGCTCTACGATCATATGCAGCAGATGGGCCTCCGCTTCTTCACCAACACGAAGTCCGGCGAGCTCGTCTCGCGGCTCAACAACGACGTGGTTGGCGCGCAGCGCGCCGTCACAAGCACGCTGGTCGGCATCATCACCAATGTCGTGCTGCTGACGATCACGGTGAGCATTATGCTCTATCTCCAGTGGCAGCTGACGTTGCTGGCGGTCATTATTTTGCCGCTCTTCATCCTGCCCTCCCGGCGGGTTGGGCGCATCCTGCGCCGG
The DNA here is from genome assembly GCA_016781525.1 of bacterium. Lineage (GTDB taxonomy): Bacteria > Chloroflexota > Chloroflexia > Chloroflexales > Kallotenuaceae > LB3-1. The sequence continues at coordinate 30,063 of JADDQE010000040.1, read as the reverse complement.
CTGACGCGCGAGCAGATGGAGCACAACGGCAAGATGAATGCGTTGATGGGCGAGACGCTCAACGTCAGTGGTGCACTGCTGGTCAAGCTTTTTGGCCGGCGCGGGGACGAGGTCGAGCGTTTCAGCACCCATGCCGCCAACGTGCGTGATGTCGGGGTGAGCTCCGCGGTCATCGGCCGCTGGTTCTTCTGGGGCATCAGGTTGGCGAGCGCGCTAGGTGCCGCGATGGTCTACTGGGTGGGGGGCTACTTCGCGATTCGCGGCTCCTTCGACACCGGCAGCTTGGTGGCCTTCGCCGTGTATCTAACGCAGCTCTACGGGCCGCTGGCGACGCTGGTGAACGCCCGTGTTGAGCTGGCGACCTCCCTGGTGAGCTTCGAGCGCGTCTTTGAGGTGCTGGATCTACCGGTGGAGATACAGGAGAAGCCCGACGCGCTACACCTCGACGACGTCAAGGGCGCCGTTTCCTTTGAGCATGTCTCGTTCTCGTATCTCGACACCCCGGCCAACGCGGCGATAGCACTGTCGTCCCGCGACAAGCCGGTCGGCAGCGTCGAGCCGGGTGCACCGATTCAGCCAATCACCAGCCGCTACTGGGCGCTCGACGACGTCTCATTTGAGGTCGCGCCCGGCGAGATGGCAGCACTGGTCGGGCCGAGTGGCTCCGGCAAGACAACCGTGACCTATCTCCTGCCGCGCCTCTACGACCCGACCAAAGGCGTGATCCGCTTGGACGGCCATGACTTGCGTGACCTGTCGCTCGATACACTGGCGCAGCACATTGGCATGGTGACCCAGGAGTCCTACCTGTTCCACGACACGATCGCAACCAACCTGCGCTACGCCAAGCCGGATGCAAGCCAAGCGGAGCTTGAGGCGGCCGCCCGTGCTGCCAACATCCATGAGCTGATCATCCAGCTGCCCGAGGGATACGAGACGATCGTGGGTGAGCGCGGCTACCGTATGTCCGGGGGCGAGAAGCAGCGGCTGGCTATTGCGCGGGTAATTCTGAAAAACCCACGGATTCTGGTGCTCGACGAGGCGACCTCGTCGCTCGACAGCCAGTCCGAGCGCGCGATCCAAGACGCGTTGGTCGAGGTGATGCGCGGACGGACGACGCTTGTGATTGCCCACCGCCTTTCCACGATCCTGGCGGCAGATCGGATTCTGGTGATGGAGCATGGCAAGCTCCGGGAGCAGGGTACGCATGTCGAGCTACTCGCGCGCAATGGGCTTTACGCGCGGCTCTACCAAACCCAGTTTCGTGAACAGCCAGAAACAGTGCTGCCGGGCTGAGCGACACGCGGCAGGGGTCCGCTTGCGACCCGCCTACGAATAGGCTACACTGAACGCGATCGGAGGAACCGGCAGTGCACGTCCCGTGGAATCCCGCTAATTTGCTTAGTTTCGGACGGCTCGTGGCAACCGTTCCGCTTGTTGTAATGATCCTCATGGCCACTCCCTGGAGCCTGTTCGCGGCCGCGGTGTTGTTCGTAATCATGGCAATCACGGACACGGTTGATGGGCGCCTGGCACGAAGGTACGGCTGGGTTAGTAACATCGGAATTTTTTTGGACCTAACCGCCGATAAAGTCTACACCGCCGCGACCCTGATTGCGATGGTATCGGCCGGGATTTTGGCGCCTTGGATCGCGATTGTGATCATTGCGCGTGAATTCATTGTGTCGGGCGTGCGCTCGTTTGCGGCAGCCGAGGGGATGGTCATCCCCGCCGACAAGTGGGGCAAGCACAAGATGCTGACGACCATTATCGCGATCGTGTGGATGTTGGTGGCAGCTAGCGCCGGTTTTGCGAATGGAACGCTCGGCAGCAACAACCTTAGCCTGCTCTTCGACCCCGGCGGGCCGCTCCGACCCCTTGCGCTGTTCCTCAGCCTTGGCTACTGGATCATGCTGGCCGCGGTCCTCCTGACAATCTACTCGGGCTATGAGTATATCCGCAAGGCTGCACCACTCTTCCGCGCTTGAACACCTGTACCACCGTTTGGTATAATTCGAGCGGTGATGATTGACGAAACACGCGATTATGAAGCCATAATTGCAGCGCTGCAGGAGATCGCAGGCGAGGTGCAAGTGTGCACAGCGTGTGAGCTGCATAAAGGGCGGACACGTGCTGTCCCCGGCGAAGGACCGGTCGACGCCGAGATAATGCTTATCGGGGAAGCGCCCGGTTTCAACGAGGACCAGCAGGGCCGCCCGTTCGTGGGAGCGGCTGGGAAGCTGCTCGAAGAGCTGTTGGCGGAGATTGGTCTGACGCGCGACGACGTATGGATCGGGAATGTGGTGAAGTGCCGACCACCACAGAATCGCGACCCGCGTCCAGAGGAAATCGCCGCTTGCGCGGGGTATCTTGAACGCCAGATCGCGCTGCTGCAGCCAAAGCTGATCGGGACGCTAGGACGCTACTCGATGGAAAAGTTTTTCCCTGGCGCACGGATCACGAAAGTTCACGGTCAAGCGAAACGGGATGGCGCGCGGGTGCTGATTCCGCTTTTTCATCCGGCCTACGTGTTGCGCAACATGAGCGCGCTGCCGGACGCGAAGCGTGATATACACAAAATACCGCGCCTCCTGGCTCGGCTTGAGCAGGTACTGGCTGAGGAGGCAGCGGCCCAGGCTCCGGCTGAGGAAGCGCGGCAGGACGAGCCTGGAATGACACAGCCCGAGCAGCTATCGCTCTTTTAAAAACACGACAGGTCGTGGGCGGTTTGGCGGAAGCTGGCGCAGAACTTGCATACGGCCTGTTGTTAAGAAATATATGGCGAAATTAGCAGTGAAAACATATCGTTTGACCGCACGTGGACGGCGGATTGCCCTTAGCTTGGCGCTAGGCTCGCTCCTGGTGTGGGGCTTTGCGATCTGGAAGCTTGCCGACGTGCTAGGCATCAGCTATCTGCGGCTACCGGGGACATTAAGGGCGGCTGTGGAGCAGGGGTTGACGGCGAGCCAGATCGTCCCAGCCGTGCTGCTATTAGTTCTGATCATCGCGGCGCCGCTACTGGTGTGGAATGTCGTGGAAGAGTGGTCGACAAGCTACACGGTGCGCGAGGATGGCCTGGTCTACGACACGGTTCAGGGCATTTCGGTGCTCTATCCTTGGAGCGCCATCAAAGGCCTGCGACGCGTCGATCCGGAGGCGGACGAGCCTGTACACGAGCTGATTGTGGACCAGTCGGGAATTTGCCAGATCAATAGCCGTGTATTGCGCTGGCTGCACCGTCAAGCCTTTGGCCGAACGCGCGTCCCGATCTACGCGGATGTCGTCGAGCGTGACGAGCTGCTCAACGAGATTGTAGCGCGATCTGGCTTACGAACAGTTACGGAGCAGCGAGCCGAGCACCAAGAACAGCTGGCCTGATCTGATAGGGAACGAAGCACTTGCCTGTGTTCTTGGCTGCACAGTTAAGCAGAACGTTGGCAGCCCGTTAGACTGCCGCAAACACAACTAAAGAATCGGCGAAAGGAGCGTTAGAGCTGGCATATGCCGGGCTCTATTTGTTGTATGTCGAAGAATCGATTACGCGTTATACCACTAGGCGGCGCCGGCGAAGTTGGCCGGAACTGTTGGGTCCTCGAGTACGGCGACGACGTGCTGGTGCTCGACATGGGCGTGCTGTTTCCTGAGAGCGAAATGCTTGGGGTCGATTTGATTCTGCCCGACCCCACCTATCTCCAGGAACGCAAAGCCAAGATCCATGGCGTCTTTATCTCGCATGGTCACGAAGACCATATCGGCGCGCTGCCGTACCTGTTGCCGTTGCTGGACTACCCCGATGTGTACGGCACCAAGCTCACGCTAGGCCTAATCCAGCCGAAGCTCAAGGAGCACAAGCTGCTCGACAAAGTCGACCGTAAGCTGATTGAGCCTGGCGGCAAGTATGTGGCCGGCCCGTTTACAATCGAGCCGTTCCACATCGCCCACTCAATTCCAGACGCGGTTGCCTTTGGCATCTCAACGCCGGCAGGCTTGGTTGTCTATCTGACCGACTGGAAGTTTGATCACACTCCCGTCGACAACTGGCCGACCGACGTCACCAAAATGGCCGAACTGGGGCGGCGCAATCCCCTGCTACTGCTGACGGACTGCGTGCGTGCCGAGGCCCCGGGGGTTACGCCGAGCGAGCGCGTTATCGGCACCGCGTTTGACAACATCTTCGCAGTAGCCCAAGGGCGCATCATCGTCGCCACCTTCGCCTCCAATATTTCGCGAGTGCAGATGGTGATCGACACTGCCGAGGCCTATGGCCGCAAAGTGGTGCCGGCGGGCCGCTCGATGGAAAATAACGTCCGTATCGCGCAAGAGCTTGGCTACCTACGCGCACCCGACGGCCTGCTGATTCGGCCCAGCCAGATGGCCGAGTACAACGACGACGAGCTCGTAGTGGTTTGTACGGGCAGCCAGGGCGAGCCAATGGCCGCGCTGGCGCGTATGGCCAACCGCGATTATCCGCATGTCAAGATCAAGTCAGGCGACACGGTAGTGGTATCGGCAACGCCGATACCAGGCAATGAGACCTCGGTACATAAGGTCATCGACAACCTATACCGCCTGGGAGCCGAGGTTGTGTACGGCTCGGACTCACGGATTCATGTCTCGGGTCACGCCGCGCAGGAAGAGCTGAAGATGGCCTTGGCGCTGCTGCGGCCGCAGTTTGTCATTCCGTTCCACGGCGACTACCGCCATATGGCGATTTATAAGAAGCTGGCGACGAGCATGGGCTTCCAGCCCGACCATGTCATTCTCGCGGAGACGGGCGCGATCATGGAGTTCAGCCAGGACTTCGGCGAGATCGTCGGCAAAGGTCCCGGGGGTCTGATTTATGTCGACGGCACCGCGATCGGTGGCGACGTGTCGAACGCCATCCTCCGTGACCGGCAGATGCTGGCCAAGGACGGTATCCTGATGGTCGTGGTCAGCGTCGACTCCGCTACCGGCAAAGTCATCGCAGGGCCGGATGTCGTGAGTCGTGGCTTCACGCATTTGCGCCAATCGACCGACCTGATCGAGACAACCAAGCAACGGGTGCGCGAGTCGTTGAACGGCAACGATGACGGGAACGGCACCACAAGCACAATGGACCTCACCTATCTGCAGCGCAAGATCAGAGATATCGTCGGTGAGCATCTGTATCAGCAGACCCGCCGCCGCCCGATGATCTTGCCAGTGGTGATGGAAGTCTAAGGGTTCAAAATTCGACCGTCAGCTATCAGGTAATTGTAGTAGAATAGAAGTTCGATCGACCTGGTAGCTGATACCTGATAGCTGATGGCGAACACGCATGGCCCAAAAGCGAACACAGTCCAAATCCGCTTCATCGCGGACCTCCAAGAGCGGCACCACGCAGCGGAGGTCCGCAAGCACCAGCACAACTCGCAAGTCTGCGAGCCGTAGTCACACACCGTCAAAACCTTGGCTCAGTCCCCAGCAGCAGCGCGAAATGTTTGCGTTTGCGCTGATCGGCATAGGGCTGCTGCTGCTGGTTTTGCTCGGCAGCACTAATCCAGGCGTCGTCGGCGAAGGGCTGGTCGCAATCGTCCAGCGCGCCTTCGGCAACAGCGGCATCTTACTACCGCTTCTCTTCGTGGTCGTCGGCGGTTTGATTCTCTGGCAAGAGCGCTTCGTCGATGCGCCGATTACCGGCGCGAACATTACCGGCGTCCTGCTCCTCGCCGTCGTGCTGATCTCAGCCATGGAGTTCGGCTCAACGCGCACGATCTTTCTGGATCAGCTTGATCCGCCCGCGTCAATTGGCGGCTCGATCGATCTGCTCTTGATGCATGCATTTGGCATCGCGGGCGCTGTCGTGCTGCTGGCGCTGATCTTTGTCCTCGGCGTCATGCTCACCTTTAATGTGACGCTACGCCAGATTCTGGGCCGAGCGCAGGCGCTTCTCGCCACGCTGTGGACGACGCTGCGCGGGCCTGACGTGGAGGTAGTCGAGCAGGAAGACGAGCTGGCACCAGAGCCGGTACCCTTCGCCGAGGAGCTCAAGGGCAAGCGACCGCAGCGCCCGGCGCTCAATGGCGCACAGCCGCCGAAGCCTGCGCTGGAAGCGCCGAGTGATGCCGAGCTGCAGCGACAGATGATCTATACCCCAATCGCGGCGCGTCCGACCCAGGCCAACCTCTTCAATCGCCCAGAGAGCTCGCCGGCGACTGCCGATACCGTCAAGAGCGACGGACCGCTCTCAGGCCCGCGCACCGCCCTGGCAAATGCTGAGACACAGCGGATCGAGCTGCCGCAGAGCGTTAAGGCCGAGCGCAATACCACGCCCGCGGCCTCCTACCAGCCCGCCGTGAGCACTCCTCCTGCTAAGACCCTTTCGCCGAAGCAGGCAGCCAAGGCCGAGGCCGAAGCCGCGGAGGAGGCAGCAATCGCCGCGATCGATGCCGGAGGACCGCGCCAGGCCTGGCCGGTACCAAGTATGGCGCTGCTCGACGACTTCAGCGAGAGCGAGGTCGACGACAACGAGAAGCGCACCAAAGCCCGCATCATCGAGGATACGCTAGCATCCTTTAAGATCGAGGCCCAGGTCAAAGACATGAACGTCGGTCCGGCAGTGACGCAATACCTGCTGCAGCCGGCAATCGGTGTCAAGGTCAGCCGGATCACTGGACTCGAGCGCGACCTAGCCCTGGCACTGGCGGCAAAATCCGTTCGCATCGAAGCTCCAGTGCCAGGCACATCCTTTGTCGGGATCGAGATTCCAAACGCTGCGATCGCCTCCGTGGCAATGAAGGAATGTATTGACACCGATGCATTCGCGCTGCACAAGGGCAAGCTCAAGCTAGCGCTCGGCCGCGATGTTTCAGGCGCGCCGGTAATTACCGACCTGACCAGGGCACCTCACCTCCTCATCGCTGGCTCGACCGGTTCGGGCAAGTCTGTCGCCGTCAACTCGATTGTGTGTACGCTGCTAACGCAGTACACGCCCGACGACCTCAAATTTATCATGGTCGACCCGAAGATGGTCGAGCTGATTGTCTATAACCATATTCCGCACCTGCTCGCACCGGTCGTGACCGAGCTAGAGCGCGTGGTAAGTCTGCTTAAGTGGGCGGTGCGCGAGATGGAGCGGCGCTACAAGCTGCTGGCCCAGAAGGGCTACCGCAATATCGATTCATACAACAAGGTCGCGAAGAAGGGCGGCGCGGGTCTTGAGCCCCTGCCGTATATCGTCATCATCATCGACGAGCTCGCAGACTTGATGATGATGGCGCCTGACGAGGTTGAGACTCTGATTTGTCGCCTGGCCCAAATGGCGCGCGCGATTGGCATCCACCTGATTCTCGCTACTCAGCGGCCGTCGGTCGACGTCGTGACAGGCTTGATCAAGGCTAACTTCCCGACGCGCATGGCCTTTGCCGTGACGTCGCAGATCGACTCGCGGGTTATTTTGGACCAAAGCGGCGCCGAGAACCTGCTCGGCCGCGGTGACATGCTCTACCTTGCTTCGGACGCGCCCAAGCCGATTCGCGTGCAGGGCACCAACGTGACGGACAAGGAGATCGAGAACATTACGCGCTTCTGGCGGGCTGCACAGAAGCCCGTCGAGGCAGCCGAGTCCAAGCCCCTGCCATTGAAACCAGTGCAGCGCGACGAGCAAGCTCAGGATGGTGCGTCGGTTGACGATGCAGCGCTACCGACAATCGCGGTATCACCGCTGCCCGACGGACATACCGGCCAGCTGAGTGACAGCGAGCAGGACGAGCTCTTGCCGAAGGCGATTCAGCTGGTTCGGCAGCACGAGCGAGCATCGGCATCGCTGCTGCAACGCCGGCTGCGGATTGGCTACTCCAAGGCAGCCCAGCTGATCGAAATGCTAGAGCAGCGCGGCGTCGTCGGGCCGGCAGAGGGCGGACGTTCGCGCGAGGTGTTGAGCGAAGACGCGCCCTCCGACAGTTTTTAGCTGGAGCAAACCGACGACTACAGCCAGGTCGCGAGTGCCGCGAACATCCACAGATAGCCATCCAAGCCTTTAAACGCAGCAAACCTCCTGTAGCCGAGGGCTCACAGGAGGTTTGCTCTAGCGCAAGGATTTTACCGAACCGCTTGGAGCGCCTGCATCACCGTTGTGCCGCTCGGTACCTCAAGGCCAGGAAGAGCGTCTTCGGTGGTCTCAGGATCGATACGGCACTGGCGGCCAATCACAGCGCCGGTGGGGATCTTCGCCCCGTAGCCGATCACAGTCAAGCCCTGCGTTATGTGCTCGGGCTCGGTCATATTCGGCCGAAGCTGACCAACATCGGCGCCGACCTGCGCACCCGGCCCGATCCGCACCTGCTCATCAACGATGCACCGATCGACCACTGCGTCCGCCTCGACGACCGTGTTCAGCATCACGATTGAATCGCGCACGACAGCGCCGGGTGCGACACGGACGCCAGGAGATAAGACGCTGTTGATAACCTGCCCCTGCACGATACAGCCATTGGATATCAGGCTACGGTGGACTTGGGCGCCCGGCAGTAGCTTGACCGGCGGACGCTCTTCCGAGCGCGTACGGATGAGCCAGTTGAGATTATTGAGATCGAGGCGCGGATTCTCGTCCAAGAGGTCGAGCTGCGAGCGCCAATAGACCGGCAGGCTGCCGACATCTTGCCAGTAGCCGTCGAAGACATGCGCAAACACATTGTCGAACTGCACCATCCGCGGGAGCAGGTTGCGGCCGATATCATGTGAAGAAGCGGGATCGCGTGCGTCTTCCTGCAGCCGTTGCAAGAGCCGAGCGGTATTAAAGACATACACACCCATCGAGCCCAGCGTACTTGTCGTCTGTCGCGGCTTTTCCTGGAACTCCGCGACCCGCCCGTCGTTGTCCACGACGACCATGCCGAAGCGATCGACTTGATCCGATGGCACAGGGACGACGCCGATCGTGAGATCCGCGCCACGCTCGGCGTGAGCAGCCAGCAAGGGACGATAATCCATCGCATAGAGTTGGTCGCCCGACAGCACCATTGTCACATCGCAGCCATCTTCCGCCAGACGCCGCCGGTTCTGGAGCAACGCCCCTGCTGTTCCGCGGTAGATGTCCTCGTTATATTCATCGCGAAACGGCTGCCAGATGAAGAGGCCGTTGGGCCGCCGGCGGTCGAGATCCCATGGCCCCCCAAGACCAACGTGATCCAGCAGGGATTGTGGCCGGTAATCGGTTAGCAACGCAACCCGCCGCAACCCCGAATTCACGCAGTTCGATAGCGCAAAGTCGATGATGCGGTATTTGCCGGCAAATGGTAATGCTGGCTTTGCGCGATGGGCGGCTAAGATACTCAAGCGCCGCTCACGACCGCCGGCCAAAATCAAGGTTAGCACATTCATAGTCACTCCTCGACGCGCGATGGTTGGACTGTTACGCTTGGACTACTCGTTCGCGCCGCCAGTCTAGCAAGGTAACGATGGTGCGTCAAACAAGCCACCTTAGACGCCTCACAGCTACAAGAACTGCAGGATGTGCCTGGCCCAAGTGACGGGCGACGGACGTGGGCCGGAGGCTACGCTCCGTATGGCACCCAAATATTCTTCACCTGGGTGGCGTGGCGCAAAAAGAGCTCACCTTCGCCACTCGCCGGGTCGAACCAATCACGCGGCTCGCTCCAGGCCCAGGTCTGCTTCAAGTTGCCCACCGAGGCACGCTCCACCAGAGCAACACCGTCAGGAGTACCAGCGTACCAGAGGGCGTCGACGTCATTATGCTCGGCAAGCACCTTTGCAAGCGCGTCGCGGGCACCGGTGACGATGTTGACAACTCCAGCCGGCACATCGCTTGTGTCAAGCACCTGATACAGATCGGTTGCGGATAGGGGATGACGCTCCGACGGCACCAGCACGACGCTGTTACCCATGGCTACCGGCGGCGCGAAGAGCGACACACAGCCGAGGAGCGGATAGTCGTCGGGACAGACGACGCCAATCACCCCGATCGGCTCGGGCACCGCAAGGGTGACGTTGCGCAGTGGAGTAGCATGGACGGCACCATCGTACTTGTCGGCCCAGGCGGCGTAAGTGAACAGCCGCTCGATCGTCAGGTCGACCTCACGTGTGGCCGAGGCACGATCGCGGCCAGTTTGGGTCATGATCCGTTGAGCAAACTCGTCCGCACGCACGTTGAGATTTTCTGCAACGTAGTACAAGATTTGGGCTCGTGCGTGGGCGGTCTGGTCGGCCCACTTGCTCGCTGCGCGCGCCGCTTCAACCGCATTACGAATATCCTTGCGGTTGCCGTCGCCAACCTCGCCGATGATTCGCCCCCGCGCGTCGTGTACGCTTCGGCTGTAGCCCGAGTCTGGACGCGCCTGCCTGCCGCCAATGTAGAGCTTGGGCGTACGGTCAATGGGCGGTAAGTCTTCAGGTTTCAGGCTAGGGGCTTCAGCTCGACCATTCGAGTCCCCATTGCGCTTGGCGTCATATGTGCTGTCCAGCGCTTGTGATGGCTGATGGCTGATGGCTGATGCCTTCTTCACATACTCGTAGAGCCCCTCCTTGCCGCCTTCGCGCCCAAAGCCACTTTCACGGTAGCCGCCGAAGCCCGCCCCGGCGTCGAACAAGTTGGTGCTATTGATCCAGATGACGCCGGCCTTGATCTGGCGTGAGATATCGAGCGCGAGGTTGATATCCTCGCTCCACACGCTCGCCGCAAGCCCAAAGCGCGTGTTATTCGCGAGAGCAACCGCCTCGGCTGGCGTGCGAAAGGTCATGCTGACAAGGACCGGTCCAAAAATCTCCACCTGCGCAATTGTTGCCGCGGGCGCGACCTTGGTAAAGAGCGTCGGGGGATAAAAGTAGCCTTCGGTAGGACAGGCCCAGGAGGGCTGCCACATTGTCGCTCCCTCAGCTTGGCCCTGGGCCACCAGCTGCTGAATCTTCTGTAGCTGGGTAGGTGCCACGATCGCACCGATGTCGATCGCCTTGTCGAGCGGGTCGCCGACACGCAGCCGCTCCATGCGCGAGCGGAGCTTGTCGATCAGCCGCGGAGCAATCCCCTCCTGCATCAGCAGCCGTGAGCCGGCACAGCAGACCTGTCCCTGGTTGAACCAGATAGCGTCGACGATGCCCTCGACGACGCTGTCGAGATCGGCATCCTCGAAAACCACGAAGGGCGACTTGCCCCCGAGCTCCAGCGATAGTGATTTACCACTGCCGGCAGTTACCTGGCGAATAATCCGACCGACTTCAGTCGAGCCCGTAAAGGCAATTTTGTTGATATCGGGATGCTTGACGATGAGCTCGCCAACCTTGCCGTCGCCGGTCACGATGTTGACAATGCCCGGCGGCAAACCAATTTCGGCACAGATTTCCGCAAAGGCCAGCGCCGAAAGCGAGGTCCATTCGGCCGGCTTGAGCACCACCGTATTACCCATCGCCAGAGCCGGCGCGACCTTCCAGGCGAGCATCAGCAGCGGAAAGTTCCAAGGAATGATCTGGCCGACGACGCCGAGTGGCGCGCAGTCAGGTAGCTCGGAGGCCATCAGCTGAGCCCAGCCGGCGTGGTGGTAGAAATGCCGTGTCGCCAGCGGAACATCGAGATCGCGGGTCTCGCGGATCGGCTTGCCGTTGTCGAGCGTCTCCAGCACTGCCAAGCGCCGCGAGTGCTTTTGAAGCTGGCGGGCTAGGGCGTATAGATACCGGGCGCGAACATGGCCTGGCGTCTGTGACCATGTTTCAAAGGCGCGGCATGCAGCTGCGACTGCACCGTCAATCTCCTGCTCGGTAGCCTGCGTGATCTGTGCGATCCGCTTGCCGTTGGCCGGATTGACACTTTCGAACAACCGCCCATCATCCGGTGTCGTCCAATTACCGTCGATGAACATACCAAAGCGCCGGTCGTGCTGATCCAACCAGGCGTTCGCCAGCCCCGCGTTCTCAGGAGCCGGCCCGTACTCCATCGTCTCGAAGATGTGTGCAACAGTCATATAGCTTCCCGAGCAAAAGAGAAAAACCAATGGACGAAGAACCAAGCGCAAAGGGCAAAGCGCAAAGGGCAGTACGTCTCGGTTAATGTTCTTTGTTCTGCGCGCTCTGTTCTAGGTTCCCTGCTCTGCTTAAACCATCGGATGCCGGAAGGTCGCCGAGTACTGACCCGTCACGAAGTGTTCAAGCTGCCGCTCGATGTCGCCCAACAACGAGCTCGCGCCGAAGCGGAACAGATGCGGGCGCAGCCACTCGTTGCCAAGCTCTTCCTTCATCAGAATCAGCCATTCCAGCGCCTGCTTCGCGGTCTTAATGCCACCCGCCGGCTTAAAGCCGACGTGATGACCCGTTCGGACATAGTAGTCACGAATGGCTCGCAGCATCACCAGGCTAACCGCCGCGGTCGCGTTAACCGTCTCCTTACCCGTCGACGTTTTGATAAAGTCGGCCCCGGCCATCATACAGACGAGGCTTGCCTTGGCGACATTGCGCAGTGTACCGAGCTCGCCGGTTGCCAGAATCGTCTTGAGATGGGCATCACCGCACGCCGCGTGGAACGCCGCCACCTCGTCGTAGAGCGCGTGCCAGTTGCCGGTGAGCACATGGTGCCGCGAGATGACAATATCGATTTCGCGCGCGCCGGCGGCGACCGACTCCTCGATCTCGCGTACACGCAGCTCGAACGGATTGAGACCGGCAGGAAAGCCTGTCGAGACAGCGGCGACGGGAATCGTGGTGCCGCGTAGCGCCTCGACGGCGGTGGGCACAAAAACGTGATACACACAGACCGCGCCGACCTGCAGCTGGAGCTGCTCGGCGCCCAATGCCTCGAGGATATCAGCACGCACTGGGTGCCGCGCCTTGGCGCAGAGCCGCTGCACCGTACCAGCAGTGTCGTCACCCGAAAGAGTGGTCAGGTCCATACAGCTAATAGCACGGAGCAGCCAAGCGGCCTGCCACTGCTGCTTAACCGTTCTGCGCCCTGGTAGGCCTGCTATCCTGCGCTCGACGGCACTACGGTTAACTCGGACACTTTCGATCCAGCCCAGGTCGAGCACACAGCCCGGATTGCGCGCGGCATCTGCCGCATCTGGAGCAGGTCGGGCCGACGCCTGGCGCTCGCGTTGTCGTTCCTCAATCATCTATGCGATCCTTATTCGCCTCACAAACAATATTTCCCGCGAACGACGACGTTGCGGGTAGCTGTACGCATCATAGCACGGGGCCCGAAGTGTGCCAAGCTGATACGACTCCCCCGGGGCCGGGTGATCTCGAGCGAGGCAAGCAGAGCCTGTTTCTTGAGCCCAAGCACCAACGAATAGCTAATCGGCGAACGCTGGCAACATCAGAGCCCGAACGATCAGCACCGTGACAAAGAAGAGCACTCCATACAGCGCAAAGACAAAGCTCATGAACTCTGGATCGATCCCCTCGCGCTCACTGATGATGTAAGCGGTTAGCGAGGAGGGCGTGGCAATGGTCAGGGCAAGCGCAGCGGGAACACCCTGCGGCAATGCAAGCGGGAGCGCGAGCAGCAGCGCCAGGAGCGGGCAGAGCAGCAGCTTGACTGCCCCGCTAACTCCGATGGCAAGAAGTGGCAATCGCCCTACGTTGCGCGGTCGAAGGCGGGCCGAATCGAAGCCAATGCCGACGACCACGAGGCCGAGCGCAAGGAACGCTTCGCGCGCGCGCTCCAAAATCGCGAGGCCTACGCCGCCGAGTGGTAGGCGTAAGATGCCCCACACAATTCCGACCGGAATCGCCCAAAACCAGGGAGTGGTCAGTAATGGCCGGATCGACGCCCAAAGCATATGTCGCTCAGCCGCGCGATGAATAATCAATGGCCCGAGGATCAGCGTCCAGACAAAGCTCGACTCCAGAAACGGGACGTACAAGAGCTCGGGACCAAGCAGCGTCGCGACCGTGGGCAGCCCCACGATCACCGAGTTGCTCCAAGGGGCAAGCATGTCGAGTGCACGGCGCTGCGGCTCAGCCGCGGGGCGGACGGGCGGCAACGCCAGCAGCAAGTGATTGATCAGTAAGGCCAACAGCGCAACCGTTAGCCCCAACACGGGAACCCATACCAGCTGCCAGGGACTTGCAGCTGAGTCATTCAGCGGCAGGCGGGCCATTGAGAGAAACGCGATCGCCGGCAGAAACAACTCCATCAGCAGAAGGTTGAGGCCGCGCTGGAAGCCACGGAGGCGGACAGGATCGCCCTCCGATTGACGCAGCAGCTGCTGGCGAATCAGCACACCGGCGACGAAGAATACGATGATCGGCAGCAGCTGCAGAACCAGGGCGCCAAGCGAGACGAAGATGTGCATGCTCCGATCTTCCCTACATTCCGCTTACAAAGGGTGACCAGCCATTGGCCGAGCCGTTACACAGATCACGTCAAGCACATCCGCGGAGGCTGGCAGCACGCTGGTCCCGCCTCATTCAGTAAATTCAACACCCGATCTAGCCGCACCAGCTCGCGCCCGGCAATGTTACCACACAGGCCCGACCCCGCCGTAGCAGGGACACAGTCGTACGGGGGAGGCCGCACGTAGCTGTCTGTTCGGCAGCAGCCGTATCGCGGCTCGCCGCGTGCTGTACACACCGGCACATAGCTTTTGAGCGGTAAGCGGTAGGCCACCCACAGCTAAGGAGTGTCCGCAGGCAATGCATACCGGGGGGGATCCGGCGACAGGACGGGGAATGCTGTTCTTCGCCGCAATCATGCTCGTCTTTGGGCTGTACGTCGGCTTCAGCAGCGCGGACTGGACTGGGGCAGCGCTCTGGTTATCGATCGCGGTTTTTTTCGGCTGTTTCGGCTCGATGACGCTCAACCTCGTGCCCCGACTACAGCGATTTGTGCTGGTCTTTGGGCTCTTCGCGGGCGTTATTGCCTTTATCCTAGCGCTACGAATGACGCTGGGCATGTAAGGCCTGCGTCATTCGTCGCCTCGGCCTCCGATGGTATAATGGAGTATGCTCCAATTGCCGCGGCGTACCATCTGATATGCAAACTTCGTGGATCACAGACGCGCTACTGCGCTTCAACGCGGTGGTTTCTCAAGCAATTCTTGTTGTTACCTTTTCGCTCCTGTTCTATATCACAACCCGGAACTGGCGTAACACTGTTGCGCGAGCGACGGCGCTACTGCTGGGTGGCGTCGTGATCGTGTTTAGCGGCGACGTGCTCATCGACCGGGCGAGCCGCAGTGATACGCGTCAGTTCTTGCTCAGGGCACAGTGGCTCGGCATCGCCTTGGTGCCTGCGGCCTACCTACACTTGTCTGATGCGCTACTGACATCGGTCGGGTTGCAGTCGCTGCGTCGGCGCTGGGTGGTTATCGCCGGATACTGCGCCGCCGCGATCTTCTTCCTGCTCGCGGCAGGGACGGACCTGCTGGTGCGCAGTCGTGCAGCGATCGGGCCGGTCCAGCAGCTCAGCGCGGGTCCCTTCTTTGCCGTCTTTGCCACCTGGTTTGGCGTGGTAACGGTTGGCGGCTTGTACAATATCTATCGTGCCCGCAGGCTGCATACAACGCCAGCATCGCGCCGGCGTATCGCCTACCTCGGCCTCTCGTTCTTAGCGCCCGGGCTGGGAGTGTTTCCCTACTTAATCCTGGCAAGCTTTGCTTCGTCGCTGCCTGCTCCGATTGTACTGACCCTGGCAATTATTACGAATATTGGCGTTGGAGCGCTGATCCTGGTTCTAGCGTACAGCGTCGCTTATCAGGGCGCGCTGCTGCCGGACCGTGTCGTCAAGCAGGACTTTATCCGCTGGCTGCTGGTAGGACCATTTGTCGGTCTTGTCGTTGTCTTCTGTTTTCAAGTGCTGCCGCTATTTGAAAACGTACTGGGCCTGCCGCGGGACACGATCGTTATCTTCGGGATTATGATGTTTACGGTGGTCGTGCCGAACTTGATCGACTACTTGCGTCCGCGGCTTGAAAATTTGTTACTCTGGCAGGATCGAGACCAACTGCAGCTGCTGCGGCGCTTCGACCGTAAAGCGTTTACGCGAACTGACCTACGGCGCCTCCTTGAGAACACCCTGATCACAATCTGCGGTGCTATGCGTGCAGAGCGCGGCTTTGTCGCAGCGCCCGAGGGCGACGGGGCAATGGTCAAAGCTTCGGTTGGACCACGCCACGAGATCAAACGCTTTTTCGCGCAACACAAGCTCGTGGAAATCTTGGAGCAGGCGCGTAAGCTCCGGCACCGCGAGCGCAGCGCCATTCCCGACACGTCCGACTTCCTGCCGATCGACAGCTACTGCATTTTGCCGCTCAACACAGCTTCCGGAGAGTTTCTGGGCGTTGTCGGCGTGGCATGTCCAACGTCGCGGACGACACCCGAAGTCCGCCGGCTGATCGGCACGCTGGCGCATCAGATGGAGCTGGCACTCGAGAATGTACAGCTCCAGGATCGCATCTATGGAGCGCTGGCCAGTCTGACGCCAGGGATGCAGACGCTGCAGCAGATGTCGTCGCACCTTGAAACGGTCACGCCCGCAACACTCGAGCAGCTTGAGGCCGATGTAGCGCTGCTCCCCAATTTCGACCAGCTGGTGCAAGACGCGCTCAAACACTACTGGGGCGGGCCCAAGCTATCGGAGAGCCCGCTCCTCGGTCTGCGTGCGGTCCGAAACGCACTTCATGAGACCGGCAGCTCCACCAAAGCGCTGCAAGCTGTTCTGCGGCGCGCAATCGAAAACTTACGGCCAGACGATCAGCTCGACCCAACCGCACAAGAGTGGGTGCTGTACAACATTCTGCACCTGCGCTTTTTGCAGGGTCTGCGCATTCGTGACATTGCCTTGCGCTTGGCAATGAGCGAGTCCGACTTTTACCGCAAGCAGCGTGTAGCCGTTGAAGAGGTAGCGCGCCAGCTAGCCCTGATGGAAGAGCATGAGCGGTAACAACGGGTAGTGGGTTCCCGAACCTCGTCGAAGGCTGAGCATTTGTTATTCCGAGCCCCTTCAATCCGACAGTGTGGAGCCGTATGGGCGTGCACTTAATGCTGATTGGCGACTGTACCCTTGCTACGTCGTACTTGCCGCCGAGCCTCAAACACGAGCACGTGCTCGAAAAGCTGCTCCACACCCACTATCCCGACGACGACTGCCGAGTGTCGAATGAAGCCCTCGACGGCGAGACCGTGGTGCAATTTCTCAGGCGCTATAACCGGACATTCAACCGCAATCCATCTCCCGACTATATTTTCGTCCGCTACGGCATAAATGACCGTAAGACCTATGGCGTCGATGGCTTCCACCAGCATCTTACTCAGCTCTGCCAGCGCCTGCAGGCCGACTTCCCCCAGGTGCGGCTGCTGCTCGAGACCGGCATTTACGTCGACTACCCCGCTCACTACGAGTTCGACCGCAACCCCTTGCTGCAGCCAATCTACGACGTTGTGCGTGGGCTGGGTCGGCAGCTTGGCATCCCCGTTGTCGATATTTACGAACGAATGCGCCGCGAAACCGAGCGTGGCAACTGGGATTTGCGCGTTCGAGGCTACGGCGTCGTCGACGAGGAGATTCCGGTGCTAGGCGCGGGGCAGGATCATCTCCACGAGGGTGATGTACGCTGGTGGACCAATATCCACCCCAATCCTGCTGGCGTCGCCGTCATCGCTGACGAAGAGGCTAAAGTGCTCTTGCGCCACTGGCCCAAGACACTCCAGCATTGACGCGCCTCTGCGTTTGAAAGCGCGCCAGCCTGGACCATTTGTCCAGACTGGCGCGTGCGACGGCGCGTGATTAGCTTGCACACCGTCGGAGTAGCACTCCAGCGGGGTCCGATGAATACATAGTTCATGATTTGCCCATATCCTGGAGATGCTTGCTCGATGTCCATAGCAAATACCTCGCTGAATGCGGAGCTTGTGCAGGAGCGGCTGTTAATACAAAGGGGATGGAGCAGGCGACAAGCGGCAAGGTACTGGCCGATAAACAACAGCGAACCCTCGGGCACTTATCGGCTCCCCGAGGGTTCGAATGGAAGTTCGGATATTACGATGTCGCTACAAATCGCCGAAGAGCACTGTCTCCTGGCTTGGCTGCTGCGCGCCCTGCGCATCTTCAATCGTCACCATGATCCACCTGTAGGTATCCATTGGCTCGGGCGTCCGCAGCATCACAGATTCGGTTGACTGATTTGCTGTAAAGACGCTCAGCGGTTGATGGAGGCCAGGCCGCGCCACCCAAACCTGGTAGGCCTTGCCAGGCTCCAGTCTGGGCAAATTTCTGACAACCAACAGAGCCTCGTTTTTACCAGGCGTCATGTACGTCTTGGCCGTTGCGCCCGTGGCAATGCCTTCGGCACGTAGTGAGCGTACCGTCTCGGTGCTGGCAAAATGGGCGATCTGAGCTTGCAGGGTTGCCTGCTCGCCCTGCGCGCGCACTTGCTGGTCCTGCATCGCCGCAACCTCGCGCTGAAGCGATATAGTCCAGGCGCCCATCGCAATCAGAGCGATCGTTGCAAAGGTGGCCCAGGCAGACAGCATACGCCCGGTACGTTGACGACGCGTCGGGGTGCTTAAGAACTGCTCCCGCGCGACCTTTTCCATCACCCGAAGCTTACATCGGTCTGGTGGCGCAATTGGTGCCGCCGCGAACGCCAGCAATTGGGCGGTGTCATGAACACCCTGCATATGCTGCTTACATAGGCGGCAAATAGCGATATGTTCCTCAACACGCACACGCTCTCCCGGCTCCAGCGCATCAAGCGCGTAGCCCTCGGCGAGATCTTCAATGTGCTCCGTGTGCATCTCCATGAACGTTATCCGCTCTATACCTATAAATGTTGAAGCTAGTAACGTCGGCTATTCGGCGGCATACTGCCCCTGCAAGATACCGCGGAGCTTTTGCAGCCCAAGCCGCATCCGGGTCTTGATTGTGCCTAAAGGATTGCCGAGCCGTGCCGCGATCTCTTGTTGCGTCAGACCGCCGAAGTAAGCCAGCTCCAATGCTTGGCGCTGCTCGGCGGGCAGCTGCTGGAGCGCACCGATCACGATACGCCGCTGCTCCGATTCGAGTGCTGCATCAGCGACATCACTTGGCTCGGCGATACTGCTCAAAACCGGATGCTCATCATCCTCATAGACGGGCTGCGGCCGCGCACGGCGACGGCGTAGCTCATCGATGCAATAATTGTGCGCGATGCCGAAGAGCCACGGCGCAAATTTACGCCCAGCCTCGAAGCTCTTAGCACGCTGCCAGACGCGCCAAAATACTTCTTGGACGGCTTCTTCGGCAACCTCGCGCTCACGCAGGGTCTTCAACGCCAAGCCAAAGACCGCGGGCGAATAGCGATCATACAGTGTTTCAAAGGCATGGCGATCGCCCCGCGCTACGGCTTCGATCAACTGCTCATCGCTGACCGCGTCTGCTGGACGTTGTTGTACCTGCGCCAACCTTCGGCTTCCTTATCAACTATACGCACCAATCAGGGGAATGGTTCTCTTGCGCGCGCTATCTTACCATACCTCGTGCCTTGTCTTCCGTCACAGCAAAAGCAGCACCCTTAAATTAAGATTGGATCCCCACAGTCCGAGGCCGTGCGCGTGTTGCACAAGCGCAGGCACCCGCTGGCTGACGCTTCCCTTTATCTTCTCCCGCAGGAAGGTCTAGGTCGAGGACGAGGCCGTATCGACCTAGACCTTCTCAACCTCCACGAGGTTATCGTAAAAGGTCGCTCCACCACCCATATCCGTGAGCGCTTGCGACGTCGTATGGTTAACGCCCTTGTCGTCGGGCATCAGCTTGCGCCACCAAATCGATGGTGCGACGACGAGACCCGGCTTGACGCGATCGGTGAGCGCCGCCGGAACTTTGAACGAGCCACGACCATTGAAGACACGTACCATGTCGTCGTTGCCTATACCGCGTGCGCGGGCGTCAGCTGGATTAATCTCAAGCTTCGGTCCGTCTTCGTAGCGCTGGAGCACATTCACGAACGTGGTATTCAAAAAGTGATGCGCCGGCGGCGTAAGCAGCGCCAATGGATACTTAGCGGCGAGCTCAGGAGCTGACTGTCGGCTCTCGCCCGGAGGAGTGAAGGTTGGCACCGGATCAAGCCCCGCGGCGGCCATCCCCTCTGACCACAGCTCACACTTGCCGCTGGAGGTGGGGAAGTTGCCCTCGGCAAACGGCGCGAACTCCTCGGGCACGTTCAGCCGCAGCCAGCCATGCTCTTTGAGCGCTTCCAGCGTGATGCCTTCGAGCGCGGGATGATCAGACCGCAGCACCGCCCGCGCCATATCTTCGTCGGACTCTTGAAAGCATGGATCGTCAAAGCCCATGCGCGCGGCCAGCCGTCGAAAGAGCTCGGTGTTCGGCAGCGTCTCGCCAAGTGCTGCGATCGACGCCTCGTTCCAGAGCATGTACATATGGCCGTATGCCTTGTGAATATCCGCGTGCTCTAGCTGTGTTGTGGCGGGGAGCAGAAGATCGGCATATTCGGCGGTATCAGTCGGGAATTGCTCGTGGACCACGACGAACAGGTCATCGCGCATCAGACCTTGGTGCACCCGCTCGAGATCCGGGTTGACCGCGGCCGGATTGGCGCTGTAAACAAAGAGCGCCTTGATCGGCGGGTCGGCGGCCGTGGTCAACGCGTTGCCCAGCTCATTCATATTGATCGTGCGCGTGCCCGCAGGGACCAGATCCGGACGCTCCAACGCATCGAAGTTAAGTGGGAACGTTCCACTGGTGCTCAGCAAGATGCCGCCAGCCGGATAACGCCACGATCCGATGACAGCCGGCAGGGTTGCCACAGTTCGCACGGCCATACCACCACCCGCGTGCCGCTGCATACCATAGTTGATGCGAATCACGGCTGGCTGGGTAGTCGCATACTCTCGCGCCAGTGCGATGATCCGCTCAGGCTGGATGCCCGTAATTTCGGCCACGCGCTCCGGGGAATACTCTGCGGCTCGCACGCGGAGCGCTGCCTCGCCAAGCGTGTAATCACGCAGGTAGGCACGATCCTCGAGCCCTTCGGCGAAGATAACGTTGAGCAAGCCAAGCGCGAGCGCGGCATCTGTACCGACATTGAGGGCGATGTGCTCGTCGCACTGCTGAGCTGTTCGCGAGCGGTATGGATCGATCGCGACTACTCGTGCACCACGGGCTCGGGCCCGCTTGATGAACGGCCACAGATGCGGATTCGACGTCAGTGTGTTGGTGCCCCACAGCAAGATCAGCT
Source organism: bacterium (assembly GCA_016781525.1). GTDB lineage: Bacteria > Chloroflexota > Chloroflexia > Chloroflexales > Kallotenuaceae > LB3-1. The sequence continues at coordinate 8,926 of JADDQE010000040.1, read as the reverse complement.
TGGCGTTGGCGTACTGCTCGGGATCGGTGCCAATGCTTGCACCTACGGTGTACCTGTAGCCCTGGCTGCCGGCCGACGCGCAAATAGTGCGATCGAGCAGGGACGCACCCATTTTGTGAAAGAAGCGCCGATCCATCGACCCGTACATCAGCAGCCCAAGCGAGCCGGAGTAGGAGTATGGCAGTATCGCCTGCGGACCATACTCGGCGATAATCCCCCGAAACTTATGGATGATCTCGTCAAGCGCCGCATCCCAGGTGATGCGCTCCCACTTGCCACTGCCGCGTGGTCCAACCCGACGCAGCGGATAGAGCAGGCGGTCCTTATGATAGGTGCGCTCAATGTAGTGTGAGACCTTGGCACACAAAAAGCCTTGGGTGACTGGATGCGCGGGATCGCCGCCAACCTTGATCGCCGTGCCATCCTGGACCGTTACCAGCATCGCGCAGGTATCGGGGCAGTCGTGGGGGCAAGCTCCACGAATAATCTTGATCGAGGGATCGCTGACGGGTGCCATTGAGATTATCCTTTGTCTGATGCGGGCATTATACCAATGCGGCTGAAAACAACCTGCTGAGGTCAGCGGAGCCACTGTGCATCTGTGCTACCATGCGCGATACACGTACAGCTGCGCTCCACTAGCCCAGCGTATTTGCCAAGTTGGCTGCTACGCCGCGATTGGCCGGAGCAAGCAATGACTGCACGCACATTTCGTTGATGCTCGACAGCCTGCTGCAATCGCACACGAGCAAGTTGACTTTAGCCTCGATTGGTGTTCTCATCTATCCTGCTACCGTAGTGGAAGGAGACGACAATGCCGCATGTTGCAATCTTGGGATTGGGCATCATGGGCGCCGGAATGGCGCACAATCTCTTGAAAGCCGGCTTCCAAGTCACGGTCTACAATCGGACGATCGAGAAAGCACAGCCCTTGAGCGAGGCGGGGGCGCAGATTGCTGGCACACCACGCGAGGCGGCTGGAGGCGCCGAGGTCGTTCTCAGTATGGTCGCAGATGACGTGGCATCGCGGGGCGTCTGGCTCGGCGATGATGGCGCGTTGGCCGCCGTGCGCGCGGGCACGCTGTTGATCGAGTCGAGCACGCTGACGACGGGCTGGGTTCGCGAGCTTGCCGAAATTGCCAGGGAAAAGGGCTGCACCTTCCTAGACGCGCCGGTACGCGGCAGCAAAGCCCAAGCCGAGGGCGGCGAGCTAAGCTTTTTGGTCGGCGGCGATCCGGCAGTGCTTGAGCGGGCACGCCCAATCCTGGAGGCGATGGGCCGCCGCATTGATCATCTTGGACCGGTTGGAAGCGGCGCGACGATGAAGCTCATCAACAACCTGATGGGTGGCGTGCAGGTCGCGCTTCTGGCGGAGGGCTTGGTGCTCGCCGAACAGGCTGGGCTCAATCTGGAGCAGGTCGTGCCGCTGCTCATCAACGGAGCGCCGGGCAGCCCGATTGTCAAGGGCAAGGCGGCGCGCATCGTGGCCCGCGACTATACCACCGACTTTGCGCTGCGCTGGATGCACAAGGACCTAACCTATGCGCTTGACGAGGCCATGCTCCATAATGTTCCACTACCAACGGTTGCGGCAGCCCGTGAAATCTATCGCCTCGCCATGGCGCACGGACACGCCGACGAGGACTTCGCGGCTGTCGTCGAAGCCCTGCGCCCACCACAGTAGTGAACATACGGATGCAGGGTGAGGAGCCGCCTCCTACCCTGCATCCGGCGCACCGTTGCCATGCATTGTTCGCTAACGCCCACGCGGGCTTGATGCCGAGCGTACAACCAAGCGGTTCTTCGACAACCAATAAGCGGCAGCAATGAGGAGATGATTCTTGCTAGAGCATGCGCGCAAACATAGCAGACGGAGCAAGCAGCAGGATGGAACTTGACCAGGTGCGGGCGTGGGTGCGCGAAGCAGGCGAGATTGGTCGCAAATACTACAACACTGCCGAGGTACGCCGCAAGCCGGATCGGAGTGTGGTAACGGCAGCCGATGTCGAGATCGAGCAGCTCCTCCGAGCGCGCATTCGGGCGACGTACCCGCAGCATGGGATTTTAGGCGAGGAGGGCGGTGTACACAATACCGACGCGGAGTACCTCTGGGCAATTGATCCGATCGACGGCACGGGTGCATTCGTAAGTGGTCTGCCGATTTGGGGCATCTCAATTGGACTGTTGCAGCAAGGCCATCCAATCCTCGGCTGCTTCTATCTCCCTGTGCTCGACGAATGGTACGAGGCAGATCGGAGGGGGCCCGCGCTCTTCAACGGACAGCCTACCGAAGTTATGCGCGAGAATTTGCTCGACTCCGAGGCGTGGATTTGCGTGCCATCGAACATTCATCGACTCTACAGTATCCACTATCCTGGTAAGGTCCGTTCGCTTGGCTCGATGGCTGCATATATCTGCTACGTTGCACGCGGCACCGCCGCCGGTGCGCTTGTCGGGCGTCCAAAGCTATGGGATATTGCGGCGGGCATGGCGGTACTGGAACGGGCCGGCGGTGGCGCACGCCTGCTCCACTCCCGACAGCCGCTCGATCTCCGTACGATGCTCAATGGCCAATCGGCACCCGAGCCCGTCGTGGTCGGCTCGCCGCCGGCTCTGGAAATGCTGCTCAAGCGAATAAGGGCTAGGGGCGAGGGGCGAGGGGCGAGGGACGAGGGACGAGGGATGAGGGATGAGGGATGAGGGTGAGGGACGAGGGGCACAAGAACAGAGCGCAGAGAACAAAGCACAACAAGTTGCCTGCTAGAAGCTAATACCCGACATCTACCCCACCTTTATGTCGAGTTATTTGGTATAATATGGACGTTATGTTAATGAATCAAGCACAACCAATCGCGCTCGACACGTCGCGGGCGCTCAACCTTTATGACCTCACGCAGCCGGAGCTGGTTGAGCTTATGAAGCGCTGGGGGCAACCTGCGTTTCGAGCCAAGCAGGTCTGGACGCAGCTATACCGGAACCTGGCACCGTCATTCGATGCAATGACCGACCTACCGGCGGCGCTGCGCGAGCGGCTAAAGGCCGAGGCGCAGCTCGGTGTCTTGCAGCTGACGCGAGAGCAGACAGCCGATGACGGCGACACACGCAAGGTACTGTGGCAGCTTCCCGACGGCAACGTGCTCGAGTCGGTGCTGATGCTGTACCCCGACCGCGCAACGATCTGTATCTCGACGCAGTCAGGCTGCGCGATGGGCTGTGTCTTTTGCGCAACAGGCCGAATGGGGCTACTACGGAACTTGACGCCTGGACAGATCGTGGAGCAGGTGCTGTACTTTGCGCGTGGTCTGCGCAACAACACGTTCGACGCCACGAGCCGACATGACCACATCACGAACCTGGTCTTCATGGGTATGGGCGAGCCATTTGCTAACTATGAGCGGTGGTGGGCAAGCGTCGAGCGGCTCCATGATCCGCAGGGCTTCAACCTGGGGGCGCGGAACCTAACCGTCTCGACCGTTGGCCTGGTCCCTGGGATTCGCCGCTTGGCAAATGAGAAGCTGCCGATCAACCTGGCGATCTCGCTACACGCGCCAAACGATGAGCTTCGCTCGGCGCTCATGCCCGTCAACAAAAAGTATCCGATTGCCGAGCTGATGGCCGCTACGCGCGAGTACATCGAGCTTACCCACCGCCGGGTCAGCTTCGAGTACGTGCTGCTACAAGGCCAGAACGACGAGGTTGAGCACGCGGAGCAGCTGGCAGACCTGATCCAGGGAATGCTCTGCCACGTCAACCTGATTCCGTGGAACCCGGTACTGGGCGCACCGCTCCAGCGGTCGCACCGGAAGCGTATCCAGCAGTTCCAGCAGGTCTTGCTCGAGCGTGGCATTGGGTGTACCGTGCGCATGGAGCGGGGCGTTGCAATTGCGGCGGCGTGTGGTCAGCTCGCGGCGGTTCCACAGAGCACTTAATGGAGATAGCACAGCTTCGCAGCAGACCGCGCCACGCAATGCGTGGCGCGGTCTGCTCTTTTGACCCCGCTTTACTCGTGCGGGACGGCGTCAAGCTGTGTCCGTAAGGCCGCAAGACGATCCTGACTGCGGCGAACAGCCCGTGCAATCGAGAACCATTCGGCGTTGTCGGCGCTCTCTTCCTCTAACCCATCCGAGTAGCGGGCAACGAAGCGGTCGGTCTCGATGCCCCGCTCCACCTCGAATACGTCGAGATTCTGGGAGAGCTGCGTGATCAGGGCACGCTCCTTGGAAATCTCCTGCTCGATCTCCTGCCGACTGAGCGTGCCGATCGGCGCATCCGCTGAGCTGTCCGCCAGGGGTGCTGGTCGAACTTCACAGGCCACCTTGGTGCCCGGCAGATAGAGCAAGGCGAGAAGTGGAGCGGCGCTAAGGGGCATGAAGCGCATGAGCCGGCCGCTCGCACAGAGCATGATCAGCGACAGAACAGTCAAAAAGCCAATCGCGAGCGTCGCATGATCCCACCCATTCCAAGTCCGGCGCGTAAGTGCAACAAGACCATAAGCGAAAACCAGGGCCGTCCCGAAGGCGAAAACCATATCGACAAAGAGGGTACCCGCGAAGAGACGGCCTTGCTCAGCCAGCACAAGATCACCCTGCGCCAGCGCCAGATCGATGTTACGCTGCGTACTCCGCCAGTACAGCAGCCGCGCAATTCCGAGCACCAGCCAGCCAAGCATAGCAATTCCGGCGTAGGCGAGCGTTGCCCACCAGAAGAGATTGGGACGACCCAGCTCGATCCTCTGTGCTTCTGCCGTCGCCATCTAGATCGCAACTCCGAGCCGGTCGGCCACCGTAAAGATGTCTTTGTCACCTCGGCCCGACAAGTTTACGAGAATAACCTTCTCGGGGGCTAAGCTAGGGGCCAGCTTGACTGCCTCGGCTACGGCATGGGCCGATTCGAGAGCCGGAATAATGCCCTCGGTGCTACACAGCAGCTGGAAGGCCGCGAGCGCCTCTTCATCGGTAGCATAGGTATAGCTGGCTCGGCCATTATCGTGCAGCATCGCGTGCTCAGGGCCGATCGAGGCATAGTCCAAGCCCGCCGACACCGAGTGCGTCAGGGCAATCTGGCCATCCTCGTCCTGCAGCACATACGAGTAGGTACCCTGAAGGACGCCGGGTAAGCCACCCGCGAAGCGGGCCGCGTGCTTGTTCGTCGCCGGACCCAGCCCACCCGCCTCCACACCACGTAATGCGACACTCGCGTCGCCGACGAACGGGTGAAAGATGCCAATTGCATTCGAGCCGCCGCCGACACACGCGATTATCACATCGGGCAGAGCGCCGTTTCGTTCCAGCATCTGTTGGCGTGCCTCGATCCCGATAACCGCCTGAAAATCCCGCACCATTGTTGGATACGGGTGCGGCCCAAGTGCCGAGCCCAACAAGTAGTACGAATCGGGATTGGTAACCCAGTCCCGCATCGCCTCGTTGATCGCATCCTTCAACGTACAAGAGCCCGTGGTCACGCCACGCACCTCAGCACCAAGCAGACGCATGCGAAAGACGTTCGGCCGCTGCCGCTGCATATCTTCCGTGCCCATATAGACAACACAGTCGAGCCCTAGCAGTGCACAAACGGTTGCTGTGGCAACACCATGCTGGCCGGCGCCTGTCTCCGCGATCACGCGCTGCTTGCCCATGCGCTTCGCGAGCAGGCCTTGCCCCAAGGCATTGTTGATCTTGTGGGCGCCGGTGTGGGCGAGATCTTCCCGCTTTAGGTAGATTTGGGCGCCTCCGCAGTGCTCGGTTAGACGTCGAGCAAACGTAATTGGCGTGGGACGCCCCACGTAGGTGCGCTGGAGATGCTCAAGCTCCTCATAAAAGGTTCGATCGGCCTGTACCTCGGCGTATGCGCGTTCCAGCTCCAAGATCGCCGGCATCAGCGTCTCGGGTACATATGTGCCACCATACGGCCCGAACCGGCCGGCTGTTGTCCCAGCTGCCATGCATTTTCCTTTATGCTGCGGTAGATTGACTATCGTCGAATCGTACCGGAATTATACCAAGATCGGCGCGGCTTCCCCAAAACGGTGAAACCCTCTCCCGTGGAACGAGCAGAGGGTCACACTGGAGGTCTGAAACACGCTAGCTTTGCTGGTCGGCCTCCAGCGTATCGGCCAGTTCTTCCATCTGTGACACCAGGTCGCCAAAGACCGCGCACGCCTGCTCCACAGGTGCGGGGGACGTCATGTCGACGCCTGCGTCTCGGAGCAGATCAATCGAGTGCTTGGAGCTTCCGCCGCTCAAGAACTTGATGTAACGCTCGACAGCCGGCTGCCCCTCGGTCAAAATTTGCTTGGCTAGTGCAGTCGACGCGGCAATCCCCGTGGCGTACTGGTACACATAGAAGGTCATGTAGAAGTGGGGGATGCGCGACCATTCTAGCCGAATCAGGTCATCCATCACGACGTCTGGGCCAAAATAGCGCCGGTTGAGGTCAAGGTACAGCTCGCTAAAGCTGTCGGCGGTCATGGCCTGGCCTGCCTCCATCCGTCGGTGCGTCTCGTACTCAAACTCCGCGAACATCGCCTGGCGGAGCATCGTCGTGCGCAACTCTTCGATCTGGTGGTTGAGCACATACATCCGCAGCAGCCGATCGTCGGTTGTCTTGAGCAGATAGTTGGTCAGCAGGGCCTCGTTGAGCGTCGAGGCTACCTCGGCGACAAAGATCGTGTAGCTACCGTAGACATAGGGCTGTGTGCGCCGCGTATAAAACGAATGCATCGAGTGGCCGAGCTCATGCGCCAGGGTGAAGACGTTGTTCAGATTCTCCTGGTAGTTCATGAGGATGAAGGGCTGCGTCGTATAGGCTCCCGAGCTGAAGGCACCCGAGCGCTTGCCGACGTTTTCGAAAACGTCCACCCAGCGGCCATCGTACAGACCGTACCGCATCGCCTTGATATAGTCTTCACCCAATGGAGCAAGTCCGGATAGCATCATCTCGCGCGCCTGGTCGTAGCTGTACTTAACCTCGATACTGGGAACGAGCGGCGTGTATAGATCATACATATGCAACTCGTCGAGCTTGAGCATCCGCTTACGCAGCCGCATATAGCGGTGCAGGTGGTGGAGATTCGCGTTCACCGTCTCGATCAGGTTCGTGTACACCAAGAGAGGGATCGCATTCGGCTCGAGCGCAGCCTCCAACGTGGACTTGTAGTTACGAGCACGAGCGTAGAAAATTCGGCTGCGGATGTGGCTCGCCAAGGAGGTGCCAATGGTATTCCGAAAGCTTTGGTAGGTAGTGTAGAGCGCCTCGAAGGCCCCCTTGCGGACCTCGCGGTTCTGGCTCTCCATAAACACCGGCACATAGCGGCCCTGCGTCAGCTCTACATCGTTTCCCTTGTCATCTTTGATCACCGGGAACTTCATATCCGCATCGACCAGTATCCCGTATATATCATTGGGTGAGCGTGATATCTCATGGCTAGTGGCAAGTAGCGCCTCGATCTCAGCGGACCGAATATGGTCACGTTGGCGACGGACCTCGTTCAATTCATGTTTATACACCTCGAGCGCATCTACTGAGGCGAAGAATTCGTCCATCCGCTCGTCGGGTATTGCCAAAATCTCGGGCTCGAAAAAGGCGGTTGCAGCGCCAAAGCGCGCGAACATCGACGTGGCGCGGTCGGTTAGCGCCTGATAATGCGAATTGGTCATTTCTTCGCAGTGGCGCAGGTTAACATAGACGTACACTTGCAACAGCAGCTTGCTCGCCTCATCTCGCTGCTGCAGCGCATCCAGTAACGCCTCGCCATCCGTGCCCAGCGTTCCTGCAAGTTGCTCGAGCTGCGGGAGCATCCCTTCAAGCTTCTGGAAATCTTGCTCCCAGCGCTCGTCGTTCTCGTAAATGCTTTCGAGGTTCCACGTATGCTCTTTCGGCAATTCCTGCCGCGTCAGTAGTGCGCTGGTCGCCACGGTTCGCTCCTTTAAGGAATATCACAATATTAGAATATTCTACACCAGGCATCTCTGCTCGCCGTTCAGCCCTTCGGGGAGAGCGCTAGCCTTGGAAGCTACGCTGCGCTACCTGCCCAGCTTGATCCACGATCAGCGAAGGCACAAAGTTGAGGAAATCGCCCGACGTCAGGTGGTAGCGTACCCCAGAGCGCTCCCCCTGCACGGCAACGTTCCAGTCGGCGCGTCGATGCAGGTGCCCATAGACACAAAAGGCCACGCCCGCCTCCGAAAGCATCTCAGCGAAGCGGGTCGGACGGCCATCGGGATAGAACGGCGGATAGTGCAGCAGGGCCCCAATCGGCAGCTTAGCTCCGCTGCCGCTCGCCGATAAACGGTGGGCCGCGGCGAGGGCTCGCTGAAGCCGACCCAGCTCACGGTTGTAGATTCGCTCATCCGCAGCAGGATCAAATGTCGGGTGGCCAGGTGTAAGCCAGGCGCGCGTACCGCACAGCACCCAACCACCACAAACAACAGCGTCCGCCTCCACAAGCGTTATGCTTGCAGGAAGCTCGGCCCGCCGTTTACGCGCAGCGTCCCACCAGTAATCGTGGTTGCCCTTCGTGAGGATCTTGTGTCCAGGCAGCTCGGCGATCCACTGCAGATCGACGAGTGCCTCGGGCAGCTTGAGCGCCCAGGAGTTATCGCCGGCAAGCAGGACGACATCATCATCTGCGACACGTTCCCGCCAAGCCGCAGCAATCCGCTGTGGATGATTACGCCAGCGCTCACCAAAGACATCCATCGGCTTTGATGCCGCGAACGACAGGTGGAGATCGGCGATGGCCCAAATGCGCATAACGCGGACATTGTAACATGAGGCTCTGCCGGACGGTCAGCCATCAGCTATCAGGCATCAGCTCGTTTCCGCTCCGGGGAAGCGCGATAGGCTCAGTCAAACTCCACTGTACTGACTGCCAAAGGCTGATAGCTCCGACCGCTTGACAAACTCCTACCGCTCTGTATAATACGCA
>JADDQE010000143.1 GCA_016781525.1 bacterium | reverse complement strand
AACCCGCCCTTAATGGGCCAAGCCGCAGCACTTATTGAAGCAGCGCACCCGCTTCTGCTACAATACAATTTAGGCTCCGGAGCAACCTTTGCGCCATCGGCTGCAACGCAGCGGCCGAATAAGCGGCGACAGGGCTCCACCTACTTCGCGCTGGTGTACAAGGAGGTACACGATGACGATGACCGAACGCGAGATCGCCCGCGGCCAGGAGGGTGATTTTCTTCAGCTTAAGGGAATCGACCATGTCGAGTTCTATGTGGGGAACGCACGTCAGGCTGCGCACTTTTACCGCACTGCCCTTGGCTTCAAGCCAGTTGCGTATGCAGGCCTTGAGACCGGTGTTCGGGATCGTACCTCGTATGTGCTGGAGCAGCGCAGCATCCGCCTCGTGCTCACGGGCGCGCTCGATCCCCAGGGCGATGTTGCGGAGCATGTTCGGCTGCATGGGGACGGCGTCAAAGACATTGCTTTTTTGGTAGACGACGCGGCACAGGCGTTTGAGGAAACGGTCAGGCGCGGTGCACAGCCCATACTCGAACCGACCGTGATCGAAGGCCAAAAAGGGCACGTCATCAAGGCGACGATCGCCGCCTATGGCGACACGGCCCACTCGTTCATTCAGCGCGACGCCTACCACGGCACCTTCTTTCCCAAGTTTCACGCGATCAAAAAGCCGGCGCCCTCGACGCCAATTGGGCTAGCCGCCATCGATCATATCGTTGGCAACGTCGAGCTTGGCCGGATGGACGAGTGGGTCGACTTCTACAACCAGGTGCTGGGCTTCCGTCAGCTACAGCATTTCAGTGATGAGGACATTTCCACCGAGTACAGCGCGCTGATGTCGAAGGTTGTGCAGAACGGCACCGGCCGCATCAAGTTCCCGATCAACGAGCCCGCCGAAGGCAAGCGCAAGTCGCAGATCGACGAGTACCTCCAGTTCTACCGGGGGCCCGGCGTACAGCACCTGGCGCTGCTGACGGACGACATAATCGCAACCGTACGCGCGCTGCGGGCGAACGGCGTCGACTTCCTGCGCACGCCGGACACCTATTATGAGGTATTGAGCGAGCGGGTCGGCAAGATCGACGAAGACATGGGGGCGCTGCGGGAGCTGGGTATCCTGGTCGACCGCGACGACGAAGGGTACCTGCTGCAAATCTTTACCAAACCGCTTCAAGATCGCCCGACGGTCTTCTTTGAAATCATTCAGCGCAAAGGTGCACGTGGCTTTGGCGCCGGCAACTTCAAAGCGCTGTTCGAGGCAATTGAGCGCGAACAAGCCTTACGTGGCAATCTGTAAAAGGCTTCGGGCTCTCACCCCATGCCCTTGCGCTGCTGACAAGGGCATGGGATGAGGCTCTGCTGTTTTCCGGCACGGGACTGGGGATCAAGTCAACCACTCCCGGCATCTCAGCTTCAGGAACACGCATGAAATTGATTACGTTCAAACAATCGGGTGAGTCAGTACGCGATGCGCGGGCCGGCGTCCTATTACCGTTCGGAGTTGTCGACCTACAAGCCGCTGCGCCGCTCGCGTTCGAGGACGTCGAAGGCGAGCGGATCGACATGCTGCGGCTGCTGGAAGGTGACGAGAGCGGTATCAGCCTCGATGGGGCGGCCGAGATTGTGAACGCGGTTCTGGAGCAAGTCGGCGGCGCAGTCGACGTTGTGCACGATGAGCTCAATCCCGACGAGATTGACCTAGCGGGCTCGATCTCGATTGGCGGCTACGACCTGTTGTTGCCGCGCTCGGAGGTTCGGCTCCTCGCACCCTTACCACGGCCGCGTTCCCTGCGTGACTTTTTCACTTTTGAGCAACATGTGACGGCGGCGCGCAGGCAGCGTGGGCAACCGGTCCCACCAAGCTGGTACAAGCTCCCGGTCTTCTACTTTGGGAACCACCAAGCGATCGTCGGCCCGGACGAGCTGGTCCCTCTACCCCGCACCGAGCGGCTCGACTACGAGCTCGAGGTTGCCTGCGTCATCGGTCGGATGGGCCGGAATATCGAGGCGGACGAGGCGCTGGACTACATCGCCGGCTTTACGATCATGAACGACTGGAGCGCACGTGACGTCCAAGCAGAAGAGATGAGCGTTGGGCTAGGCCCAGCCAAGGGCAAAGACTTTGCGACCTCGTTAGGCCCCGCGATTGTTACCTTGGACGAGCTTGAAGATTATACGAACGACGACGGCGAGCGCTGGCGCCTTGACATGATTGCCCGCGTCAATGGTCGGGAGTATAGCCGCGGTAATCTCGCGGATATGTACTACACCTGGGCACAAATCATTGCGCATGCTAGCCGTGACGCAACGCTCTACCCGGGGGATGTGCTCGGCTCGGGCACAGTCGGCGGCGGGTGCATTCTTGAGCTGACACCCGAGGCCGTGGGCGGCTGGTTAGAGCCCGACGACGTGGTCGAGCTGGAGGTGACCGGGCTAGGCGTACTCAAAAATCGGATCGTGTATGGTCACTAGCAGCGGGTGCTGCGCCGCGACGGGACCGTCGGGCTGGAAGAATGGCTCGCCGAAGTTTTTGGCTCGGTTGATGGGTCGGCTACAATAGAAGATAGAACTGGACAGGTGTCGATAAGCTGGCCCCAGGGTGGTCAGCATGTAACACAGGAGGCCGACGATGCCCTTCTATCATCGACTAGGCGACATTCCCCACAAGCGTCATACACAGTTCCGGAAGCCGGATGGCTCCCTCTACCGCGAGCAGGTGATGGGGACCAAGGGCTTCAGCGGCGTTGAGGCGATCTTGTATCACCATTATCACCCGACGCAGATTTTGGCGGTCGAAGACCTTGGTCCGACAACTATTCTCTTCGAAGAAGAGGGCGCACTGCGCCATCGGCACTTCAAGACCGCGCCGATCGAAGCTGGAGGCGACCCGCTGACCGGGCGGCGCTATATACTCGCCAATAAAGACGTCGCGATCGGCGTCTGCAAGCCGACGGAGCCACAGCACTACTATTATCGCAACGGCGAGGGCGACGAGGTGCTCTTTGTCCATGAGGGCGAAGGCGTGCTGGAGACCATCTTTGGTAACATCCCCTACCGGCGCGGCGACTACCTGTATCTCCCGATCGGCTGCACCTGGCGCTTGGTGCCAAGTGGAGGCGATACAAAGCTGCTGGTCATCGAGACGAGCGGCGAGGTTACGACGCCGCGGCGCTATCGCAACGAACACGGCCAATTGCTGGAGCACTCGCCCTATTCGGAGCGCGATTTCCGTGTGCCGCTCGTCCTAGAGCCGCACGGCGAGCAGGGTGAGTTCGAGGTGCGGGTGCGTGCCCGCGGCCGCTTAACGCGCCATATCTTGGACCATCATCCGCTCGACGTCGTGGGCTGGGACGGCTACCTGTACCCGTTTGCGTTCAATATCGAGGACTTCGAGCCGATCACCGGACGCATTCACCAGCCGCCGCCGGTGCACCAGACCTTCCAAGGGCCCAACTTCGTACTCTGCTCGTTCGTGCCGCGGCTCTTCGACTACCACCCCCTGGCGATCCCCGCGCCCTACAATCACTCCAATGTGGAGAGCGATGAAGTGCTCTACTACGTCGAGGGCAACTTCATGTCGCGCAGGGGCATCGAGGAAGGCTCGATTACCCAGCACCCGGCTGGTCTGCCACACGGGCCACATCCAGGTACGACCGAGGCCAGTATCGGCAAGGACAAGACCGAGGAATTGGCGGTGATGGTCGACACGTTCAAGCCGCTGTATGTCACTCGCGATGCCCTGCAGTACGAAGACCGCGCCTATGCCTACAGCTGGACGCACGGCAAAGAGCAGGGCCAGTGGCGCGGGGAACAGACCGATTAAGGCCACGGCTGTGTCAGATACTCCCGAAGCTGCCGCTCGGCGGTCCGGGTTAATGCGAAGCGGAGGCAACGAGCTAAACATTCGCTTGCGCCCGACCATAACGACGGTGTCGAAAGCTTTGAACCGTTGAGCGCGGGCCACGAGGTCGGCGCTCAACGGTTGGCTAGGCCAACGAAGGCTAACGGCGATGCTTAATTAGCATCATCAGGCCAAGCCAAACGAAGAGGCCAGGCCAGGAGAAGCCGACCGCAAACAGCGCGGTTAGGCCTAGAAAAAAGACCAGTGACTCAAGTGCTTTGTGGGGACGGCCACGTGCCGACTCTTTCATATAGGATGTAATGCCCACCAGCGCAAGCACACCCGGAAAGATGTTACCGGTTAGAATTAAAAGGCCAAGACCGATGAGCCAGATCGCTCCAACCGGGGTCTTACGATGGTGCTGCCGCGTCCCGCGACGCGGAGCCACTACTTGTGGCGCTGGAGCGGCGGAGGCCGGCATCGTATAGGCCGGTACAACCCGCGGGTCGAGCCGGGTTGTGGGGCCAGTTGCCGGAGCGGTCTGCACCTCAGGAGCGGGAGGCGTGATGCGGGCGGCACAGTAAATACAATATCGAGCATCAGCAGGCACTGATCGTTTGCAATTTGGGCAATTCATACCAATTTCCTTTGGAGCACCTGCACCACGTTAATATCTAGGAGACAAACACACTATACATTACGTATTGGTCGCACCTAATGTTGCATCGGTTCTTTCCGCGTCGCGCATCGTCCACTCGTACGCTGGACTAGCAGGGACGCGAGCGACCATACCCATGGGGAGCACAGCGGATGGAAATTGAAGCTAAGCTGACGCTCACGCGACCAGTGAGGGCGGAAGAGATCGAAGCGCTCGACTGGACACCGTATCTCCTGGGAGAGCGGCATGAGGTCCATCAGCATGATACCTTTTTCGACACGCCAGAACTTGCCCTGAGCCGAACCCGCCACGCGGTCCGACTGCGTGAAGGGGGCGAGCAGACCGTTGTAACCCTAAAGGGACCGGGCACCGTCGCCGCCGGCGTCCACGCGCGCGAGGAGCTGGAGTTACCGACGACTAGCCGAGCACCCGAGAGCTGGCCCGACAAAGTGCGCGCAGAATTGTTCCGGCTGATCGGGGACGGAGCACTTCAACCCCTGCTGGAGGTTCAGAATTACCGGCGGACGTGGCCTCTGGTACGGGATGGCCAAGTGATTGGCGAGGTAGCACTGGACGAGGGCCGCATCCTGGCAGGCAGCCGACACGAGCCGATGCATGAGCTGGAGATCGAGCTCAAAGGCGGTGATCGAGATGACCTGGCGCGGTTGAGCGAGCTCGTCCAGCGGACCTTACCGGCTCGCCCGGAAGATCGTTCAAAATTTGCCCGAGGACTTACCCTCCTCGGGTTAGACACTTCCACGGCTTAGCGGTACCCATGAAGGTTGTTAACCTACAACGTAGTCCCGCCGATAAGTAAACGCGCTGGCAGCGTGCGTTCGAGTGAGAGGCCATGGATGGGTAAAAAGCGTCTTGACGAGCACAACATCCCGACGCTCCCGACAGCAATCGAGGCGCTTGCCGAGCAGCGCCAGTTCGGGGGTTCCGAACGCCTGGCTGTCGCCGCACGGGCGATTATGGCACAGCACACCAAGAAGCTCTACGCGCATCTACCGGGCGTCCTAGGTGGTGACGACCCGCATGACGTGCATCAGATGCGTGTGGCGACGCGCAGGCTGCGAGCCAGCCTCCAAGCGACAGCAGCTGCATATCGTCCCCAGCGTGTCAAAGCGCTAGCGCGACATCTACGCCAGCTAGCGCGGAGCCTGGGCGAGGTGCGTGACCGCGACGTGCTACTGCTGCGGCTCCGTGCCGACGCGGAGGCGGAGGCCAACGACACAGAGATGCAGGCGGCGCTCGGCCGGCTGCAAGATGAGCGCGAGACGGCCCATGCCGAACTGGTGGCCGAGCTTGGGCGCAAACGAACGCGGCGCCTGCTACAGGAGCTGACGGACTTCCTGACCTGCCCACTGGAGGATATACAGGCCGAGGATGATGGTTTACCCCTGCTGGTGCGGCACTACGCCGGCAGTGCACTATGGCGTGAGTACGAGGCCGTACGTCGCTTTGAGACGGTGATGGTCGACGCTTCGTCGGAGCGGATGCATGAGCTGCGGATTACCGCGAAGCACCTGCGCTACGCTCTGGAGCTTTTCGAGCCAGCGCTAGGCGAAGCCGCCCGCGACATCATCGAACAGGTGACAGCGCTCCAAGAGCATCTTGGCAACCTGCACGACGCCGATGTCGCAATCGCCTATCTGCACGCCCAGCACGCGCAGCGCCGATCAGCACAAGCTGAGAACAAGACCGAAGGAGCGTTGCCGGAGGTGGTGACGGCTGACCAAGGGCAGGATGCTCGGCTTAACCACTATATCGAGATGCGCACCCGCGAGCGGGACGAGCTGCTGGCAAGTGCGGAGCCGATGTGGCAGCGAATCGTTGGGGACGACGCTCGGTCCAGGTTTGCGCACATGATCGGCGCGCTGTAGCACAACCCCGATCACTACAGATAGCCAATCCACAAGCCCCAGCCATCATTCGAGCCCAAGAGTGCGTGCTTTGCTGTGAGGAGGATGCTGGGGACATAAGGACCGTCCGGAGTGGCACGACGAGCATAACCATCACCCTGCACCATAGATTCCGCTTCGCCGACGAGTCAAACAACGTAAAGATCCACCCAATGAATGCGCCGACGTCGTACATCCAGCCCGGAGCATACAGCGTGAAGCGCACCGCCAGCGGCAACTCGATCACGGTGTCAGGACTGTCCAACATGGATTTCTACGCCATCCATGTTGACGTGGAGCGGCTCCTGCCGTAACTGCTGAGCCCCAGGAATACCAACCAGACCTCCGCTTCGACGGAGGTCTCGTGCCTTACAGCTGGCGTAAAGGACACCAATCCCTCAGCCCCTACTCCTGCTGCGGCAGGAGTAGGGGTGTTTGCTGCGTTGTGAATTGCTGAGTAATGCTTTGTTGTGCGGTTGTGTGTCGGCTAGCGGCGGAGATGAATCTTCCTCTCGCCTCTGCGTCAGCACGGGAGAGGGGTGGCGCGGAGCACTGGTGTGAAGGCACCGCCTACCATGAGTCTACTCAATTACCACTTGACTTCTGTTCACGATCGAGGCTGGTGGCGATATCGCGGTACATGTCGCCCCTCGCGCGCGCATCTGCGAGCTCGCGGCGGAGACGAACGATATACAGCAGGGCTGCTGCAAAGGTGGCGAGACTGACGAGGCGAGCCATGAGCTGCTCCAGATGAGTGTGCGAGTGCCGCGATTGTAGCCGAGGATCTGAGACCAGCGCAACAACCACGCCTCACCGCACTTCACCAGCCCCGACCGCCCGGGCCATCAGCTCATGTGCCAGCGCGTCGAGAGGGACGTTGTACTGCTTGGGTGCATCGCTCAGTGAAAGAAGATCTTGATTACTCATCAGTAGCTCCAACGACAAAACACCTGTGTAGCTTAATTCTACACAGGTGTTCCTGAATCGAAACGGCCAGGGATTCGAACCCCTGACCGTCGTATGGTGGAGCTGAGGGGACTCGAACCCCTTACCTCAACA
>JADDQE010000163.1 GCA_016781525.1 bacterium | reverse complement strand
TGACGGTTATCCGTAGCTATGCCACATAAGGAGGATTGCCATGACAGACATGAGCACACAGCTCCATGAAGGCATGGAGGTCCACACCGCGGACGGCAAGAAACTCGGCAAAATCGCCCAAATTTGGTATGGAGCGAGTGTCGGAAGCGTCACACCGAGCGAAGAGGAAAGCTGCTTTGAGGTACACCGCGGCTTTTTAGGGCGCGAGAAGCTGTACATTCCCTGCAGTGCCGTTGCGCATGTCGCCAACGATGCTGTTACCTTAACCGTCGACTCCAGCGCCGCCGACGAGATGCCGAGCTGGCACCGCAAACCCACGTGGATTAGCTAAGGCTCATTTTCTCGCGGATCATCCATCGACTGATTGCGCCACGGGTACTTGGTTGTTCCCAAGTGCCCGTGCACTATTAAGTAGGAGCGCAACGATCCACGCTGACATTCCACGTTTCGAACGGTGAGCTTGGGGCGATTACGCTGTCGGCGGTCACCTACACATACCGCTCGCGGTCGTTCAGGGTCAGTGGCTCGTTCCCGCTGTCGACCATGCGTTGCCGTTCCTGCATCTGCGTCTCAAGAATCTCTTTGATATTGCGGAGGCCAGCGTCCCATTGTGCTCGCAGCTGGGCCCGCAGCACCACGGGATCGGTCTGATTGCGGAGCTTATCGAGCATATCGTAGGGCTTCGTGGTGTGGACGGCGATGCGCTGGAGGAGCCGCGTTCCGCCCGCCGGATCACCCGTCAGGTCAAATGACAGCTCACTGCTCATCGTTGGCTTGCGCGCGGAGTGCGCGCGCCAGGCAATGCGATAGCAGGGCGAAAGGTTCCTGACTTCGCAGATCGTTTCTACCGGAAACCCTTGGGTGATGGGCTCGCCTGGAGCCCGGTTCGACTGCATGCCCTGCCGCTCAAAGGTATGATACTGGGCACCGACACCGTCGTCTCCGCCCGGCTTAATCAGCTCCAACCGTTCGATCGTCTGCGCCCACTCCGCGTGTCGCGTAAAATCTGCAAGATATGCATACACCGTATCGTACGGGGCTGCGATATATATTTCGCCTTGCCAGCGGATGTCCATAGCTTCTCCTACGCATACATTACCGAAGGATTAGGGCACAGCCCGGTGCGGAGATGCTTCAAACGCTGCGGCGTGGAGCGCTTGCAGAGACGCAGCTGGAATACAGTGTACCTATAACGTCAAGCACTTGATCGTCGATTTTTTAACCGCAACGCCTAGCTTCCCTTGGAGGCAATCGAAGTCTTCCAAGAGAAGCTAGGACTGTGCATCGTAGGCTACAGGCGCGCGGCGGCCGGGTTCAAAATATATTCCTCACGACCCTCTTCATTATGGCCACGGTCGACCAAGCCAAGCCGCTCGAGCTTAGCAAGTGCCGAGCGCACTTCTTCCTCGCCGACCTGCAGCTGCTCTACCAGCTCTTTGGGATTAGCGAGACCATCGGGTCGTGTTCGTAAGCATTCGATGATGCGCTGTCCGGTAGGCTCAACATGCAACGTTGCGCGATCAGTCATAGTACACCTCCAGATGCGAGCACAAATTGCATAAACCATACCAGGCGTTGGAGACAGATTGACAGACCGAAACGCGGCTTCATTAATCGTCGTCCAGGTCGGTCGGGAGCTCGCTCTGCCGCTGACGGTAGAGAGCAGCCTTTTGATCAAGAAAGGTGCGTGCCCCGCATTGCTCCGCATATCTCAGAGCCTGAGCCGCAAGGCCCGGGTCATAACCACTGTAGTATGCTTTGACGGCAGGAACAAGCTCGTGAACCGCCCGCTCCAGATGGGATTTGATGCGCGTTTCCGGTCGCACTACCAGCAGGCAAGCCCCATACAGGACCGCCCGATCCGCCTCACGCTCAAGTTGCTCCGGTGTTACATCCACGCGACACGCCGGCAGATCGGACGAAGGCCGTTCACTCATCGGCGATGCTCCCCTTGCTACTATGGTACAACAGGCGGCTCGACTGGGATAAGACGCGTGCGTAGCTGGTCGACAACAGTGCGCAGCACCTTGATACGCGCCCAGCGCTTATCGTTAGCCTCGATCAACTGCCACGGAATTGGGTCCGCAGTGCGCTCGAGCATCTCCTCGATGGCGGACTCATACTGCTGCCACTTGCCACGGTTACGCCAGTCCTCATCGGTCATTTTCCAGCGCTTGGTTGGATCAGCCATTCGTGCTTCAAAGCGATGGAGCTGTTCTTCGGAAGAGATATGGAGCCAGAACTTGATGAGCTGTGCCCCATCGTCATGCAGCAGCCGCTCAAACTCATTGATTTCCCGGTATGCGCGCTGCCACTCGGCGGTGGTCGCAAAACCTTCGACGCGCTCCACCAGAACGCGTCCGTACCAGGAACGGTCAAAGATGACCATTTCATTCCGGCAGGGCAGCTTCGTCCAGAAGCGCCACAAGTAATGGTGGTCCAGCTCCTCTTCAGTAGGCTTGCCGATCCCATACACCGTTATGAAGCGCGGGTCTAGCCGCTCAGTGAGCCGCCGGATATTCCCACCTTTCCCCGCAGCATCCCAGCCTTCATAGACAATAATAATGGGAACGTGCTGATTACGAGCTTGTATCTGGAGCGCATGTAGCTCGTTTTGGAGCGGATCCAACGCCTCGCGATACGCCTCTTTCGATAAGCTTAGGCTAAGATCGAGCGTTTCGAGCATACCAACCTCCTGTGTGAGAATACCACATAGTAGCGCTCAAACGAGCCTCCCCGCTGCGACAAGCGCTGGACGCATTGCTACCTCCGGCCCTGCGCTCTCTATTCCACAATCTCCGCACAACAGACCTCGAACCCTTCGGCAAACCGGCATACACTAGGGTATGCTACACTACGCCGAGGGCCTCGCAACGCTCATGCCATGCTCGAACTAGTGAAACCACAGCTCCAGCTGGACAACTACACTGGGCCGCTCGACCTGCTCCTTAGCTTGATCGAGCAGCAGCGGCTTGATATTACCGCTATTTCACTTGCGCAGGTTGCGGAGCAATATATGACGGCCGTGGCGTCACTCCAAGCACCATCGCCCGCGGCTATCGCCGAGTTCTTGGTCATCGGCGCTAAGCTCCTGGTCCTAAAAACGCGAGCGCTCCTACCGCGTCCGCCAGCCGAGCTCTCCCCACCCGAGGAGGAAGACGTCGGCGACGAGCTCGCACGGCAGCTGGCAGAGTACAAACGCTATAAGCTAGCCGCGGCCCAGCTGCGTGAATGGGAGGATGCGGGGTATCACGCGTACGCACGCCAGGCTTCCAAGATCGCCGCGCTGAAACCTCCACGCCGCGTGCTCCCGGTCGACGAGCTTCCCAAGCTGGACGTGAGCCTGGCCGACCTTGTCGCCACGATGCAGCGCCGCCTGCAGATTTTGCTGGCGCTTGAGCCCGAAGTTGTTCCAATGCCAGCACCAAAAATTATCAAGGTTGCCGACGTTCGGAGACGCATCCACGACGTGCTGACCCATCGGCCATGGACGAGCTTCGAAGATCTGCTCAGCCTGGCGCTCACCCGTAACGAGGTAATCGTGACCTTATGGACAGTGCTGGAACTGTTCAAGCGGCAGCAGCTTACGATCGAGCAAGACGAGCTTTACGGCACCATTAGTATTGGTCGTGGTGTGGCGTTTGCCGCTGACGGTGAGCACGAAGGCGACGAGGACAGCGAGACCTAAGGTTGGCATAAAGCAGGAGGACCAGGTGATTACCTGGTCCTCCTGCGCTACTGGTCGGCTGATGGCTACCGCGCGCTTTGGCGGACAAGAAAACCTTGCGCCGTATTATCACGGCTGAACACAACCAAATCTGTTGCATCACTCGGGACGTCGAAGAGGAGCGGCACGCTGCCCAGCTGTCCTCGCGGTGGCAGCGTAGCATTTGCCGCGAAATCGCCGGCGCCGCGCGGTCCGGCTCCGCCGAAGCGATTGAGATAATCCACAGACGCGGCGCGATTGAAGTCGGAGACGCGGCCCTGCGCATCCTTGACCACAAAGAAGCCATCCGGTATTTGCGCGGGTGTATTCCCGACATTGCGCACCGTCATCAGCGCGATCAGGTAACGACCCCGCGCGGGAGGCGCTCCACCGTAGCTCCCAGTTGCGACATTCGACAGCCCGCTGAAGCTATACTCGAAGTCACCGGCCCGCAACAGTTGATTGTTGCCGACGATTGCCGGATTGGCTGTCGCTACGTCGGCGGGCGCTGGTGGAGCGGGCTCTGCGGCGACTGATGGAGCGGGGGTGGGGGCTTCCGAAGCGGCGGGCGCTGGAGCGGACGCTGCAACATCTGCAGGCGCCGATGCTGTGCCATCCACTGGTGCTGGTGCTGCGCCGTCGCTGGCTGCCGGTGCTGCGCCGTCGCTGGCTGCCGGTGCTGCGCCGTCGCTGGCTGCCGGTGCTGCGCCATCCGTGGGTGCGGAAGCCTGCCCAGTATCACCAGGCGCGGCTGCGGCCGAGCCTTCCGTGCCTACACCAGCCGAGCCTTCCGTGCCCGCGGCAGCCGAGCCTTCTGTGCCCGCAGCAGCCGAGCCTTTCGTACCTACACCAGCTGCGCCTTCCGTGCCCGCGGCAGCCGAGCCTTCCGTGCCCGCGGCAGCTGCGTTCCCACCTGTATCCGCACCGGGCGACGTCAACAAACCGGTAGCATCTGAGGAGGCCTCGGGTGCCTCGCCTGGGCCACTACCTTCGGGCGGGGCGGCCGAACCGTCGGCTCCAACCACTGCAGCACTCGCATTTGGATCCACCGCGGCCAGATTATTACCACCGAAGTTACGCGCAAGCAGGAAGAGCAGAACGCCAAGTGTTACCAGGCCAATCAGCAGCAACGGCCAGAAAGCTGCAAACCCGCGCCGTCGGGGCTCCTCGTCTTCGACGACCACAACCGTGTCGCGGTCTGTGGCGTCGTCTCGTGCAGTCGTTGGCCCTGTCTGATACTCGCTCAAGTCATAGTCGTCGTCGTTATAAGCCGGCGGGGTGGACCGCGTCGCTTGCTCGGGCTGCGTATAGACCTGCGCACGGCCGCTGTCGACCGGGGCAGAGGTATCGTTTACATCCAGAGCATCACCGGCATCCCGATCGGTCGGGGCGATCGGCGGGGTCGTGCGTGGCGGAGTAGTGGCAGGTGGCGCCGCTGGTGCCACCGTACGAGCGGCAGCAGCACCACCCAGCGCCGCTAAACCCTTACGCGCAAGCTCGTTCGACGGGTCGATCTGAACCACCTGCTCAAGCGCCGCTCGCTTCTCCTCGCGATCTTCGGCCACGCCGGCTAGCCACAACCATCCCTGCGCGTTGCCAGGATCTTCGCGTGTAACCAGCCTAAACAGTTCACGGGCTTCGGCCTTATCGCCCGCGCGTGCCGCTTCAATGCCAAGCTGTAGAATGCTTTGGGAGTCGGCCATACAAGCTCCTTGATGCTGTCCTGATATCTGCACGTGCAGTTATTGACTGCGACGCATTCTAGCACAGGACGCAAGCATACTTGATACGCTCGAAAACCAGCAAGTGTTGGTCACGATTGTTCGCGATAACGAGCGAATCGCTAGGGTACGACAGCTTTATGATGGGGCCAGCCAATCCGGGGAGCTTTGACAGAGCACGACCACGTTGCCGACGGCAAAAACCGTCAACGTTTAGTGTAAGAGCACAAAAACGGGTCGTATCGACAAGGAACGGAGCGCCGCAGATACCATGGAAGTGGCACAACAGAGCCGAAGCGCGTGTACCTCGGGCCCGCTCAACCCGATTTACATACGACTATTACGGCAACGCGTGCACCAATTTGTCCCTTGCAACCTACGAACAGGCGTGCTATACTAGCACTGCGCCACCCCGTCTAGCGGCCACGCGGCGCCGGCCACATGCCTCTTGTGGTCTTGAACACGAGGATTTTACGCGAGTACGAGTACGTACACAAGGAGTGCGAGATGCCAATTAATCCCGAGAAGGAAAAGGCACTGGCGGCGGCGATGAGCCAGATCGACCGACGGTTCGGCAAGGGCTCAATCATGAAGATGGGCGAGGCGACGTCTCGTCTCGCAATTGAAGTTATCCCAACGGGCGCGATTTCACTCGACCTTGCCCTCGGTGTTGGCGGCATCCCGCGCGGCCGAATCACCGAAATCTACGGGCCCGAGAGCTCGGGCAAGACGACACTCGCACAGCACATTATCGCAGAGGCCCAGAAGATGGGCGGAACCGCAGCCTTTATCGATGCCGAGCATGCTTTTGATCCGGTTTACGCGGCTGGCTGTGGCGTGAACATCGAGGAGCTGCTGGTCTCGCAGCCCGATACAGGCGAGCAGGCACTTGAGATCTGCGAAACGCTGATCCGCTCAGGCGCTGTCGACGTCGTCGTGATCGACTCGGTCGCGGCACTCGTTCCGCGCGCTGAGATCGAGGGCGACATGGGCGACTCGCTGCCGGGTCTCCAAGCGCGCTTGATGTCGCAAGCCCTGCGCAAGCTTGGCGGCGCCGTCTCGAAGTCGCGCACAGCCCTGATTTTCCTCAACCAGCTGCGCCTCAAGATTGGCGTTATGTTCGGCAATCCTGAGACGACTACCGGCGGCCAGGCGCTGAAGTTCTACGCGTCGGTCCGGCTCGACATTCGGCGCAGTGAGTCAATCAAGAACGGCACCGACGTCGTCGGCTCGCGCGCCAAGGTCAAGGTCGTTAAGAACAAGGTTGCTCCGCCATTCCGCCTTGCCGAGTTCGACATTATGATGAACGAAGGCATCTCGCGCGAGGGCAATATCCTTGACGTGGCCACCACAATGGAAATTGTGCGCAAGAGCGGCGCGTTCTTCTACCTCGGCGATGACCGCATCGGGCAGGGCCGCGAAAACGCCAAGAACTTCCTAAAGGCGAATCCAGCGCTTGCCGATGAGATCGCGGGTCTGATTCGCGCGCAAATGGTTGGCGCACCGGCCGTGGCCGTGCCCGAGGGTGCGGCGGACGACGACGACGAAGGCGGCGTTTTCCAGGAAGCCTAGCCTAGGTTAGAGCAGCATGTTAGGGCGCACCGAGTACCCAAGCGGGTGCCGGCCTGCGCCCTAACATTTTTGGTGCAACTATGCCACCCGGAACCATTACGGCCCTCGCCATACAAGCCGGCGATGGCGAGCGCGTCAACGTCTTTATCGACGACGAGTTCGCGATCGGCATCAGCATCTATGTCATGCAGGACGAGCGCCTGCATAAAGGCAAGGTGTTGTCACAGGCCGACTGGGATCGCCTTGAGCAGGCCGAGCGGGCCTCGAAGGCATGGAACGCCGCTTTGCGGCTGCTTGAAGTCCGGCCACGTACCGAGCGCGAGCTACGCGACCGGCTGCGGCGCAAAGAGTTTCCGCCCCAACAGATCGACACCGTAATCACACGCCTAGGCGAGCTCAACCTGCTGGACGACGAGCAATTTGCCAAACTCTGGATTGCCAATCGCCAGAACCTCAATCCATTAGGCGCCCAACGCCTCCGGCAGGAGCTGCGGGCCAAGGGTGTCGATCGGCAAATCACCGAGCACATTATTGCCGAGACTACAGACCGGGAGAGCGAGCAGCTCGCCTGTAACGAAGTGGCTCGGCGTGCGTTCCACAAGTATAGCGGCGCTCCCGACCGCGCGACCTTCAATCGGAAGCTTGGGGCATTTCTGCAGCGACGCGGCTTCAGCTTCGATACAATCAAGCCGATCTTAGACGAGCTGTGGAATGAGCGAGGAACGAGTGAGTAAGGGCCAGGGGCTGGAGGCTAGGGATGAGGGATGAGGGATGAGGATACAGCTTTTTCCCCTCGCCCCTCGACCCTAACTCCTAGCCCCTCACACCTGCTGCCTTAAGGCGCTTGGAGACAATGGTGATGCAACGCAACGAAAAAGTTTTGTTCATTCGCGACGTACCGGCGGCGATCATCGATGCCCTCGACGGCATCATGGCAACGCAAGGACTCCTCCGAATCGCCACCCGGGAGATCGCTGAAGATTTTACACCGCTGCTGACGGAGTCCGGTGGGCCGACGGTTGTTGTCTTATCACAGACCAAGGACGACTGGACTGCATGTTTCTCTTCGCTGGAGCCGGACGTAGAGTGGCAGCTCGCCGAAGCATTGGCATTGGGCCTTGAGCAGCCAACCGTGTATGCCGTATTCAGTGATGCGACCGACACCTATGCCTACCGCTCTTTTGTCGACGGCCTACTGCACGAGGAGTTCCTGCCCAACGGTGAAGAGCGAATTGACGGAGCGATGCTCGGTCAGCGGCTGGCGGCGCGTGGCATCCCAGGCGAGCTGATCGACGACCGGACGTTAAGCTTCGACGAGGAACATCTGCTGGTGGGCTATGCAGCGGAGCAGCTACTTCACCAGGACCCAATGGAAGCAGCGCAGGACGAGCTTGTCGATGGCAGCGCCGATATGCCGAGCACCGTATAATACGCGAGCAGAGACAAGGAAGGTAGAACCTATGCCAGATATACAGTATCTTGGACGATCTTGCATAAGAATCCGTGGCAAGGAGGGGATTGTTCTCAGCGATCCTTTTCCGAAGGCGAACGGCTTCGACCCAGGCAAGCCGACGGCTCAGATCGTGACGTTGAGCACCGATGACGCAGGGCGGGTGAGTCCGGCGGTCGTTAAGCCGCTAAAGGAGCGCGTTTTTGTCGTCGATGGGCCCGGTGAGTATGAGGTGGGAGGTGTGATGATTAACGGCGTTCGTACATACCGCGATGCCGAGAAGGGAGCGCAGCGGGGCTATAATACCGTCTACGTTCTTGAGATCGACGACATTACCTTCTGCCACCTTGGCGATCTCGGTCACACGCTGACGACTCGCCAAATCGAGGAAATCGGGACGGTCGATGTGCTATTTGTGCCCGCGCAAGGCGGGCTCACTGCAGCGCAACTCACGGAGACCATCGCCAGCATTGAGCCCCGCGCGGTGGTTCCGCTCTACGATACGCCCGAGCAGCTCGAGAAAGTCACGCATGAGCTTGGACTCAAGGAGTGGGATGCGCAAGAAAAGCTTACCGTTACTCCAACATCATTGCCGGCCGAAGGTGAAGAAACGCGGGTGATCATCATGCGGCCGACTGCGATCACCGCGTAATGTGCAGGCGAAAATCATCGTTTACCTGCAGCAGCCGTATGTTATAATCAAAGCCCGTGGAGGTCAGGCGTATGCCAGCCGATCGGGCTCAATCGACAGCAAACTTGGCACAGCGCCGCTACCAAGGCACCCAATACAGGGGAAGGTTAACCGACCTTCCCCTTTAGATTTGACGAGCACCGCTCAGCGTGAGGATGTGGAGTATGACGAAGTACATTTTTGTAACCGGCGGCGTTGTTTCAAGTGTCGGCAAAGGGATCTCCGTTGCATCCCTCGGCCGGCTGCTCAAGGCACGAGGCCTTTCGGTGTCGATCCAGAAGCTCGACCCGTACATCAATGTCGACCCAGGTACAATGTCTCCCTATCAACATGGCGAGGTATTCGTCACCGAGGATGGCGCTGAAACGGATCTCGACCTAGGGCACTACGAGCGCTTCATCGACGAGAACCTGTCGAAGTTGAACAATGTGACGACCGGCCAGATTTATAGCTCGGTGATTCAAAAAGAGCGCCGCGGGGACTACCTCGGTGGCACAATCCAAGTGGTGCCACATATCACCAACGAGATTAAGGCGCGCATTGCCGCGGTCGCCAAGGCTACCGGCGCCGACGTGGTGATTGTGGAGATTGGCGGCACGGTGGGCGACATCGAAAGCCTGCCATTCTTGGAGGCAATCCGCCAAATGCGCAAGGACGCGGGCCGCAATAATGTTTTGTATATTCATGTGACGCTGCTGCCCCATGTCGGAGCAACCGGCGAGCTCAAGACCAAGCCGACCCAGCACTCGGTCATGGAGCTGCGCCGCGTCGGCATCACGCCCGATGCGTTGATCTGCCGCTCCGATCACGAGGTTCCGGACGACGTCCGCGAGAAGATTGCGCTTTTCGGCGATGTCGATTTAGAGGCCGTCGTTCCGCTGCCAACGGTTGAGACAATCTACGAGGTGCCGCTCGTACTGCATCAGGCCGGGCTGGACGACTATGTTATTCGCGAGCTTGGCTTGCAGGCTGGCGAGCCTCAGCTCGAGGAATGGCAGAGCCTCGTCGCTACCATCAAGCAGCCCAAGCGCGCGATCCCAATTGCGCTGGTCGGCAAATACGTACAGCTCAAAGACGCCTATATCTCGGTGGCCGAGTCGCTGCGCCACGCTGCGATTGCCCAGGGCATGCATGTCGACATCAAATATGTCAGCTCAGAAGAGCTCGAGCACGAAGATCCACACAAATTGCTGGGCGATGTGCAGGGCATCGTCGTACCTGGGGGCTTCGGCTATCGCGGTGTGGAAGGCAAGGTCGTGGCCGCCCGTTACGCGCGCGAGCACAACGTCCCCTATCTTGGCCTATGCCTTGGAATGCAGTGCGCCTGTATCTACCTCGCTCGCTGCCTGCCTGGGGCGGAGCACGCCAACTCCACCGAGTTCGACCTGCACACGTCGTTTCCAGTGATTGACTTCATGCCGGACCAGCTCGACATCACCGATAAAGGCGGCACGATGCGCCTCGGTATCTACCCATGCGTGTTGGAGGCTGGCACGAAGGCGGCCGCAGCGTATGGTCGCGAGATTGTGTTGGAACGGCATCGACACCGTTTCGAGTTCAACAATAAGTATCGCAAGCAGCTCGAGGCCGAAGGCTTCATCGTCTCCGGCCACTCACCTGATGGACGGCTGGTCGAGATAGTTGAGCTGCGTGACCACCCGTGGTTTGTAGCCTCACAGTTTCACCCTGAGTTTAAATCACGCCCCAACAAGCCGCATCCTCTGTTCACCGGCTTTGTTACGGCCAGCGCACAAACCTATCGCGATGGCGATCAACAGTCGCTGCCGCTCGAGGAGGTTGAGCGCCTCAACGGCATAGTTCGAGAGGTCTACCCATCATAGGCTTCTATTCCATGCGATCTATTCTTGGCTAAAGAGAACAGTATCATGAATCAGCAAACGCAAACCCGCACCGTGCTCGCCCTCTGTGCCATTCTTTTGATCGGCGGCATTAACACCGTGACCTTGGGCTCGCTGGACTCGTACAGCGAGTGGTATGGCTGGACGCTCTTTGCCATCACGCTGGCGCTCGCGGCCTTTGTGCTGCGCTTTCAGCAACTATCGACCGCCATGGCCGTAGCGCTGCTGGCAGTTCCTGTTGTTCTTGCTGCTATTGGCATACTGGTCGGGATCTAGGGGCGCTCTTTGCCTCGACCACGCGAGCGGGAGGAGAGGCAGTTACGGCCCGAAAGCAAGGACGCGATGTACTGCGTGTGCATCCAGTCCTTATTGCGATGGCCCGCTACTGAACGCGCTCGGCGATCGTGATCAGGCGGTACTTCTTTGTCAGCTCGCCGCCGGCGATGACTTTGTCGCCGATGCATGAGACGAGCGTTACCTGTTCCTTACCTGTGGGCATGATAAATTCGACCTGATTCGGTGTTACCTGGACTGACTTGGTCACTTTGTAGTGGACTTGCTCGCCGTTCGCAGTGGTGACGATGACGAGAGCACCCGGCTTGAGCTCCTTGACTCGAGCGAAGGGCGCGGGGATCTTGGGAGTTGCTACAAAGCGCAGCACGTGTGCCCAAAATACGATGTTATCACCCTGCCCGGGCATCGCGCTCAAGTTGTACCAAGCCACGTCGTGATCGAGCACAATCGGCACTCGGTTCTTGTCGAGTCCAACCGACACCGGTCGATAATCGAGCTCAATCGCCGGAATC
Organism: bacterium; assembly: GCA_016781525.1. GTDB lineage: Bacteria > Chloroflexota > Chloroflexia > Chloroflexales > Kallotenuaceae > LB3-1. Next base: position 15,516 of record JADDQE010000163.1, on the reverse strand, counting down.
TGCAGCCGCACCGGCTCGCTTAGAGTCATTGCGGCAACCGGCTGATCGTTTACGTCCACCCCAGCTTGATCACTTAATACGGGCGTATCGTTAACATCGCTGGCAATAACCTCGGGCGCTACGGTCGCCTCCTCAGGAACCACACTTGGCTCGGCTGTAGGAGTCGTCGTCACGGTCGGCGCGATCGTAGCGGTAGGGGGAGCGCTGGTCGGCGTAGATGGAACGGTGGCAAGGGGCATTGACGTTGCGGCGATGCTGGCGCTCGCGAGTGAGTGATCGGCAGGAGCGGGGACGCCGCAACCAATAAGCAAGCTGCCGAGGAGGCCGAGGGCGAGCAGCAGTACACGTGGACGCATGGAAAACGTTTCTCCTGAAGTTGTCTTTAGCCACTGCTTGGGGGCGCGTGCATTGTACCATGCCCGTTGCTGGGCGCTCCGTCGCCGATCCTCCCGTCAGATAGTACATTCAAATGCCGGAAGATGGGCGGGGTAACCAGGCGACGACGTGGTTGCTATAATGCTTGTATGGAGGACCGAGCAATGACTGAGATGATGACCCCAGTTGCAGTTGCAGCCCATGATACGTATGAAGCCGCGCTGCACCGCGCCGTACGCCTCGACGAGAGCACTCGAGGCTGCGTCCGCCTAACCGGACGCGACCGCGCCGAGCTCCTGCAGCGACTAACCACGAACGACGTCGTCAAGCTTGCGCCGGGTGAAGGCGCACGCACCGTTTTGATCAACCATAATGCCCGCATACTTGACCTGCTCGCGGTCTACGCGCTGCCCGAGCACCTGCTTGTAACGACAAATCCTGGCACTGGCCCGGCCCTAGCTCGCTTCTTACGGAGTAAGATCTTTTTCAGCGACAAAGTCGACGTCGAGGATCTTTCCGACGATACGGTCCAGCTCCAGCTCTACGGTCCCGAGGCAGCAGCGGAGATCGAACGGGTCACATCGGTCGACCCGCGGACATGGGCAGTGCATCATATTCAGGCTGCCACGATTGAAGCGACCCAGGTCTGGGTCGCGCGCACCCTGCCAATTGGGGGTGACGGCTTTGTAATCCTGGCTCGCCGCGACGCTGCCGCCGTAGTCGAGCAGGCGTTTGCCGCGCTTCCTGTGCTGGATGCAGCCACGTTCGATGTGCTGCGCATCGAGCAGGGCTACGGAGCACCCAAACGGGAGCACTCCACCGAATATATCCCGTTGGAGACAGGTCTAGTGGATGCAATTAGCTTTACCAAGGGCTGCTACGTCGGGCAAGAGATTATTGCCCGGATGGAAAGCCGCAACCGGCTCGCCAAACGCTTGATGGGTCTATGCCTCGCTCAACCGGTCACGCCCGGTGGACATATTTTTTGGGAAGGCAAAGACGCAGGGGAGCTCACCAGTGTGGCCCAATCGCCGCGCTTCGGCCCAATCGCGCTGGGCTATGTGCGTACGGCGTGGGCAAGCCCCGGCACCTGCCTTAGCACCGCAGATGGAACAAGTGCCGAGGTTGTCGAGCTCCCGTTTGGAGGCTAGGTGCATAGTCTGCCGGGTACAGCCCAAACCTAATGGAAGCCGATTACGTTTCTCACTACAACCACCTGTGCTGCATACGCCAGTGCGGACGATCCTTCTGATCGCCCGCGCTGCTACCATCCGCCCCAGCGGGTGCCAACGGAGTTAGCTGCGTGCCTCGTCAACAACAGAGCCCTCTGCGAAGAATCGACGCATCTTAATCTAATTTATACACGTTAATCATATCGCGACTGGTATTATTCCCGTGTCGTCGTTGGACGCACGAGAGGGCTGCGATACAGCCGAGCGCAGCAGAAAGAGAAGCCTTATGTCCAGTCCTACCCCCCGCAGCATGACTGGCACGGTTGACAACCGGATTATCGCAATGATGCGGCTAGTGCTAGCTGCATCGGCCCTGGCAATTACCTATATCGACCCATCCCAGCCCGATCGCTTCGTCGTCGGGACGTACTCCGCGCTCAGCCTGTACACGCTGTACAGCATTGCTCTGTACGTGGTGAATCTCCGTAATTCATCCCTCGCCCCCCGAATCCAGCAGTGGGCCCACTGGCTCGACGTCGCCTGGTATGTGCTGCTTATCTCGCTTAGCAATGGCACAAGTAGTATCTATTTCTTCGGCTTCTTTTTTGCAATTCTCGTGGCGTCCTTTCGCTGGGGCTTCGCCGCAGGTTTCCGTGTCACGATCGCCTCGGTTGTCCTCTTTTCAACAATTGGCGTACTGACAGCTCCCGGTGGCGAAGCCTTTGAGCTTAACCGCTCCTTGGTCCGGCCGGTCTACTTGCTTGCGCTGGGCTATATGATGGCCTACTGGGGCGGCTACGAGATCCGGCTAAAGCGCCGTCTCGAGCTGCTTAAAGAGGTCGGCGCGCTGTCAAATCCGCGTTTTGGAGCGGACCGAATGATTGGACTGTTGCTGGAACGGCTGCGTGCCTTTTATAATGCCGATGCCTGTCTCGTTATTAGCTCCGACCCGGCTGGCGAGGAGTATCAGCTGCGGCGGGCAAGCCGTGAGGACGGCGAAAGCGCGATGCGGCCAACGCCAATGCCTGCCGAGCTTGCACAGCAGCTCCTTGCGTTGCCTAACGACATAGCCCTGGTGTACAGTGCAAAGCCGCGCAACCCCGGGCGACGACGCGGCGCGCAACACGCCGTCGATATTCGGACGCGCGAGCGCTGGGATGCAGACCCGGCGGTTGTAGCGCCGATAAGTGCTATGCTCGAGGCCGACGCATTTATCACCGTACCGATTCGATATCGCGGTGAGCCACCTGCCCGACTATACCTCACGGCCAGTCGCGATGTGTTCGACGAGCACGATATCGATCTCGTGCTTCAGGTGTTCGAGCACGTCACACCGGTTATCGACAACATTCGGTTGGTGGATCGACTGGCCTCGGACGCGGCGGAGCAGGAGCGCCAGCGCATCGCCCGCGACTTGCATGACAGCGTGATCCAGCCCTATATTGGCCTCCAGATGGGTCTTGCCTCCGTGCGCGGTAAGTACGAACGTGGGGCTAGTGATATTGCTGCCGACCTTGACCGGCTATCTGCACTGACGAACGACGGCATCGCCGAGCTGCGTGGCTACGTCCGCGGCTTGAAGTCCGGCGGCGAGCGCGAGGGCACCCTCCATGAGTCAATCAAGCGCTTCGCCTCAAAGTTTGGGACGGCAACAGGCATCGCCGTCGACGTGGAGGCCAAAGGCGACGTCCGCTGTAACGACCGACTGGGCGCCGAGGTGTTTCAGATGGTCGCTGAGGCATTGAGTAATATCCGTCGCCATACCCAGGCGGCGCACGCGACAGTCGAGCTATCCCGCGCAAATGGGCACCTAGTGCTCCGCGTCGAGAACGAAGGAAGCCCGGGCACTCCACATAAACCTTTTACCCCCCGATCAATCACGGAGCGAGCAACAGCCCTGGGGGGACGCGCAGTGGTCGAGCCCCGACCAGACTCAGGCACCGCAATCGTCGTTGAAATCCCCTTGTAGCACCTAGTAGAAAGCACGCACGATGGCAAGTCCCCAGACACCATCTATCCGCATCTTGCTCGTCGACGATCACGGAATCGTTCGCGCTGGGCTACGCATGTTGATTGAGGCCCACCCTGGCCTTAACGTCGTCGGCGAGGTTGATAACCCTGATGCGGCGCTGAACGTGGTGGCACGTTTACAGCCTGACATCATTTTGCTCGACCTCGACCTTGGCGGAACATCAAGCCTCGACGTACTTCCAGGGCTGTTGAGCAACGCGCCGAAGGCACGCGTGATCTTGCTGACAGGAGCCCGCGATCCTGATGACCACTTGCGAGCGGTGCAGCTTGGCGCCATGGGAGTCGTGCTCAAAGAACAGGCTGCGGATGTCCTGGTCAAGGCAATTGAGAAGGTCAGCAATGGCGAGGCATGGCTTGATCCCGCGCTCACGGCACGGTTGCTAGCAGGCATGTCGGGTGGTCGTGCTGCGCAAGCCGCTAACCCCGAGACCGCAAAAGTCGCCTCGCTGACCGAGCGCGAGCGTGACGTCATCGCCTTGATCTGTGAGGGCTTGCAGAACAAGAATATCGGGCAACGCTTGTTCATCAGCGAAACAACTGTACGCCATCATCTCACATCGATCTTCAACAAACTTGGCGTCGAGAACCGTCTTGAGCTTGTGATCTACGCCTACAAGCACGGCCTCGCCAAACCTCCACGCTAGGACCACCTGTCCTTCGTCCAGGTACCGCTTCTCCTGGTCCCAAGACGGCGCGGGTCGTGCGTGCCTCGGTTAAACCCGCTCCTGCCGTACTAGCAGAAAGCGAACGGTGATTCGCGCTGCACAGCGGCAGGGGCAGTAGCAATCATGACTTCACGACGAATCCGCGTTGCCCGTAACTTTTCGACCACAAACACGTTTATATAAATACTCCACATATTCCCAAGGCGCGACGAGAACCGGCTTGTCCTTCGTGGGCTAGCCGGTTTCTCTTGCCGTCCAATCATACAACCACTATCCAAAGCCTCCGTGTCTTCCACGCACAATTACCGCGTTTCGCCCTCGAGGATGCACTTCATTGTTTGCTTTGCCACGCACTACCTGCAAGCTATGCTATACTCTCGCGCTGGCAGGAGGGCAGGTTATTCCGGCTGGAGGGTAATCGCATGGACAGTTTCGGGCAAGATCTGCTGGTCAGCGCCGAGCGCTGGCGGCAGTCCATCATTGATAATATTCCGAATATTTTGGTGGCGCTGGTGGTGCTGATCGTGGCGCTAATGCTGGACGACCGAGCGCAGCGGGCGGTGGAGCGGATAGTGGGGATGCGTAACGGTCAGCGTGAGCTAGCGCGCCTGCTTGGACGCATGGCGCGCTATGCGGTGCTCATCCTTGCCTTACTCTATATCCTGTCGATCTTCAAGCTCAACACCCTGGTCACAAGCTTCGTGGCCAGCCTTGGCATTGCTGGCCTCGTCATTGCCTTCGCACTGCAGGACATCACCAAGAACTTCGCGGCAGGCGTGCTGCTCCTGATTTTGCGGCCATTCCGTTTGGACGACACAATTAAGGTCAAAGAGTTCGAGGGTCGAGTGATGGATATATCGCTGCGTGCGACGACGTTGCGCACGGCGGATGGCGAGGAGGTGCTCGTGCCCAACGCCGACGTCTACACAAACTCGATCGTAAACCTGAGCCGGTATGAGCGTCGGCGCCACCATGTACCGCTTACCATCCCGAACAGCTTGCCTACCGAGCCGGTACGCCAGCGTCTAGAGGCGGCGTTGCGTGAGATTCAGGGCCTTGAGCCCGACCCGGCACCGCAAGTCGTTGTCACAGCCTTAAGCGCCGACAGCGTCACCCTAGACGCCCAATACTGGCTCCTGTCACAATCGCCTGACGCCGCTCGTCTGCGCACCACTGTGATCGAGTGCATGCAGCGCCTGATCGAGGCGCTCAAGCAGCGGGCGGCCGAGCAACCGGAACAGCAGCGAGCGTAGCCCTAGCGGCCATAGCTCGTAATCACCTACCCAGACACAGCTTTACGAAGGCGGCACCGGCGCCTCGCGCGCCAGGTAGTAGGTCATGCTGTGCAGGAGTGAAACTGGGTCGATATGCCGAACCCACACCCCCGACGGCACCTGGACAATCACCGGCGCGTAGTTAAGAATCGCCTCGACACCCGCTTTCACCAGCAGATCGACGACCTCTTGCGCGTGCTCGGCTGAGACCGCCACGATCGCCATGCGCACCGTATGCTCGCGCGCCACGGTTGGCAGGTCGTTCACGTGCCGGATCGGAATGCCAGCGAAGTCGGTGCCGATCTTCTTGGGATCGACATCGAACAGCCCGACGATATGGATCCCTTTTTCGCTAAAGCCGCTGTAGCGAGCGATCGCTTGCCCGAGTGGCCCGACGCCGATCAGGACGACGTTCCACTGCTGACTTAGGCCCAAGATGCGGTTTATATGGTGCAGCAGCTCTTCGACATTGTAGCCAATGCCCTGCTTGCCTAGCTGGCCAAAGTAGGAAAGATCTTTCCGAATCTGCGCCGCCGTCACATTGATCCGCGCGCCGAGCTCCTGCGAAGAAACTGATTTCTTGCCCTCTTGTTGGAGGTAGCTCAATGTCCGTGCATACAGCGGTAACCTACGGACCACAACATCGGGCGGCATCGGCTGTTTATCCACCGCGAGCTCCATCCTGCTTGATCGCGATTGTGAAATTATCACGAAGTATAGGTCAAGCTCGAAAGAGTTGTCAACTTATTTCACAAAGCTCGTTGCCCAAAGCGCATGCCGTCTGCTATAATCCCTGCCGATCCAACTTGAGGAGGACAGCAGAATGGTTCGTTGCGCACACCGCGCACGTCAGCTTATATTTGCGTTTATCGTGCTTTTTCTCACGGCCTGCGGCGGGCCGGCCGCTGGCCTTGGGCTGACCTTCAATTCGCCGCCGACAATATATGACCTTACCCAACGACCGCAAGAGTTTGCAGGCAAAGAAGTAACAGCGCAGGGTTACTACTTGTGGAAGCCAGGTAATCCGGCAATCTCGGTCTTCGTGCCGGGTCTCAGCACCGCAGATGGGACACGAGATGCTCAGCCGATTTACGCCAGCGTCACTTGCAACGGAAGCGGAGAGTGCACGCCGTCGACCACGCAGGTTGGGGAGCCGAGCACTGGCGCGGTATGGCTGGAGAACTTTCCCGCCGAGGTAACGGCTGATCTCCACCGTCCCGGCGACTCAGTTTGGGGCGTGGTCGAGGTCACTGGGCTCTTCGAGGCCAATGGTGGCTATGGTCCTGACGGAGCATATCGCTACCGGATGGATGTAAAGAACGCCCGAGCGTTGCAAAAGGTAGAGCGTCTGGTCTCCGCGGTTAAGAATGAGCCGCTGGGCGAAGGCAAGGTGTCCATCTTCGAGCTCGCAGCAGCGCCTGAAACGTACGCAGGCCAGCGCGTTACCACGCGCGGCTACTATTTTTGGAGCCCTGCCACACAGGGAGCGTTTGCGGAGCGCGTGGAGCGCGAAAAGTCGGACGCGCGACCCGAAGGTATCGCACCGGCACCTGCCGGGATTATCATCGGCATGGATGGATTTCCACCCGAAAAGTCCGAGGAGTTACACGTCGGGGAAAACGGCAGCTACGTGTGGGGGCTTGTCGAAGTAACCGGAACGTTTGAGACCGGCAGCTTTGCAGAGGGCCGCTACCAGCAGCAGATCAAGGTCGAAAGCGTCGAGGTTCTCGAGCAGAAACCATAATCGATCGTCGATGGTGCATGACCAACAGCCAGGGCGACGAGCAAGGAAACAGCCTGGTCATTGGTTATCGATCAAGCATGATTGGTAAGTAACGCCGTGTACTTCTTCATCGAGCCAATGCGCGAGTCGGATATTCCAAGGGTTCAGGAGATCGAGCGGCAAAGCTTCACCACCCCATGGTCGGCAACGACTTACCTGCGGGAGCTACGCTCTCCTGAGCACTCACGGTATATCGTCGCGCGCTATAGCCACACGCGACCGCCAAACCAGCCCGAAGAGACTGAGCCGCGACGCGGCTGGCTCTCCAATCTGCTGCTTTCGCGCTTGGGCACGAACGCTCCGCCGAGCCCGTATGCTGTGGTGGGCTATGGTGGCATCTGGCTTACGGTCGACGAAGCCCACATCACGACCATTGCCTCCGCTCCCGAGATGCGTGGCTACGGCCTGGGAGAGCTTGTGCTTAATGGCTTGATCGACCTCGCGTTGGAGCTAGGTGCGCGCTTCATGACCCTTGAGGTACGCGTGTCGAATGTAGTGGCCCAAAATCTTTACCTCAAATACGGATTTGAGGCGCGCGGCAGGCGCAAGCGCTACTACACCGATAACAACGAAGATGCACTCGTGATGTGGACCGACGAGATTGGGTCACCTGAATATCAGGAGCGGTTGCGGCAGCTGCGGACCTTGCTCGCCGAGCGGCTCAAGCGCCAAGCAGCCCTTCCACATCCTAAACTGCCCGACTAACATGGTCGCCACACGCTACCCGAGGCCAAGCAAGCCGCGCATCCCTTCCAGCTCATGCTTGACTTCACGCTGCATCAGTTCGGCGATCGCCTGTTGGGGCGCCTTCCCATTGAACAGCACCTGGTACAGCTGATCCGCGATTGGCAGCTCGACATCGTGCTGCTCTGCAAGCTCACGTGCTGTTTGAACCGTTGTGACGCCCTCTGCGACTTGCCCAAGCTGGGCAAGAGCCTCCTCCACAGTTAGACCACGCGCCAGCGCCTCTCCCATCCGCCGGTTGCGGCTGTGCGGACTTGCACACGTTGCGACTAGGTCGCCCAGCCCAGCGAGGCCAGCAAACGTTAGTGGATGTGCGCCGAGCACAATCCCGAGCCGCGCAATCTCTGCAAGGCCACGCGTCATGAACGCGGCCTTGGCATTGTCCCCAGCGTCGAGTCCATCGGCGAGACCCGCACCAAGCGCAATAATGTTTTTCAGGGCACCCGCAAGCTCGATACCTACCACATCGTCGCCGCTGTAAACCCGCAGGGACGTGGTCGTCAACAGGCGTTGGGCAACTTCCGCACTATCATGGCCCGCCGTCGCAACCACAGTTGTGGCCGGTTTGCCCTCCAACACCTCGCGCGCAATATTCGGCCCCGAAAGTGCGCCAATATGCGGCGTGTGCTCGGGCAACACCTCTGCCAGCACCTCACTCATACGCTTTAAGGAGCCGCGCTCGAAACCTTTTGCGCAGCTTAGAAGAATCGTATTGAGCGCCAGATGCGGTTTGAGGAGCTCGGCGTTGGCGCGCATAGTTTGCGAAGGAACGGCCAGCAGCACCACACGGCATCCCTCAAGGGCCGCCTGTGGCTGCCCGACGATACGGAGCTGAGCCGGGAATGAAACGCCCGGAGCATACCGGCTGTGCTCATTGGCAGCGCGCAGGGTCTCTGCTTCCGCATCACTCCGCGCGAGCAATGTTGTCGGCCGCCCATGCCGCGCCAGGGCAATTGCGAGAGTTGTCCCCCAGCTTCCGGTTCCAACAACCGTAATCGACGCGGGTGCTTGGCTCATAGCTACCTCCTTGCTGCGTCCTGGGCTGACAGCATTCAGAATAGCACAACGCGGGGGCACATGCCCCCGCGTGTCAAAGGTCTGTATCAAACTCGAAGAGTGCTTAACGGGACTTGCGCGCGTTCAGACTTCGCATCACGAGCACCATCACCATGCCAACGCTAAAGCTACCGCCCATCGCCAGGGCATCCTGTGCAGGAACTACGCCTTGAAGCACGGGGCCGCCCAGTGCAACCGCCATCCACACAAACCATAGGGGAACAACCAACAGGCGGCGAGTTTCTGGCTTGATTTGGGAGTGGACGATCCGGTAGCACGTCGCGATCCAGCCCGCGAGCGCGAAAAACATAGCCTGAATCAAGGCATAGTTGGCTTCCATGAGCACCTCTTCTGTGAACCTACGGGGTTGTCGGGTATTCTACCATCAAAAAAATGCAATGCAACCCAAACTCATGGATGCCGGTCTTATCTCCAGCTGAGCGCATGGCTAGCGTTGGACCGGTACCGCTGTGGTCGACCAAGGGTTTGTAGATGCCTTGGGACCGTCACATCGCCCATTACAGGCGCGCCGTGGCCGCAAAGGACATTGCGCAAAGGTAGGCCAGCGAGCATGGCAGTCGAAGCACGCGCACGCCCTATGTTTGAGGTAAACGGTCGCGGCGCAAGCCTGAGGCCCCCAAGGTTGGCGAGGGCGTCGCCCGCGATTAACAGCTGACGCTGGGGGTTGTATAGGCTGGTGTGATCCTGAGTATGTCCCGGAGTCGGGACAACATACCAGCCCGGAAGAGCTGTTAAGCTCGGACCAGGACGCAGGGCATGCTGCACCACAACGGGATCTGGCCGCAGCAAGCTATTGACACCCCGGAAAACCTGGCCGATCAACCCCCGCGGATGCGGCAGTGGAGCATGACCCTCGATCGCCGGAATCTCGCCGGCCGGGGCATAGATCGGCGCACCCGTCGCGCGGTGGAGCTCCCGCAAGCTCCCGATATGGTCGACATGTGCGTGGGTAATGACGATAGCCTGCACCCCATCTGGCTGGTAGCCAGCATCCCGTAGTGCTCCAAGAATAGCTCCCTGGCTCCCACGAACGCAGCTATCGATCACGACCACGCCATCGGCGCCGCGGACAAGATACACGTTGGAGGCTCGCAGCCCATCGACTGACCAAATTCCATCGGCGATCTGCATTTTGCTGTGTCCTTGTTAAACCGAACTGCCCTCGCTCAAGCGAGGACAGCAAAAACACTATGTGCGGGGTACAAATGCCATCGCTAGCGCCGTCTACCCGGGCGCGCAGCTGGGACCGGCACGGGCACTAGCTCGGGCGAAGGGCCGCCCCCGAGGAGGCGTTCGAGCCAAGCCGCCAAGGCCTCAAGCATACGTGATACCGACAATATCATTCCCAAGTTCCTTTCCCCTTACAGCCGGTCTTAATTAACTGTACGCAATTTGTACGCCGCCGGATGTCTCCTGCATCACCCATTTTCGCCAATTTATGCAGTTGATGATATCTTTCACAATTCTTTGACAGCCCGCATTCCGCGACCTATAATTCAGTGCATTACCGGAGCCAACCTCGTGTTGAAGCGTAGCGCACCGTGCCATATCACAGCGCTGCCCGACGTTGGCCCACGACCTCGACTGATTCCTATCTTTGAGGAGGCTGGCACCCGCCGTGCGCAGACGAGAACTATCTCTACTTGCCCTGATCATAGCGATCACTGGCTTGGCACTTTGGATTGATTTCACGCCCACCATCACCGCAGAAGGTGACCCGAATAAAGGTAAGGCCCTTTGGCCAAGCGCCACGACCTGGGCACAGGATGTGCATACGCGCCTCGGCCTCGACCTGCGCGGTGGCACCCAAGTGCTCCTTCGGTCGCGTGACCCTAACATCATCGCAGAGGACCTGCAGGCTGCTCGGCAGGTAATCGAGAACCGCGTCAACGGTCTTGGCGTGAGCGAGGCGACAGTTACCACGTCCGGCGCGGACCGGATCATCGTTGAGCTGCCCGATGTCGACCAGCCGGAGCAGGCCCTCCAGACAATTCGCTCGACCGGTAAGCTCGAATTTATCGACCCGCTCAACCAGCAAACGGGGCAGCGCGAGTTCCTGCAGCAGGGCCGGCTTGTCCGAACGAGCGGCAGCCCAACGCCATCGCTGAGCAGCACCGATCCCCTGACTGAGACACAGACGGTTACGAATGCCGTTGAGCTCCAGCAGGCGATGAGCGGCCCGGTCTTCAACGTCGTAGCGGACGGCTCCGACCTCAAGCCGGGTACGGTTCTGCCTGGCATCGACCAAGGCGGCCAGCCCATCGTCTCGTTCGAGTTCGAGGGTGATTCGGCGACGAATCTGCAGCAGTTCACTGCGCAGAATATTGGGCAGCCGCTTTCGATTGTGCTGGATAACCGCGTCGTATCGAGCGCTACAATCCGTGATGTGCTCCCCGGCAGCGGTCAGATTTCGACGGGCTCCACACAAGAGCGCGATAGCTTGTACAACGTCCTGCGCTACGGCTCACTGCCGGTCGCCTTTGACGTGGAAACCAGCCGCACCATCTCGGCCACGCTTGGCGAGGACTCGATCCGCGCATCGATGGTGGCAGGTATCGTCGGCTTGCTGGCGGTTGCGCTGCTGATGCTCGTCTATTATCGGCTGCCCGGCTTCTTAGCGGTGGTAGCGCTGCTGATCTACACCGCGATCTCGTTCGCGCTGTACCGGCTGATCCCAATCACGCTGACGCTGGCGGGTATCGCAGGCTTTATTCTCTCGATCGGCCTTGCAGTTGACGGCAACGTCCTGATTTTTGCTCGGTTGAAGGAAGAGCTACGGCGTGGCCGTTCGATCGGGGCGGCTGTCGAGGAGGGCTTCCTCCACGCTTGGCCGTCGATCCGCGACTCGAACATTGCGACGCTGATTACTACGATGATTTTGTACTGGTTCGGCTCGAGCTTCGGCGTGAGCATCATCAAAGGCTTCGCCCTCACGCTTGGGCTTGGCGTCTTGATCAGCCTGTTAACGTCGGTCGTGATTACTCGCACCTTCCTGAGGCTTGTGGTCGAGTCGGGCGCGTTCCAGAACAGGTGGTGGTATGCGGTCGAGGAGCCGACGCCACCAGCGGCACCACGGGCAGCCGAAGCACTCTAGAGGGATTACAGCCAGGCGCGAGGCGTGAAGCCCGCAGCATTCGCGCCGCCGCGCCCCGATTTTGAGGAATACAATGCTTGATCTTGTTGGAAAACGATACCTTTGGTTTGCGATTTCGCTGCTCGTCATTCTTCCCGGCCTGATCTTCCTGGTCATGCCTGGTGGCGGTCTCCGTCCCGGCATCGACTTCAGCGGCGGCACGCTCTGGGAGTTCATCATTCCGAACCGCAGCACCCCGGTCGCGACCAGTGAAGTTGCGGCCGTCTTCCAGCGGCACGAGATCGACCCTAGCGTGCAAGTCACCCCGCCAGATGATCAGCAGCAGGTGATCGTCACTGTCCGCACCAAGGAAGTTCCGACGGAGGACCCGCGGAGGCAGCAGGTCGTAACCGAAGTGCAGCAGGCGTTCCCAGACGCCACACTATCGCGCTTTGAGACCGTGGGCTCGACCGTGAGCCGCGAGTCGACGCAGCAGGCGGTTGTAGCCGTCATCGCTGCATCGCTGGCGATTCTCGGCTACCTTACCTTCGCGTTCCGCAAAGCGCCGCACCCGGTGCGGTACGGTATCTGTGCGATCTTGGCGATGCTTCACGACGTCATTCTGGTCCTTGGCGTCGCAGCCATTCTTGGCTACTTCATTGGCCTTGAGGTTGACGCGCTCTTCTTGACGGCCCTGCTCACAGTCATCTCGTTCTCGGTCCACGACACGATCGTGGTCTTCGACCGTGTTCGTGAAAACCTGCAGCAGCGTCGCACGGGACAGAGCTTTGAAGAGATCGTGAATCGTTCGATCGTGCAAACACTGACGCGATCGATCAACACGCAGCTGACAACCCTGTTGACCCTGCTGGCACTGCTGCTCTTCGGCGGCTTCACGATTCGCAACTTTATCCTGATCCTGACGATCGGGCTGCTGTCAGGAACCTACTCGTCGATCTTCAACGCCGCCCAGCTGCTGGTGGTATGGGAGAACGGCTGGGCCAACGACTGGCGCCGAAAGTTGGGGCGGGAGCAGGCTACCGCGTAGCTTATTTCGGTCTCGATACTTCGCTACCAACCGCCTCGCACGCATTGTTGCGAGGCGGTTTTGCTAGAGAGGAAGCTGACAATGGAGCAAGCCCTACCTTGGCGCTCGCGCTCGCTAGACGAGCAGCCGGCGGATGATTCGGAATCGCAGAGCGCAACGGGTGCTACCGCGCGCTTTGGAGGCGACGACAAGGACACGCCGGTAATCATCGCGGTGATTCATGGGCCGGTCGAGGCTGCAATGGCAAAGGATGCGCTGGACGAGGCTGGTGTACCGGCCTATGTTAAGCAGCATAGCCTGGGGCGAGTCTATGGGCTGACGGTTGGAGCCTTTGGCGCAGCGGAAGTCTGGGTTGCGCCCGCCCTAGCAGACCACGCGCGGGATATCCTGATCGGCATCGGGCTCGTCGAGCCTGAGGAAGAAAGTTAGGCGGGTCTAGGCTTGCGGCGCAGCGCTCGTATGGCCCTCGGCATCGGCGGGCACACGATGCTCGTGCATACACAGTAAAATACCGCTGTCGACAAACACCTGCGCTTCGGCGTCGATCAGCCGGTTACTGACCCCGCGCGCGGGACCAAGCCGCAGCGTCTCGGATCGAAGTGGATAATACAGGCCTTCGGTGACGATGCCCGTCACAGCCTCGGTCATTGGCAGCAGCGATATTATCTCGCCTGAAAGCCCATAGATCCGCGCGTGCCGGCGCACGGCAAATACCTCCCACTCACGGTGCAGCAAACGCACATCGGCCTGTGCTAAGCTGGGATGCGTTAGAAGCTGCAGGTTGGCGAGATGCTGGTCAGGCCGCCCGCCGAGGGCCGCCAATACATGTACGCAGGTCGCGCCGCGGTCGATCGCCGTGAGCAGGGCGAGCTCGAGATCGGTCTCGTCTTTGTGAACGGAGTGGCGCAGCACCTCCACACCGGCCTGATGAAGCTGGTCAAGCAGGTGCGGCTCGAGCGAATCGAAATCGCCGATCGCGACATGGGGCAAGATGTCGCGCGCCAGCAGGTAGCGCGCGCCGCCGTCGGCGGCAATGATTAGATCGGCTTGCGCCAGAAGCCCTGCGAAGGGCGAAAGATCAACGCCAGGCGCGTCGGCGACGACAACGGCGGCAGGTGCGGTACTCATCACCAAAACTGTAGCACGAGCGGTTAAGGGCGTCAAACGAGCGGCGAGGGATGAGGGATGAGAGGCGAGGGACGAGGGACGAGCGGCGAGGGTACAGCTTTTTCCCTAGCCCCAGCCCCCTAGCCTCTACCCCCTAGCCCCTGGCCCCTACCCCCTCGCCCTTACCCCACTCTCGGCGCGGAGCTTGCTGACGTGCTGGCGCATGCGGCATATTCGGGTCTATTGGGAGAGGACATCGTGGAGGAGCTGCACGTCGCTAGCTGGAACGAGCTGAACGAAGCATTGTACGCGAAATCGTGGCGGGAAGACCTCGGCCGTTATCGCTCCAACTGTGCATTTCGCGGACTAGCGGATATATCGTACGATCTGCAAACGAGCCTCATGCGGCTCGGCGGGGCATATGCAAGTTTGGAGGGACCGCTGCTGCGCACCTTCCGCCGCTACGCCGAGCGGGACGCAGTCAACGACGACTCGGTCTGGAACTGGCTCGCGGTTGCCCAGCATCATGGCCTGCCCACACGTCTGCTGGATTGGACGTATTCGCCCTATGTCGCCCTGCATTTCGCGACACAAGACCTCACGACCTACGATCGTGATGGCATCGTCTTATGCGTTGACTATGTTCGTAGTGTCGACTTTTTACCGGAACAGCTCCGCCGGATCCTCGACGAGGAGGATGCGTATGTTTTCACGGCTGAGATGCTCAACCGTGGAGCACCCCAGCTGTCTGAATTTGATCGTTTGGCCGAACCGCCATTTGTCGCTTTCTTCGAGCCGCCGTCGCTCGACCAGCGTATTGTCAATCAGTATGCGCTCTTCTCGTTGATGTCGAACCCCACAGCGAGCCTTGATCGCTGGTTCGAAGAACACCCCGAGCTCCTACGCCGCATCGTGCTTCCAGCCGAGCTGAAGCGTGAGATTCGCGACAAGCTGGACCAGGCTAATATTACCGAGCGGGTCCTCTTCCCTGGTCTCGACGGACTGAGCCGCTGGTTGACGCGCTACTATAGCCCGAGCTCGAAGCTGGGAGCGTAAAGCCTGCGCCTCACATGGATCACTAGAGCTGCAGCTTACGTCAATAATTAGTGCAGGATCCGCGACAAGAACAGCTTTGTCCGCTCGTGCTGCGGATTACCGAAGACACGA
>JADDQE010000030.1 GCA_016781525.1 bacterium | reverse complement strand
TACAACGCTACCCAGGAGCACCCGTTACCAGTGGTCCGGTAGAATGGGTGCAGTCCAGTAAGGCACCAACCCTCCACGATGCCCCTGGTTAACATGACCAGGGGCATCCAATGACCTATGCACGCAGCTGATACCGGCAACCATGCCATGAGGCGGGCTGAGAAGCTCGCCAGGAAACATCGTACACGGGGGCAGCCCCGGACGGCGGCTCATCCCATTGTGCTGCGACACAGGGGGTGGGAAAGCCGCCGATCGAGACACGCGGATGTGTGTGCATACGCCAGAGGTGATAGCCACCCTGTTGGGAAGACGGCCGTGCGTCAGCAGTGCTCGCGAAGGAAGAGTCCATGCCCACGCGAATCGTGATCGTTCTTCTGCTGCTCCTGGCGCTCGGCCTGCCTGTTGGTGGCGCTGCTGCTGAGACTGGAGCTGGTACTCCGCTCTGGTTCAAGGAGACCGGCCACACGCTGGCCTACACCTTCCGCCTCTTTTGGCAGCAGCACGGTGGCCTGCCGATCTTCGGCTACCCGCTGACGGAAGTATTTATCGAGCAGGGCCGGCCCGTTCAATACTTCGAGCGCGCGCGACTGGAATGGCACGGTGAGGCGGCGCTGGTGCTGGCCGGGCATCTCGGCCGCTGGGCCGCCGCCGACTACGCCGAGCACCCTGCATTTGCGCCAGCGGCGAGCCGGGCTGAGGAAGGCCGGGATTACTTCCGCGAGACCGGGCATAACCTCGGGGGGAGCTTTCAGCGGTTCTGGCACGCGCGCGGCGGCCTGGCGGTCTTTGGCTTTCCGCTCTCCGAGGAGTTCCAGGAGGTCAATCCCACAGACGGTCAGACCTATCTCGTGCAGTACTTCGAGCGTGCGCGCTTTGAGTGGCACCCTGAACTCCCGCCGCCGCAGCAGGTGCAGCTCGGGCATCTTGGTCGGCAGTATCTCTCAGCTGAACAGCCTGCGCCGGAGTCAGCGTTGGCCCGCTCACGCGGGCCAACGCGGGCGTGGGATGGTGTACGGCCAACGCGTATCCGCATGCCCCGCATCGATCTCGATACCGACGTTGTCGAGGGTGGCTTCTCGCTGCGCGGCTGGGATGTACCGCGCTACACCGCCGTCCACTACTGGCCTGTTTCCGGCTTCCCAGGTACACCCGGCAACATCGTGATCGCCGGACATGTCGGCTACCGCGACACGATCTTCAACCATCTGCCGGATGCGGCCATCGACGACGAGATCGTGCTCGTGGTGGAGGAAATGGAGCGACGGTACCGCGTGACCGAGATTCGTACGGTGCTGCCAAACGACGTGGCGGTGATGGCGCCGACGCCGAATGAGACGTTGACGCTGATTACCTGTGTGCCGATCGGCGTCTACAGCCACCGGCTAATTGTGCGTGCGGTGCCGGTCGTGCCGTAGGCGTACGTGCTGCACCAAGAGATAGAGGACATAATGTTTGAACATATGACCGACGTTCAGCGGCTTGACCAGGCGATCCAGGTCTCCTTTCAGTATCCCGTGTGTTTCACAACCGATCTGTTTGGCCAGCATAACCCGCTCCTCAAGGATATCGTGTGCGCTGGAACGGCGGAGGGGCCGCGCAAGATCCTGTGTATTATCGACCGGGGTGTCGACCGGAGCCATCCGTGCCTCCAGGCAGCCATCGATGCGTACTGCCACCACCATCGCGCGTATCTAACGCTTGTGGGTCCTGCATTGGTTGTGCCAGGCGGAGAGCATGTCAAAAATGACCCGGATCACGTACGCACAGTTCATCATGCGATCCACGCATATGGTATCGACCGGCACGCCTATGTGCTGGTTATTGGGGGCGGCGCCGTGATCGATATGGTCGGTTTCGCGGCAGCGACGGCGCATCGCGGCGTCCGCTTGATCCGCGTTCCCACCACGGTCCTTGCGCAAAACGACTCAGCGGTGGGCGTCAAAAATAGCGTCAACGCGTTCGGCAAGAAGAACTTTTTGGGCACATTCGCGCCGCCGAGCGCCGTGCTGAATGACTCCGCCTTCCTCGTGACGCTTGACGATCGTGACTGGCGGAGCGGGATCGCGGAAGCAATCAAGGTGGCGCTGCTCAAGGATAGCGCGTTCTTCGCGTTTATCGAGCGCCATGCGGCGGCGCTTAAGCAGCGTGATCTGGAGGCGATGCAATGGCTGATCTACCGCTGTGCACAACTCCACCTTGAACATATTGCGACTAACGGCGATCCTTTTGAGCTTGGCTCATCTCGGCCGCTCGACTTCGGCCATTGGTCCGCGCACAAGCTGGAACAGCTCTCACACTACCGCTTGCGGCATGGCGAGGCGGTCGCGATTGGCATCGCCCTCGACTCGACCTATGCCTACCACATCGGGCTGCTTCCCAAACCGGATTGGGAGCGCATCCTGGCGCTCATCACCGCGCTCGGTCTCGCCGTCTCGGCTCCCGAGCTGCACGTGCGCCATCCCGACCACCCCAATTATCCAGCAGTTCTCGATGGCCTCAACGAGTTCCGCGAGCATCTTGGTGGACAGCTCACCGTGATGTTGCTTGAACGGATCGCCCATGGCATCGAAGTGCACGAGGTCGATCACGCGGCCATGATCGAGAGCATCAACCTGGTACACACCTATCAAGCAGAGCGACAAGGAGGTCGTGCATGAGTACCTACCCGGGAACGTGTCCGCTGACGCAGCAGCAATTGGTTGACACCTACTTTATGGAGCACCGCACGAAAGTGCTGGACCTCGCGGCCTACCTCGACCGGATGGAGCGCTCGATCGATCGCAACGCCGAGGCTGATTTCCGAGTCGTCGCACTGCGCCGGGCCCTGCAGGAACTTTCATCGCCTGAGCCTGGCCGGGTCCAGCGCATCCAGATGCTGCTCAGCGATCCTACGCTGGAGCCCATGCTCCAGCGCGACCAGCAGAACGCCTTCGGCGCCTTTGGCCGCCGCGATCAGGAGGTCCAGGAATGAAGTACATCGATATCCACGCCCACATGGTTTCCCGCACAACCGACGACTACCAGCAGATGGCGCTGACCGGCTGCGTCGCGGTGACCGAGCCTGCGTTTTGGGCCGGGTATGATCGGACCTCCGCCGCCGCGTTCGCCGATTATTTCCGTCATCTGACCGAGTTCGAGTCCCAGCGGGCCGCGAAATACGGTATTGACCACTACACGTGGCTCTGTCTCAACCCCAAAGAAGGCGAGGATCGTGCGCTGGCACACGAAGTCCTCAACATCATTCCCCAGTTCCTCGACCATCCGACCGTGCTGGGGATCGGCGAGATTGGCCTTAACCGCGTCACCCGCAACGAGTTGGCAACCTTCACCGATCATGTCGATCTGGCCATGCAGCACCGCCAGCTGATCCATATCCACACGCCCCATCTTGAGGATAAGTACAAGGGCACGAAGGTGATTGTGGATACGTTGGCCGCCGACAGCCGGATCGAGCCGGCGCGCGTGATGGTCGACCACGTCGAGGAGCATACGATCGAGATGGTCCTCGCCCAGGGCTTCTGGGCCGGGATCACGCTCTACCCGATGACAAAAGTCTCACCCGGACGCGCGATCGACCTGATCGAGATCTACGGCAGCGAGCGTGTGTGCGTCGCATCCGCCTGCGACTGGGGTCCCAGCGAGCCGATTGCGGTGCCACACTTTATCTTCGAGATGCGGCGGCGCGGTCATCCCGACCGGCTGATCCACAAGATCGTCTACGAGAATCCCGTGGAGTTTTTGAGCCAGTCGCCCAAGTTTCACATCCGGCAGGAGCAGGCCGATGCCGTCCTCTACTAAACGATCCGACAGAAAGGAGCACCGTCGATGCACATTGGCGCCGATCCCTGCTTCCAGCTGACCTACTGTACCAATATTCATCCCGCCAATGGGTGGCCGGACGTCTTGGCGAACCTGCGGCGGTACGCGCCCGCCCTTAAAGCGCGGCTCGCCCCGGAGCGACCGTTCGGCCTTGGGCTCCGTCTCTCCGGGCAGGAGAGCGTGGAACTCCTGCAGGGCACGCGGCTCCAGCAGTTCCGGTCGTTTCTGGATGAGCAGGGTCTGTATGTCTTCACCTTGAATGGCTTTCCCTACGGCCCGTTTCATCAGCAGCCGGTCAAGGCCGAGGTCCACGCGCCCGATTGGCGCGATGAGGAGCGCGTGCAGTACACCTTCCGCCTGATTGAGATCCTGGCTGCACTCCTGCCAGACGACGGAGAAGGGGGTATCTCGACCAATCCCCTCTCCTACAAGCCCTGGATCGATACCGGGGACACCGCGACGTGGGAGTGCTTCACCCGCAATGTCGTCCGTGTCGCGGCCGCGCTCGTACGGGCCGCGCAGGACCACGGCAAGCTAATTCACATTGATATCGAGCCTGAGCCGGACGGCGTCCTGGAAAGCAGCGCCGATCTCGTTCGCTTCTACCGTGAATGGTTGCTGCCCCGCGGAGCGGACATGCTGGCAGACGAACTGGGGGTCGGGGTGGATGAGGCTCGCTGGCTCCTGCTTGAGCATATCCGCGTCTGCTTCGATACCTGCCACATGGCGGTCGCGTTTGAAGATCCGTCCGAGGTCCTTGCGCGCTTCGACGCGATCGGGATCAAGGTTGGAAAAGTGCAGATCAGCTCGGCGCTCAAAGTCATGTTTCCAGCCGATCTGGGGGAACGGACCAGCCTGGAGCGTGGACTCCAGCCATTTGTCGAATCGACCTACTTGCATCAGGTCGTGCAGCGAAATCGGGACGGCACGCGCTCCCAGTTTCCGGATCTGATGGATGCCCTGGGCAGCATCCATGATCCGCGTACCGCCGAGTGGCGCATCCATTTTCACGTGCCGATCTTTATGGAGCGCTACGGACCGTTTTTGTCGACCCAGCCTGAGATTAAGCAGGTCCTAGCGCTCTTGCAGGCACGCCGCTTTAGCCAGCATCTGGAGATTGAGACCTACACCTGGGATGTGCTGCCGCCGGATTTGAAGCACGATTTGACCGACTCGATCGCGCGTGAGTATGCCTGGGTGCGTCATGTCTTCCTTTGAACGTAAGCTCAGTGCGCGAAGATCGGTGTCGCAGACACTCTACGGCTATCTCGCCCTCGCCCGCATCTCCAATAGCCCCACCGTCGTCAGCAACGTCCTGGCAGGCGCGGCGCTCGCCGGCGCGACGGCCATTAACCACACGAGCGGCGTGCTGGCGCTCGCGCTCGTCCTGTTCTACACCGCCGGCATGTACCTGAACGATCTCTGCGACTACGCGATCGACTGCCGGCAGCGACCAGAGCGTCCCCTGCCGGCCGGCAGCGTCTCACGCACGGAGGCGACGGCGATCGTCCTGGCGCTCTTCGGTAGTGGTAGCGCCCTGCTCTGGTCGGTGAGTCTGGCGGCGTTTCTGGCGGGTCTCCTGCTCACGGCGCTCATCGTCGCGTACGACCTGTGGCACAAAAGCAATCCGCTCAGCCCGGTGCTGATGGCCAGCACACGGATGATGGTGTACGTCAGCGCCTTTGTGTCGTTCTCGACACAGGTTGCCGCTGCGCTCGTGCTCTGGAGCGCACTGCTCGGACTGTATATTGTCGCGCTGACGTACATCGCGAAGACTGAGGCCCGGCCGCCCGTGACGCAGTACTGGCCAGCGGGGGCCCTCATGTTGCCGGCGCTCGTCTTCCTGGTCCAGGTGGCCACCCTGCCGGGACTGCTCGTGCTTGTGCCCTTTGTGGGCTGGGTCGCGTACAGCCTGTCGTTCGTCTATCGCCGCCGACAGCGGAGTATCGGCGGCGCGATTGCGCGCTTGATCGCGGGCATTTCGCTCTTGGACAGCCTGGTGCTCGCCCTGGCAGGTGCCTGGGCCGGTGTGCTGCTTGCCTGGCTGGCGTTCGGCGTGACGCTCTTCTTCCAACGCTATATCAAAGGAACCTGATGTGCATAAGACCGTCGTCATCAATGCGGTTGGCGTATCCCCCAACGTACTCGGCCCGTCGACGCCACGCTTGAAGGCCTTTGCCGAACGGGGCGCCCAGGCATCAATTACGCCGGTCCTGCCGGCTGTCACCTGCACCGTCCAGGCGACCTATCTCACGGGCAGCTACCCGGCTGAGCATGGTATCGTCGGCAACGGCTGGTATTTCCGCGACGAATGCGAGGTGAAGTTCTGGCGGCAGAGCAATCAGCTGGTCCAACGACCCAAAATCTGGGAGGCGGCGCGGACGATCGATCCGGAGTTCACCTGTGCCAACCTCTTCTGGTGGTACAACATGTACTCATCGGTGGACTATGCGGTGACGCCGCGACCGATGTACCCCGCCGACGGCCGCAAAATCCCCGACATTTACACCCAGCCGGCTGACTTGCGACCGATGCTCCAGACCGCATTGGGCCAGTTCCCGCTCTTCGAGTTTTGGGGCCCGAACACGTCGATCCGCTCGACGGAGTGGATCGCGAACGCCGCCAAGCAGGTCGAACACCGCTACCATCCAACGTTGACGCTGATCTATCTGCCCCATTTGGACTACTGTCTGCAACGGCATGGGCCTGATCCAAACCAGGTGGCCGCAGATGTGCAAGCGCTTGATGCCTTCTGTGGCGATCTGATCGACTTTTACGAGGCGCAGGGGGCGCACATTATCATCCTGTCCGAGTACGGCATTACGGCGGTATCCCGTCCCGTGCACCTCAATCGGCGGCTGCGTGAGCATGGCTTCGTGGCGGTGCGTGAAGAGCTTGGACGTGAACTGCTCGACGCCGGGGCCAGCACCGCGTTTGTCGTGGCCGATCACCAGCTCGCCCACGTCTACGTGAACGATCGGTCGCGCATCGGCGACGTTCGTGCCTTGCTGGAGCAGACCGAGGGCGTTGCGGAGGTGTTGGACGATGCGGGGAAGCGCGCCGCGCAGCTCGATCACCCGCGCTCAGGCGAGTTGATCGCGATCGCCGCGCCTGATGCGTGGTTTACCTACTACTACTGGTTGGACGAGCGTCGGGCACCGGACTTTGCCAGAACCGTGGATATTCACCGTAAACCCGGTTATGACCCAGTCGAACTCTTTCTCGATCCGCAGCTTCGGTATCCGAACGTGAAGGTTGGACTGACGCTGCTCAAGAAACAGCTTGGCTTCCGCTACCTGCTGGACATTATTCCGCTCGACGCCGCGCTGGTGCGGGGGTCACACGGTCGGGTGACCTCCGCGCCCGGCGACGGCCCGCTCTGTATCACGAACAAGGCGCCTTTGCTGGATCGCACGACACTGCCCGCAACGGACGTGTACGACCTGATCCTGCGCCATCTCACAGTGGAGCACGGTGTACGAGCTCAGGCAGCGGAGGTGCGGGCATGATCGACGCAACCATGGCTGCGGCATTTCCGCCGTACGATGACCAGGTACGCGCGTTTTACAGGATGCTGGAGTACCAGCTGGGCTGGCGCAACGAGTGCCTCCAACGGCAGGTAGCTACGAGTGGCAAGCTCATCCGACCGCGTCTGTGCCTCTTGGCCTGCCGGCTCGTTGGTGGTGACGAGCGGCGCGCGCTGCCCGTGGCAGCAGCGGTCGAGCTGCTGCACAACTTCACCTTGGTGCACGATGATATTCAGGATCAGAGCCCCCTCCGTCGCGGACGTCCGACCGTTTGGTACCTGTGTTGGCTACCGTTTACATCCGCCGCTGTACAACGGCCTCCGCCCGATCC
>JADDQE010000242.1 GCA_016781525.1 bacterium | reverse complement strand
ACAAGACGTGGCTAATGAACAACCGTTTCGATAACGCGTGTTGCCCCTGCATCATGCAGTGCGCGTGCCACCAGTGGTCGAGCCACGTCATCGACTAGCGCCAACATGATCCCTCCGCCCCCGCCTCCCGAGAGCTTAGCACCAAGCGCGCCCGAGCTACGCGCCGCCACAATCAGCCGTTCCAGCTCTGGCGATGACACACCAAGCTGTTGCAGCAGCTTCTGATTCCGGTTAAGCGCTGTGCCAAGCAGCGCTACATCCCCCTGTAACAACGCTTCCCGCGCCTGCGTGGCAAGCCGTCCAATCTCGGCAAACCACGTGGAGTAAAGCTCCTTCTCCGCTTCCCATCGCTCGCGTACACGAGCGACCGTTACACGTGTCGGCGCTCGCACACCAGTGTCTCCGATAACCAAGCTAAAAGGCACGCCGACGGTGACTGGCTCGATTACTGGTGGAGTAGTCTGACCTGTCAGCGCAGCGCCCCGGACAAACCACATCGCCTGCTCGTAGCTCACCACTGAATTGTCGATACCGCTCGGCGTCCCATGAAACCCCCGCTCCGACTCATAGACAAGCTGAGACACTTCAGCGGGCGGTAGCTGTGCCCCAAAGTATGCGGCAAGCGCTTTAACCAGTGCAGCGCCAATCGCGGCGCCACTCCCCATACCGCTCGCGATTGGGATTGCGGACCGCAGGCTAATGTGAAGATCGGGCAACGGAGCGACGGCGAGACGCGCAAGCGTGAGGCGGATCAAAAGTGCAAGCGGGTGCTGCTGCTCTGGCGTCAGCTGCCACTGCTCACTCACATCCGGAGCAACGACCTCGATACCCATGCTTGGCGGCGCACCCTCAACCTGTGCAACAGCTCGTACATCGGAGAGCGGAAGCGCGATCGCCGGCTGGCCGTACACGACCGCATGCTCTCCACACAAGATGACCTTGCCAGGAGCGGACGCGCTTGCGATCATAGAAAGCCCCATTGCCATAATAGTACATATGTGCTAAAATTCATTGTGTTTCTCGCACTTCTTCTGCGCTTTGCGGTCCTACGCTGCGCCACACGAGCGGATATTGCATTTGCGCAGCGGCATATGACGGCCTATACTGCACGGAGCCAAACATGAAGGGTAGTGCCATGGCAAGCTCTCGCCAGCCCGCGAAGGCCGCTGCAACATCGGCTGCCAGCGAGGGAGCTGAGATCAAGAATTATCATCTCGGGGAGCGCATCGGTCAGGATGAGCTCGCCTTGGTGTATCGTGCGCGGCACCTCACGCTCGACCGCGACGTGCACGTGCACGTGCTCCGCCGCTCGGGCTGGATCGCGGTCAGCCGCTTCCAGCTGGCTGCGAAACTCGCCGCACGGATACAGCACCCCCATATTCTGCCGGTGCTCGACGCCGGCCACGACGAGCGCTACGGCTATTACTTGGTTACGCCGCCAGTCAATGCGGTTCCGCTGCAGCAGATGCTCGACAAAGGCCCAATCGCCCCGCCCACGGCGATCCGTATTTTCGCACATATCGGCCAGGCGGTTGACGAGCTTCATCGACAAAAGATTATTCACCGCGATATTCAGCCGCAAACGATCCTTGTGCAGACCAACGGAACGGCGCTGCTGACCGGATTTAGCCTAGCTGCGACCGTCGAGGGGCCGGATCTGTCGGAGCTCGACGAGGCCGATTACCTGACACCGTACGCCGCTCCCGAGCAAACATTCGAGGAGGGGACGCCCGAGCCTTCACTGGATATTTATGCGCTTGGGGCCGTGCTCTACCATATGCTGACGGGCGAGGTCCCACCTGGGACGGGCATCGAGCCAGCTTCGCTTGCCTCGCGTAACCCCGAGCTCGCACCGGCCGATCGAGTGCTACGCCGGATGCTGGCACCACAGCCCCATCTCCGCTACCCAAGTGCAGCGCAAGCCGCAGCGGCCCTGCGGGGGGCACTCCGCGCAGTGGTAGAGCCGGGTGGTAACGAGGCACTGACAGAGGCGGGCAGCGAGGGTCAGTGGCTAGAAAATCCAATGGAGATTGTGCTGCGTGATCGGCTGGATGCCAATTTTCTGGAGCGCACCCGGAAACGCGCGGAGCAGCTTCACAACGGCGAAGGCGTGCGCCGTCTGCTTGACAGCTGGAGCGGTGATAATCCAGTGCGCCGGCGACAGCTGGGCCAGGCCATCCGAATTGACCAAGTCGTCAGCTACAATGTCTACTTCTACGACCTCAAGGTGTTGTACGAAACACGTACCTATCCGGAAACGCGTGAGCGGCCCTTCTCAGGCAGCCGCGTTTCAAGTCGCAAGCAAGCACCCGACCGGTGGCAGGTCGACGTCGCCGTGCCAGAGGAACCGTTCGCTGATGTTCCCGTAACCGAAGTCGCCGTGCCCAACTCCGAGAAGTCGAGCGTCTGCCCGCGCTGTAAGGGCGAGACGCGGGTGACCTGCGCGCGATGCCAAGGTCGTGGAACACTGGATATTAAGCGTACGGTGAAAAGTCCTACCGGAACACACTCGGAGCTGCAAACGGTGGACTGTCCGGACTGCCACGGCCAGGCCTTGCTGACCTGTGACCGCTGTGACGGTCAGGGCAGTTTGCTGGAAAGCAGCGTCTTTCAGTTTAGCCGGCGTGGGCGTTTGTGGCAAAACACCGACGAAATCGAGGGATTGCCGCAGCGCACGCTTGAAGAGCGCTCGGAGCAGGCCAACAACGCGGCGATTGATCTTCACGACCCCATGTGGCACGCTGTGCAGCCGCTGCATGAGCTGATCGAGGAGGCGACAAAAAGCGTCGGCGAGGAGACACGCATCGTCGCTGCTGAGCTTACCATCCGTGGGATACCCGTCACCGAGGTCGATTATACCTTCCGCAACAAGCCCCGGACATTGGCAATCATTGGCTTCGACGATAATATCCGCGGCGACCTCAGCCTCTTCGACTCGGAGCGGATACTGATTGTCACCCTCGCGATCCTGCTCGTCGTATTGGTCGCGGCGATGGTATACTTCGGTATGCTACGACCCTAGCACTGCTCATTAAGCACGAAGGCAGCGGCGGAACAAATCCGTCGCTGCGTCGTTTCAGGAATCGGTGGGAGTACTACTGGCCAAGGTTCTCGCCCAGCTTGCCGGCAACACCCATATCCTTCAGCTGATTAATACCGGTCGTGCGTTTAAAGACATGTTTCTGCTTGCTGATGGCCTTCAGCATTTGCGCGTCGTGCCGTTGGAGCCGGATCGCGAGATCTTCGAGCGTGATCACACTCCCGTCCGGGAGCATTACTGTTCTTTCCCAGGTCTCGTCGCTGTAGGCACGCAGCAGATCGAGCGTTCCACGGCGTAGATCAAAAAATTCTGCC
Source organism: bacterium (assembly GCA_016781525.1). GTDB lineage: Bacteria > Chloroflexota > Chloroflexia > Chloroflexales > Kallotenuaceae > LB3-1. The sequence continues at coordinate 4,182 of JADDQE010000242.1, read as the reverse complement.
AGGTCCTTGCCAAAATCACGGTCCATATAGGCTAGGCCACGCCGCGGCTCTTCGACGCGGGGATTCGTTTCCTCAAGCGCTCGCCGGAATGCAGCTTGATAGGCCCGCTCGCGATCCACTGCGTCGGCGATGAGCTCCGCGATTGTCAGCTCCTCCCGCGAGCCACGGTACAACTGATCCGGCGCTAGGCTGGCGATACGCAGGCGAATTGCATTGCCGGTCGCCTCAAGCTTCGCGAGCGCAAGCAGCTCGTCTTCGACGCCGCCATCTGGTCCTATCGTCTGCCCCCACATTGTCATGGTGCAATCCTTATCCTTATACGCGAATGCTATATTGTATTTGATCTTTAGTTGGAGCCGACGCCGCTTGCCTCGTGAGCAAGCAGCTTTTGAACTTGCTCCAGCTCTTCGGGTGTATTAACGTTGAGAAACGCATGTCCGGCCGGGTCCAGCTGCGCGATCATCTCGGGCTCGACCAACCGCACTCGGACCTCGGGAAAAAAGCCGATCACCTGGGGATTGCCCGCCTCCAGCTGCCGACGCATCGGATCGAGACAGGGCCGGCTGTAAATCGCGTGCATACTTTCGACGCCGAGCTTGTTGCGCGCTTTACCGCCAAGCCGTGGAGCGAGCACATCATAGTCGCGGGGCTGAGCGCTCATCCAACGCAATAGCTTAAGGTTGAGCAGCGGGAGGTCGGACGCGACGACGAGGGCATGCTCAGTATAGGACGCGACGAGACCGCTGTAAATCCCTCCAAGCGCGCCGCCGTCGGGAAAGATATCGCCGACAGCTCGAGCGGGGAGGTCGGGCCACTCCGCGGGGTCGTTCAGCACAACAACGACCTCGGAGCATATCCGAGCCAGTATCACGACGGTATGTTCCAGCAATGTTGGGCCAGTGGCACCCCAGAGCCGCAACCGCCGCTTATCCTGACCCATCCGCCGACTCTGGCCGCCCGCAACGACCACCCCGGTGATTGGTGCTATGGTATCGCTCGTCTCGTCCATGTGTAGTAGGTATCAGGCGTGAGCTCTCAGCCATCAGCTGTCAGCGCTCAGTTCTTTGCCGCTCGTCCCTCGCCCCTGGCCTTTCGCGCCGCACCTCATCGCGCTTGCGTCGAATAAACTCCAGCACCTGCTTGTCGATGCGCGCATCCTCGACGATCCGCTCTTCGAGGTTTTCCCTGCCCCCATAGGCGAACAGCGCCTCGGTCGTCATCCGATCGTAATTGCCAGTTGTCGGGCCACTATAAAAGCCAAGAGCGCGGAGCGCATCCTGTAGCTCAGAGGCCACCGCCGCGTCAATCGGCAACAGATCATCATCCGATGGTCGTGTGAGATAGAACCGGTGCAGGCCGAGCAGCCGACTAAGCTCTTTGATCGGATCCGGATGGTCGTCAACACGCAAATCAATATAACGGTCCAGCAGCCCACCATAGGAGCCACCTTTGCGCGCGACATAGAGCGCAGCAGACTGGCGTCCGCGCGAGTCGCCACCCGCAGCTTGGCCGGCATCAAGCGCCATGACTAGCCGCTCGGCCAGCTCACCCTGTGCCGCAACGAAGGCTTCTGCCATGCGCGTCACAACCGCCTCGCCTGCCAGAATGTTTCCCTGGCAGCAGAAGCCGTCGCCCAACGCATGCCCAGCCCAGTGATAACACGCCCTACCAGTATGCGCAGCAACCCGACCTTCACGGTCGACAATCCCGATCTGGCGATGGTCCCGCTCGTCGTCGGCCGCGAGCAATTGTTGCAGCACATCGGGCGCAGGCATACCCTCGCTCAGTAGCGCAAGACCATTGGGACCATACGCTATATTGGCGAGTGCCTGGGTAGCGATAGCACCCGCATCCGCCCGCACCCACGGCACGATAGCCCCTACAGCTAAGAACTTCGACTGCACGGCGACCCCCAGGTCGCCATTGAGTGGGTCACGCGCGGCGATTGAGAAGGTCGCAACTATTTTTTGAGCCATTCTGCGCTCCTATCTTTAGCTATTCTATCGTCACTAGCGCGGTAACGAGCGAACGGTTAATGTATCAAACTCGCCCTCGCCATGGCTGCTGCCACCAGAAACAACAAACCCGTACGTCGTGCCCTCGAGCGAGGACGGGAGGTCTAGGTTGGTCAGCAGTACGCCATTGGCATAGAGCGACACGCGCTTGCCCGAGGCGGCGATGACGAGCCGATTAGTTCCACGTTGGACTGCCTTGCTAGCGGTTGCAGGCACCAAAGCCTTCCCGCGCTGCTCAACTCGGTACCGGCCATCACCAGAGATAAAGAAGCGATAGCTGTTATCCGGCCCAAAAAGCAAGCCAGCAGAGCCACGAATCGGCGTGACGTCGGCACCAATCACAACATTACCCTGCGACAAGCGCTTGCCAAATGCGAAGATCGCACCGGTCCCTGGAGTAGTCGTGATGGCATAGGTCCCATTCCGATGGCCGAGCGTGTATGCATCGGTCTGAATATTAGGCCAGCCGCTTGCAGCGTTGTTGAAGTTCTCGGCCACGAGCACCCGTCCGCTCTCAACCGCAACAGGAGGGCGAGCAGGCGCGGGCGGTGAAGCAGCACGCGGCGGCCGCGCAGCTACAACAGCCGTTGCCGTTGGCGCAATCTCGGTCGGCTGCGTCACGCGTGCCGTGGGAACCACCTCGGTGGGCGGAGGAGCTTTCGCCGTGGGAACCACCTCGGTGGGTGGGGCGCTCGCAGTCAGTATAGTTTCCACCGTGGGAGTACCAGCAGTTGCGCCGCTTTGAGTCGCTACAGAAGACGCAGTCGCCAAGGCGAGCGGTTCGGGGCTTGACGACGCCGACGGAGCAGCTGGCTCCCCGCTGCTCACACTTGCAGTCATCGCAGCGGGCGATGCCGCTGCTACAGCTGGACCCGGCTCAATCGTTGTTTGCGCCCTATCAAATAGGCCGGCTCCCCAAGCACCACCGAGGACCATAACCAGTCCTAGCGCTGCAGCCGCAATCCATACCAAAGGTTGCCGGCCAGCACGAACGGACGAAAGCCGGGCCACCTCCATCTGTTCAGCTTCCGCTGCGAGCGCGTCGACATCACGGTAAAAGGGATCGACGCGCTGAATCCGGCGTAATAGCTTGAGCGCCTCGTCAGCACGGCCAGCTGCAAGCAGTGCAGCTGCCTGCTCGTACCAGTCAGCTATCTGAGTACTCGCGGTTGGCTGCGTAAAGCTGCTTCGGCTAGGCGCTGCCGGAGTCCGTTCGAACTGCGAACGAGAGCTTGTGCTGAGGCGCTGGCCCTTGTTACGACTGAGTGCGGCGTACGCCTCAGTCAGTCGTTGACTGCGCTCACGTGCATACTGCTGAGTTTGAGAATCTGCATGGCGGTATCGGTCCGGATGATATTTCGTTATCTCACGCCGGTACGCCTGCTTTATTTCGTCGGGCGAGGCGCTGGGGGAGACGCCAAGCAAGGCATGATCATCGAGGTGCTGGAAATCGTCCAAGCCGTTCTCCTTGCCTGGTTTACCTACAACAGGGTAGGCCACAACGGGGTGGGCAGGTTGGAGGCATTATACGGTTCGCGTACCGTTCCCGCAACCATGGAACAGCGGCATACCCCATTGGGCGAGCTTAACGGATATCTAGATTGGCTTAGGCTACGAACGAGGTACCGCCCCGCATCAACGGTCGGCGACGATCAGAAAACGTGATTCGGCTGCGATGGGAGCTGCACGACCCAGGCCTGGTGTCAAATCAAGCGCTCGACAGCATCGATGATATCTATGACCCCAAAGGGCTTCGAAACAAAAATAGCCTGGGGATCGTCTACCTGCACCTTCTTGCCTGCGCTGACCAAGACGATGCCGATCTCAGCATCGGGAAACTCGCTCCGAACCGCGTGGTACAAGCCGAGCCCATCCAGATTCGGCATCATCAGATCGGTAACAATGATGCGCGGCCGCATACCAGCTCGTAGCATTGCAAGCGCGCTCCGGCCGTCGTGCGCCTTATGCACTTGATAACCCTCGTCGCTGAGTACTTCCGCAAGGAGATTCACGATTGCGATCTCGTCGTCCACGACCAGAACTTGCATACAAAATCTCACGTAGTAGCGATCGCAACATGAGATAAAACGCTGCAAGATATGCGCCAGCAATACGAGGGGCAAATAACGGAATGCACAGCGTGTGCCACGATTGGCATAGGCGTTAT
>JADDQE010000062.1 GCA_016781525.1 bacterium | reverse complement strand
GCCGGCGACTTGCTGCCGACGGTGGTGTCGCGTTGCCGTGTGCTGCGCTTGCGACCGCTTCCGCGGGCAACCGTGTCGCGTACCCTGCAGGAGCGATACAATGTTGCGCCCGAGGACGCAGCCCTGGTTGCCGCTTGGAGCGGCGGGCGGCTTGGCTGGGCAATTGCCGCAGCCGAGAACCCTGAGCTGCTGGAGCAGCAGCAGCAGCGTCTTGACGTGCTGCTCGACTTGGGTGATGCTTCACGGGTGGAACGTATGCGCTGGGCCGAGGAGCGTGCGAAGGAATATCGTAGTGGCGAGCACCAAGCCGCGGTGGAGTGGATGCGCTTATGGCAGAGCTGGTGGCGCGATGTGCTCCTGGTGGGAAGCGGCAACAACGCGATGATTACCCATCTGGATCGCCGCGCGGAGCTTGAGCGTCTGGCAAAGCTGGTGCCACTCGAGCAGGTTCAACAATTTCTGCGGCAACTCGACGCCGCTCGTGAGCAGCTGGCCGAAAATGTGAATCCGCAGCTTGCGTTCGAGAACGTGACGCTGCACGTGCCGATAAAGACCTAGCAAAAGGGGTGCGGCAAAGCGTGGTAGCTTGCCGATGTCGCCTCAGGAGGATGCATGTCGTTTTTGATGGAAAAAGGATCGCCGTGGCTTCAGCGGGTCGTCTTATTTGCCCGGAACTTCTTCAAGCACCCTAAGATGCTTGGCTCACTGATCCCAAGCTCGCGCTTTCTGGTGAACCGGCTACTACGCCAGGTTGACTGGCGTAGCGCACGAGTTATCGTCGAGTATGGTCCAGGTGTTGGCGTTTTCACGACGGAAATTCTGCGGCGAATGCGTCCTGATGCTGTGCTGATCACGTTCGAGACAAACGGTGATTTTGTTGACTACCTACGCCGCACTGTCCGCGATGAGCGCCTCCAGCTGATCCATGGCTCCGCTGGCGAAATTAACACGGTACTAGCGCAGCTCGGGCTGACTCACGCAGACTACATCATCTCCGGAATTCCGTACAGCGTGATGCCGAACGAGGTCCGCTCCACAATTCTGACTGAATCGCACGCAGCCCTTAGCGCCCAGGGCCGCTTCTTGGTCTACCAGTTTTCGCGTGCGGCGCTGCCGTACTTACGCCAGGTCTTTTCCACCGTTGAAGTTGGTTTGGAGCCCTTGAATATTCCCCCGGCCAGCCTCTTTTTCTGCCGGCCATAGGCCTTCCATCGATTGTACGTCCCGTGGTGGCCCGACACTGTACGTCCCGTGGTGGCCCGACACACCCGTGTTGGGCCGCGCTGTTTGCCTGCACGATCGCGGTTTGCTATACTTGCCGGACCTGACCACGCTTCTGCTATGACGCGCAATGTGTTTTAGCTGGACATAATGTGCTTTCAAGGGGTCCTATGCTGACAGTGATTGGAATCCGTTTCAAGGATTCCGGTAAGGTATATCATTTCGATCCTCAAAGTATCCCGCTGGCGAATGGGGATTGGGCGATTGTGGAGACGGTCCGCGGGCCTGAGCTTGGCCGCGTTGCCGGCGAGCTCAGCGAAATTTCCACCGGGCAGGTGTTTGGCGAGCTGAGACCAGTCCTACGCCAAGCAACTCAAGGCGACTTGGATAATTTGCTCCATCTTCAGCAGTACGAGCCGGAGGCGCTGCAAATTTGTATCGAGCGTGTCGCCGAGCACAAGCTGCCGATGCAGCTCGTTAAGGCCGAGTATAACTTTGATGGCTCTCGGCTCACCTTCTTCTTCACGGCAGACAGGCGCGTCGACTTTAGAGCGCTTGTTCGCGATCTCGCACGCACCTTTCGAACACGTATCGAGCTGCGGCAAGTTGGTCCGCGCGACGAGGCAAAGCTGCTTGGCGGAATTGGCCCATGCGGCCGGTTGCTCTGCTGCTCGACCTTTCTGCCGGATTTTGCACGGGTTTCAATCAAGATGGCCAAGGACCAGGATCTGCCGCTCAACCCGAGCAAGATCAGTGGCGTGTGCGGTCGCTTGCTCTGCTGCCTTTCCTATGAGCACGAGCAGTATCTTGAGATCAAGGCGGAGCTCCCACAGCGTGGCGACTGGGTCCAGACGGCAGAGGGTCCTGGCGAGGTCGTGGCCGTCAACGTTGTTAAAGAAAATGTGACTGTCCAGCTTGTCGACGGCAATACGGTCGATTGCACTGCGCAGCAAATCGTCGATGTGAAGCGGCGTGTGGCGGCCGAGGCGCAAGCACGTAATGCCGAGGGTATCACGCCAGTGGCGCGCGACCGGCAAGGTCCGAAGCCGATCATCGATGGCGAAGGCGGGCTGCTCGAAGACGATCCGGATGCCCTCCGTGCATTGGAGGATCTCGACGAGCTTGACGATCGACCACGTACGCCGGCGAAGCCACGGGCTGGGGAGGCTAAAGCACCGCTGCGGCCTGAGGCGGCTCTCGGCGCATCGTTGAGCTCAAGCCAGCGTGGGCCCGAGCGAGTACGGCCGCAAGGGAGTGAACGCCCGCCCGCACGCCTAGATAGTGAATTAAGCGGCGTACCCATCGTGCAAGCACGGCTCCATCCAGGCGCCGATCTCGTCGACCGCAACCGTCCGCGCGACCACGACCCCGTCGAGCGGCTGGTTGATGATAGCGAGGCGTCGCAGCAAGGGGATGGAGCAGAGCAACCGCTTAATGCTCCAACGTCACCGTCGCAGAATGGGCAGTCAGCTGCGCGGCGGCGAAAACGTAATCGGGGTCGAAACGGCAAAGGCTGAGCTCTGCTATGCCCTATGCTGACGGAGGGAAACGTAATGCTGTTTCCCTCCGTCAGCATAGGTAGATGGGCAATTGCGTCACGGGAGCGTCTATGGAGCTCGAAACAGTCCAGCTCAACGAGCACATCGCCTACGTTGACAATGGTCTACTCGGCGCGACACGCACCGGTTCCACCTATGTCGTGCGTGGCGACGAGATTGCCATTATCGAGACTGGCACCTCGGCTAGCGCCCCGCACATCCTGGAGGGTTTGTCCCGCTTAGGCATTCAGCCCGCCGATGTGCGACATATCCTACTGACGCATATCCACATGGACCACGCCGGCGGTACGGGCGCGCTACTTCCGGCCATGCCGGATGCGCACGTGTATATTCATAGCCGCACGGCGAAATATTTGATCGAGCCAGCCGACCTGCTCGTCAGCGCCCAGCGCGCGCTTGGTCCGCTGTTTCCGCTACATGGCACGGTTGTGCGGGTTCCCGCCGACCGCATCGTCTACGCCGACACGTTGCAGCTCGATTTAGGCCGAGGTGTCATCGTTCAGGCGATCTACACGCCTGGTCACTCGCCCGATCATCTCGCTTACTTCGAGGTGAACAGTCGGTGTCTGTTTCCTGGTGATGCGGTTGGCATCAGCGTAGCAGTGGCTGGTTTTGACGGACCGGTCACGCCGCCTCCCGCTAGTAACATCGAGGCACAGCGGGAAACGTTCGCGAAACTGCTTGATCTCGACATCGACATGTTGCTCTTTTCCCACTACGGTGCTAGCACAGTGCCCGCACGTGACCATATTGCACTGCTGCAGGAGCGCTACGCGCATTTTCTTGCGCTGGTCCGGGCTCAATGGGAGAGCGGATCTATCGATTACGATGCGATTACGCGGGCAATGTTTGACGGAGAGCGGGTCCCATCCCAACACGCTGCGATCATTGTCGGCTGGATTAACATGAGCGTGAACGGTCTGGTGCTAGCCTTCGAGCGAGCAGGGCGCAAGAGCTAGTCGGGCCGCAATTTCGAGCGGCGAGCCATATGAGGTAGCCGTGATTCTCAGCACCCCACGTCTGATTCTCCGTGAATTTGTCGCCGACGATTGGCCTGCCGTGCTTGCCTATCAATCGGACCCGCAGTACTTGCGGTACTACCCTTGGACAGAGCGAACTGCTGCGGATGTCGAGCGCTTTGTCGCGGGATTTGTCGCTCAGCAGCACGAAGAGCCGCGAACCAGGTTTCAGCTTGCGATCATCCTTCGGTCAGAGGAGCGCTTGATCGGAAACTGCGGGATTCGGCTCGAGGCGGCAGGCGCGACCAAGGCAGAGATCGGCTACGAGCTAGCCCCGGCTTATTGGGGACGTGGTCTTGCAACCGAAGCAGCACACGCAATCGTCGACTTCGGTTTTCGAGTGCTTGCGCTCCATCGGGTATCAGCCTGGTGCATCGCCGAGAACAGCGCTTCCACGCGTGTCCTGGAGAAGCTTGGACTACGTCAGGAAGGTCGTGTTCGCGAGAGTGAATGGATGAAGGGCCGCTGGTGGGATACCCTGCTGTATGGCATTCTCGATCGCGAGTGGGCGAGCACCCGCCATGTGTCGGATGATTCCTTGAGCTAAAGGACTGCTGCAATCCCCTCCAGATAAAGCTTTTGCAGCGTGATACTTCACGCGTGGGCATGGCATTCTTACAGCTGGAACACAATCCAGCACTGGCTGACCACCGAATGGCCCTTCTCGCAGGTATTTTGGCGCGTGAATCAGGACGAGCATCAATCACTCGCCGCCCTTGCGGCCGTGGGTCTTCAGCCGAAGTTCGTCGTCGATCTGCGCCACCCGCCCCACCGCTCCATCTTCTACGCGGCCGAGACTTAACGCGGCTGCTTCGCGCGATTACAGGCCGAAAACGTAGCGCGCGAGAGCGACGATCGCCATGCCCGTGACAACGGTCGCAAAAAAGCTACGCGTCTTCAATGCGACAAGCACTGCTGGTACCGCGGCCCAAAGGTACAGATTGCGCAGGCTGAGGTCGATGACACCATCCCGTACCACCAAGGTTGGTAGGAGCAACGCGGCGAGAACGGCAACTGGAATGTAGCGCAGCCATGCAATGACTAACGGCGGCAGGGAACGCGACGTCAGCAGCAGCATCGGCAAAAGCCGTGGGAGATACGTCACGGCCGCCATCCCGACAATTGTTAGCGCGATCGTCTGCTGATCCACTGCTCCACTCCTACTCCCGCTGTTGCTCCAATCAGTGTCGCCACGATAACGTGCCACTGCTGCAGCCCAGCTTGCAGCAGCCCAATCGCAAGCAGGCCGGTGACTAGTGCAATCAGAGCGTGGATCCATGTACGGAGCTGAAGCACCAGCAGCCCGATAAACATTGCAGGCAACGCATAATCCAGTGCCCACGGCTCCACGTCGGTAACCAGTTGCCCTGCGATCACCCCCATCAGCGTGGCGAAGACCCAGCTGGCTTGCGCGGTAAGGTTGATGGCGAAGGATTCACTATGTGGCGGCTCGACTCCGGCTTCCGCGGCAACAAAGCGCGTTGAATGTACTGCAAACGTTTCGTCCGTCAGCTCAAATGCGAAGGCGGCGAGTTCTGATTTCCGCCAACGGCGGAGAAAGGGTGTGAGTGCCGCCGACATTAGCAGGTGCCGTAGATTTACGATAAACGTCGTTGCAACGATTGAGAGCGGTGGAACTCCAGCGGCAATGAGTCCCACAGCGATGAGTTGTGCTGAGCCGGCGTACACCAGAACGGACAACAACACCGTGTTTGCGACGGCGATGCCCGCCTTCTGTGCAAGGACTCCAAAGGCAAAGCCGACCGGAAGGTAACCCAGCACCACCGGCAGCACTTGCACGATCCCGCTGAACCATCCGCGACCGCCTGCTCGAGGGGCGGCGACCGAGCTAGCTGAAGGTTCTGTCATAACCAACACCTTTCTTCAGCAGGTTACGTTGCGACCGAGAAAGGTGATAGTTTGCTTCCTGAAGCCGTATGCGGTTGTTGTTCATAGATCAAAGCAACCATCTTTACCGCCTCGTCTCCTTATTTGGGTGCTGAACGACCTTGTACGCTTGTCGGCTAGACCCTCTAATTATAGCCTTCCGAGGAGGTCCAGTGTTTTGGGTGGTAAAATGTGAGCTACATTAGTGCTTAATTGGAGGAATGGGACGGTGCCAATTCGCTTTGGAACCGACGGCTGGCGAGCCGTAATCAGTGAAGACTTTACATTTGAAAATGTGCGGCATGTGGCTCAGGCCATTGCCGACTACGTACTTAGTGGTCAAGCCGGCGAGCAGGATGCGGTTGTGGTCGGCTTTGACACGCGCTTTTTATCGGACCGCTACGCGATCGAGGTGGTGAATGTGCTGGCGGCGAACGGCTTACCGGTCTACCTTAGCAAAGCCGATTGCCCAACGCCGGCACTTTCCTATGCCGTCAAGGCACTTGGAGCGGCAGGCGGCGTGATGATCACTGCCTCACATAATCCGCCGCGCTACAATGGTATCAAATTTAAGTCGGCCTTTGGTGGCTCCGCGATGCCCGAGGTCACCAGCAGTATCGAGCAGCTGCTTGAGGGTAACCTCGCGGCGGGCCGGGTTCCGGCCTACGCGGAACCCCCGTGGCAGACCGAGCGCACTCCAGGCAGGGGTGAAGTTGTCCGCTTCGATCCGCTGCCGGCTTACCTCAAGCACCTCCGGACACTCGTCGACTTTGCGGCGATTGCTAATAGTGGCTTGCGTGTCGCCGTCGATCCAATGTACGGCGCCGGCCGCGGCTATATCGCGCGTTGGCTACGGGAGCTCGGGGTGATGGTCGCTGAAATTCATGGCGAGCTCAATCCGGGTTTTGGCGGGCTGCATCCCGAGCCGATCGGCCGAAATCTCCAGGCGCTGCGTGGGCTGGTCGTTGAAGGGGCCTACGATATCGGCTTGGCCACGGACGGCGATGCCGATCGGATCGGCGCGGTGGACGCACGGGGTGAATTTGTTAGCCCCCACATGATTATTGCATTGGCGCTGCAACACCTGCTGGCTCAGGGTAAGCGTGGGTTGGTGGTTAAGACCATCTCGACGACCCAGATTGTGAATAAGCTGGCGCAGCAGCATGAGCTGCAAGTCGAGGAAACACCGGTCGGCTTCAACTATATTTGCGATTACATGCTCAAGCAGCCGGTGCTCATCGGCGGTGAGGAGAGCGGCGGCATCTCGATCCTCGGCCACATTCCCGAAGGTGACGGTATCTTAATGGGGCTGCTGCTGCTGGAAGTTGTGGCGCAAGCAAGGCGGCCGCTGCATACGCTCGTCGATGAGCTGCAGGCACACTATGGGCCGTTCCTGTACGATCGGATCGACCGGCACGTCCGGCCCTTCAGCAAGAAAGAGCTGGTCAGGCAGCTTAAGGCGGAGGCGCCGGACGAGCTCGCGGGCCAGCGGATCAGCCGTATCAACGACCGTGACGGCATTAAGTATCTGCTTGAGGACGAGTCCTGGCTGCTGATTCGACCCTCGGGTACCGAGCCGGTTTTGCGCATCTACGCCGAGGCGCGTACAGCCGCCGCGGTCCAGCAGCTGCTACAACAGGGCGTGGAGCTCGCCGAGCGTAACATTCCAGAGTAGGTACCCTAGAAAACCGGAATAGCCGCAAGGAGGGACGCCGCTGAGCCGACCCCATACGCATCAAGCTAAGGCAGATAGGACAA
>JADDQE010000128.1 GCA_016781525.1 bacterium | reverse complement strand
TCATTCGGTAATGCACTAGGCTACAATCGGGCGTAGCAGTGCAACTTGACAGAATAGAACCGAGGGGACGTGCGCAGGGTATAATACGTGCTGTGACATCAGGAACAAGAGCCATAGTTTATGGGTACGGAGACAGCGTTATGCAACAGATGATTGATCAATGCGCCGAGCTGATGAATGGGATGATGGGCAATGGCATGCTGAGCGGCGGGATGATGAATGGGATGATGGGCGGGATGATGCCGATGCTTCTCGGTACACTCCTCAGTATCGCGACTGTTGTCGCTGGCGTTGTACTCCTGGTTCGCTTCCTCGGAGACCGGACGAGCCGGAACGATCGGACACCAGAGATTATTTTGGCTGAGCGCTTTGCGCGGGGCGAAATAGATTTGGAAGAGTATCATGATCGGCGCCGCGTAGTACAAGCCCACTAGGAAGCCTTTGACTGATATAATGTGATGTACTGCTCCTGCATATTCCTTTGTCCGGCTGGCGCTAGCTTGCAGTACCGCTTTTTGGCGGTGGAACATGGACGGTCGATGCGCTATTATGCGACACTGGCGTGTCGGGGGTGTGCGCTACGAGCGCGATGTACAGGGAATCAACGGGGCCGCCGGATCACGCGGCGAGAAGATGAAGCGTTGCTCGATGCGATGGCCGAGCGGGTACGGAACCAGCCCGAGATAATGAAGCAACGGAAACAGATCGTGGAGCATCCGTTTGGGACGATTAAACGGAGCATGAATCAGGGCTATTTTCTGCTGCGGGGACTACCCAAAGTCCGGACGGAAATGAGCTTGACGGTCTTAGCCTACAACCTGAAGCGGGTGGTGAACATTCTGGGGGTGAAGCGGCTGCTGGCAGCGGTCATGCAGCGCCAGCAACACACTGTTCTGATCATGATTCGGGTGCGGATGAACACCCTACGATGTCGAGTGCGCAACCAGCTACGCTTACGCATGGACTTTTCACACGGTCTGGCGTCATGTTCGGCGGCTTCGCCATTTCCTCACATGCACACCGGTCCGGGCAGGGCCACGTTACCTGCTTTTGCGGCAGACTACAATAATACTCGGGCTCGTGGCGGTCAGTGGTTCCCCATTCCAGTCGCCGTATTGCCGGAGAATCGTGAACCCGTTGTAGTCCAGCAGTGCTACCAGCTCCTGTGGGAAGGTGTAGCGCAACGCGGTGCGGGTGATCTGCGTGTGTTCGGTGCCGGCGGCGTGCCACCGCTTGTAGCCGGTCAAATGCACGATTTGCGCGACATGATCGTAGACCTGTGTGGTCGACACACGTACCTCGTACCCATCAGCATTGATATAGGACGGCCAGCTTGCCTCCTGGTCGCGGGTTTCAAGGGTCACAAAGAGGCCATCCGGCGTCTTGACGTTGGGAAACAGGGGGTTGCGAGTCTCGAAGGCAAACATGCCCCCGTCATCAAGGTGGGCGTGCACGTGCTGTAAGACCGCCGCTTGCTCAGCGTTCGTCACAAAGGCTTGAAAGGCGTTGCCGGTCAGAAAGATGAGGCGAAAGTGCTCGCCCAGGTCAAAGGTACGGGCGTCCCCTTCCACCCAGCGCACCGGCAACCCGACCGATTTCCGCCGCGCCTGCGCTAACATTCCTGGCACGATATCCACCCCCGTGACGGGGAACCCCAACTGCGCAAGCGGAATGGTGACGCGGCCAGTGCCACACGCCAGCTCAAGCACCGGACCCGCAGCTTCCTGCACCAGCGCGCTATAGAACGCGACCCCAGTATCGCTCGGATCCGCCAGGTCATAGTTGACCGGGTCAGCGAACTCTTCGAGATTGTTATGGTCGAGCATTGGAGCGCCTCCACATCTATAGCCGCCACTGTAGCGCGTGAGCATACCTGAGCCGGCTCGTTGTACCGGTAGCTATGTATGCCAGAGTACGTGCTAGCACGTAGCCATCTGCACCATGGTCCGACTTCACGGGTAGCCGCCGAACGCCTAAGCTCGCACATACCCGATGACCTAGCGGTGCGCCCTCCTATGCGAAACAAGAGCGCATAATCACGAAGTTTCGCCAGGTTCACCGGCGTCGTGTGCAGCGCCCGGTTCAGTGGCGCTTTGGTGACACCGGCTAGGGGTGCTACCTCCCCGTATGGTGCGGGCCTCGTCGGTATTCGTGAAGTAGCTTTCTCAACTCGTCGATGGGCAGTTCATAAGCCGTTCGTCCATCACCACCAACCGTCGTCGTCGCCGCACACAACGCATTCACAATCGCTTCCTCCGTAGCGTCAGCGACCGCTTCAAATAGCGGCGTCATCGCGTCATTGGCGAGGGTTCGGACATGGAGCACATGATCGGCGGCTGGGGTGTTAAGCGTGCGGTTGCCGGTTGCAAATGCGAGGAATAGGTCGCCACTACTATTCTCCCCGATGCCACCAGTCCGCGCAATCCCAATCGTTGCCCGCTGCGCTAGGCGACGGCACTGTAGTGGCAACAACGGGGCGTTCGTGGCAATGACAACAATGATGGATCCGGAACCAGCGGGAACATCAAAGCGCGGCACGGGAATCTTCTCGTTGCCGAGTTCCTGCCCAACGGGAACGCCATTAATCGTGAGCCGATGTCGTGAGCCATGGTTGGCCTGCACCACTACCCCGGTAATCCATCCACCGTAGCTGGATGGCAGTACGCGTGATGCGGTTCCAATTCCACCTTTGAAGCCATGACAGATCATACCGGTACCACCGCCCACATTGCCTTCCGCAACGACCCCGGTGCTAGCGGCGTCAAGGGCCTGCCAGACATGTTCTGGCCGGATGTGCATGCCGTTGATGTCCGAGAGAATGCCATCATACGTTTCGGCGACCACGGGTAAGCTCCAGCTGGTCTCATATGTTGCCCCGCGACGAACGGCATAGCTTATTATGGCATCGCGCACCACCCCAACACTATGGGTATTGGTCAACGCAATCGGAGTCGTTAAAAACCCGGACTCGGTGATCCAGTGCAGGCCCGTCATTTCTCCATTGCCATTCAGGATGTGAGCGCCGGCGTATACCGGATCAGCACCGACATCCGCCTCATGCGGATACACAACAGTCACACCGGTGCGGACGGGTCCTTGACCGACACGGAGGGAGCCGTCACCATGAATAAGCGTGGTATGCCCAACGCGAACGCCCGGCACATCGGTAATGGCATTATTGAGGCCAGGCGGAAAGCGGCCGATGATAATGTCGAGGTCACGAGCACGGGGTCGCTGAGAGGGCTGATGAGACATGATACATTCCTTCGTGCATCAGGAGCGTTGCGCAAGAGCTTCACGTTCGCTCACGCACAGGGTAGCTTACGACGCAGGTTCCGGTCACGATTATACCGCTGCTCCACAACGGAACAAACCGAGCTGGTTGAATGCCTGGAGGGACAGCGGAAAGCCGGCGAACGGCTATGCTGAGCAGCCCGCCACAACTGCTCCTGGCTCGGGCTGGCGCCGCACAACCATATTTCCGAAGGAAAAGTGTTACGGTCGCGCATGATGAAGGTGCGGAACCGCGCCAACCAGGGGTTCCCGCGTGCGGGTAAAGCGCTTGTGGCGACCGCGTATAAGATTGCGCGAACTGCTTATATACCTACTCAAAACCGGTGAAGCCTATCTGGAAGAGCGTGCTAAGAAGTATGAGTGCACTCGTGGGGAACGGGAACTGAAGCATCTGTCGCGACGTGGCCAAAAGCTCGGTAATTCGCTGACGACCATGCCAGCAGGAGCCGTATCTATTGAACGCATACCTTAAGGGCAACCCCCTCGTACTGGTACCCGGCCACGCGTGGCATATCTTCCGCGTAAAATTGATCGAGGCACTCAATTTCGAACGGCAGGCTGGCCAGAAGCGTTTGAAAGTTTCGGTCGAGATGGCAGCCATCGGCGATCTTCTTTTGCAGAGGCGTCAAGCGCCGTTGCCACGCTTGGATCGTCGGTTCCCTACTCAGCCCATGTTCGATGAAGACGAAACGTCCACCCGGCTTCAAGACACGGTAAATCTCTCGCAGCGCGTGGTCGACCTTTGGTATGCTACAAAGCGTCCACGTGCTCACCACCGTATCGAATGTATTATCAGCAAACGCCAAGGATTCTCCATTGACGACAAGATGATCGACCGTGATCGGTGATGCGGTAATCTTCTTTTGTGCCAAGGGGATCATGCCCGGGTTGACATCAAGCGCGGTTACGCGCGTGACGTGCGGCGGGTAGTAGGGCAAGTTCAAGCCAGTGCCGAAGCCGACCTCTAGGACATGACCCTCTGCCTGAGACAATACGCTGCGGCGATACTTCGTTTGGACGTCGGTTGCCATGCATTTGTCGACCAAGCGTGGGAAGATACTGTCACGCCAGATTCCCATAACACCTCGTCTGGACGAAAACAATTCATGAGAGCAGTGTAAACCCGATGAAAAACACGATGCAAGTCAATGTTTAGCCACCGG
Source organism: bacterium (assembly GCA_016781525.1). Taxonomy (GTDB): domain Bacteria; phylum Chloroflexota; class Chloroflexia; order Chloroflexales; family Kallotenuaceae; genus LB3-1. The sequence goes on along the minus strand of JADDQE010000128.1, from coordinate 3,087 downwards.
CCTCGCTTTTCGCGGCGAACGGAAGCGATCAAACGGCGAAGCTCAGGTGTTCCCAATGACCATAGCACCGCCCACTATGCCCGAAAATGAACGCCGATTTTCGCCACGTTCCCAAGCGTCCGCTTTAATAATTTGTTCGGCAGCCCGCTGGCGTTGGGCACGAAAGACAGACAGGTTCACACGTGTCAGCTTCAGCGCTTGTTCCGCGTTAAGTTACTACGCCTGATTGCGCCTGCTCCTTGCACAGGTGTGCAAGCTCAGCACGTCGTGGTGCGGTAAGGGGGAGGTGCATATCGTAGCGATCCAATCCTGGTGCGTAGTAATTCGGTTGGATGTGGGTGATCTGAAACCCCACAGTCGCAAAAAACCCACAGCTGTGTTGACTGGTGTCAAGTTCAACCACCTGAGCTTGCTGTCCTTGACAAATGGTGCATAGACGTGCAAGGAGCAAGGTGCACCCGATACCCTAGCGGTGGTAGGCATGATGCACCATGCCCCACATCAAGCTCGCAATCGGCGGGTCCTGTTTAAGAAAGTAGCCACCATAGGTCAGCTCCAATGTTTTGTTCGCCGGTTCTGTGGTGTTGCACACAACGAGTGACGCTGCGAATCAAACCCTGTCTTCACCTTGCGGCACATTCAGTAATGCTAACTCGTCAAAAACGTAGCGCAGCACCGCTTCTTCAAGCTCACGCGGGTAGGTGTAGTCATGCTTTTCGGCAATCCTCCGACCATGCTGTTGCACAATGCGCGCCAAATCCAGGTGCGCTTTGGCAAGACTGCCAGGTGACAAGTCCTGCAGGGATAAGGCTGACTCAATTGCCTGCCGTATATCAACTGGCAGGAACTGATTGAGGTTTTTTACACCGCGATCACGAACAATGCCGTATCCAGTCAAGATTATGTCCGTCAAGATCGTTGTCTCGACGGTAAGACCCATCCATCCGGTAATGAGTTCGTTGCGGCCCACCACCGATGGGAGCAACGCGATACATCGCCAAAGCTCCGTTGTTTGCCGTTCGAGCGTCGGACCGATAGCCGAGGAGCCGGCGGCTCGGGGCGCTGGGACAAACTCAATATCATTACCCTTGTTGATCAAGATGCGTGTTTTGGACGGATCGAGGGCAGCGGTTAGTTCAGTATGAAGCCAAATATCAATGCGCAAGCCATGGTGCGTCAGTGCATTGACCATCTTGCCGCCGAATAGGACATTAAACAGCACTAACCGTTGGATGCTCGATAGCCACGCCTCAAGGTCGGCTTTGAACCCGTGAAGATCAGCCTCGGCAAGCAGAACATGAAAATCGAGATCAGAGTAGCGATCAGGATTACCCCGGCCAAAACTACCTTCGAGCCAAACCGCCTTGATCCGGTCATCCGCTGTAGCCTTCGTTGTGATCGCCTTGATATAGGCTTCCTGCATTGGTCGCCCCTTCGCTCCGTCCAATTTGCATCCTGGCACAGCCTATGGGATCTGTGAAACCGGCGGGCGTTAAAGCTGAGCTTGGCGCCAAGCTAACCTGCACAGGGCGTGACACCGCTCGAAACACCGCTACCTGTGCGGGTTTTCGTTTCGTAGATAGTGTCAGCGGCATCGAGTTGTTCAGTCGCAGGTGGAACGCGCTATGTACAGTTCGTCACAAGCTCCGTGCCCGAATGACCACGAAATGCGGAAAGCGCATCAGCTGTTCATACTCGCTCGGATCTGCCTGTTGATACTCCGGCGTCGGGTGTGGCTCAAGCATACGCTCGATACAAAAACCGCTCTCCGTCAAGGCATTGACGATGGCGGACATCGGACGCCGATAGAACTGAACCGTGCCCAGTTTCCATTCCTCTTCAACCAGTTGCGTCGCAAAATAATCGCTTTCTGGATGGTGCTGGTAGTCGGCTGTGGGGTGATGGGTCGAGAACACCAAAGTCCCATGGATGTGCAGGATGCGGCGAAACTCGGTCAATGTTTGCTCCCAATCTTCTAAGTAATGCAGGACCAGCGGCGCCAGCACTAGATCGAATGCCCTGTCGTGGGCAAAAGCCAGTGGCTGAGCAAGGTCCGCAACGTAGACAGGTGCGCGCTCCCCAACGCGCGCCTGTGCTTGCTGAACCATCACCGGGCTAACATCACATGCGGTGACGCGCGCACCCTGCAACAGCAGATACTCGGTGTACCACCCATTCCCACTTCCAGCGTCGAGCACGTGCAAGCCAGCCACTGCCGGGAGCAGCGAGAGTGTAGCTGGGCGCTCATAATAGGCGTTGTGTGGTCTCGTATCAACAGCGGCACTGTAGTCTTTCCCTATGCGGTCATAGATGGCGCGTCCGACCGGATCATGCCGAGAGCTAGCATTGTCAGATGCCATGCCATACTCCTTGAGTACGAACGACTATAGCATACGCCAGAAACCGTCTTAAAAAGCATTGGGCCGGTGTTTTGGTACGCTGCACCGTATGCAGCAGCTCGCGACGATGAAGGTTGCCGCGCAGCAGACCCGAGTCGTGCTGGAAGCGACAGGCAGGTATTGGATTTCCCTCGCGGTCAGTCTCCATCACGCTGGCTACCGGGTCAGTGTCGTCAACCCCATGCACATCCACCATACGTCAAGTCGTTACCGCGGCGCTCGAAAGCGGACGAGCTCGATTCCCTGATGCTGCTGCACTTTGCGGTGGAGCTGCGCCACAACCCGTCGGGGACCACAACGTCGGATGGTTTACATAGGGGCATGATGGTACTCCTCGAGTTATCCCCATCTGGTTCCATTGGAACGGCCAAGCCGTGGTACTCGGGACCCCTTTAGGCGCACCAAAGGTGCACGTGCTGCCCCATAACTCGAAAGTTGCGCTGACGATTGATGGTAACGAGTGGCCCGACAAGGTGTTACTTATCAAGTAACCGCAGACCTTGCGCGGGAGATTGTCAGGGAATGCGTGATGCTCGTGGACCGGCTCAATATGGCATTAAGCGAACGCGAAATAATGGACCAAATACTGCTCATCAGTCAGCGGTCGGACGGTCAGTTGATCTCCACCCTGCAAGATCTGCGAAGCGGCAGACCAACCGAAATAGCGTTTCTCAACCTTGAGATAGCG
>JADDQE010000234.1 GCA_016781525.1 bacterium | reverse complement strand
GGGCTTCCATTTGTCGTCTCTTAGCTTGATGCGTATGGAGTCGCTTGGTCGCCGACCCTCCCGCACAACCGACCACTCCGGCAGCGGCGGCTAGTTAAGCCGGGTTGTCTTGCCGGCGGGCTGCTTCTGCATCACAAACGTCGCATCAACGCCGCCCAGCCGCAGCTTGGCTTGATCATAGAGCGGAGTCGGAACATTCGGGCTGAGTCGCGCGCCGTTAACGAATGTGCCGTTGGTTGTGTTCAAGTCGGTGATCGTCCAGGTCCCGCCGTTGAAGCGGAGCAGTGCGTGGCGCCGGCTTACTCCTCTGGTCGTCCCGCCGAAGGGCGTGAGATCGATGTCGGGGAAGATACCTGGATCGGGACAGCCGAGTAATAGCTCCGCCGGAGCGGTCGGTAGCGCAACCCGCTGTCCACCATCGAAGATCAGGGCAAATTCCGCAGCCGTAGGTGTCTGCGTCATCATCAACAGGTGCTGATTGAGCTGCTGCAAGTCGGCGCGGGCCCGATCAAGCATTGCCGTGATACGGTCCCGCTCGCGCTCGAGCGTCTGGATATCCTGCTGCTTGCGGTTAACCTCGCTCGCCTTGCTTAGCACAGCCTGTGTTGCATGTAGATCCTGTCGTACCTGCTGGAGCCTGAGCTCCTTGAGGCTGAGCTCGCTGCGCGCCTCAGCCAGGCCACGCTCAGTAATATCACGGACGGCGTCGGGCGCCTTCCGTAGATTCTGCTCCTGCACGGCAATATACTCGCGGAGCCCCTTGACTTGTGTCTCTAGATTTGCAATCGCTCGGTTATAGTCGTCGCGCTGTTGTTCAAGAACTGCCAGCTCTGGCATGGCTTCCTCCAGCTTCGGCGCCCGTCTTTAGCTCTGGGCATTGGAGAAGACGTCGACGTAGCGCAGATTGTTGCAGAGCTCTAGCGCGTCGATGGCTGGGCGCGGCGTGTAGACCTAGCGCGGCTCGGGCAGCCGCATACGAAATGGCTTCATCGCTATGGCTAGGAGCGGCTCGGTCCCGAGCGCATAAGGAAAACGCTCTGCCCAGCTGCTCAGGTGCATGCCGGCGCGACCCAGGCGCGCAACAGCGCTGCCAATAGTGTAGACCCAGCGGTTGTCGACGTAGCCGAGGAACGGAACAGGTAGGGGAAGCCGCGGCAGGAGGGCCGTGCGCGGATCGATGCGCAGCGTAAGAATCGGCCCAGCGGCATCGGCGACGTGAACTGTCGGCCCGACCCACGTGAAGCTGGCAAACTCTTTCGGCAGACCCCAAATCTGCCGTCCGCCCGCGAATGACTGGGTATCGTCGACCCATATGTGATGGACGTGCAGCCCAACACTCAGCCTGCGCCGCGCAAGCGCCCCGATAATTAGCTCGTCGTACTGGAGGGTGCCTTCACGATAACGGATCAGGGCGACCACGACGAGCCTACTCGGGAGCACATACTTAAGCGCCGCTGGCGGCAAGAGCGGACGATCGGCTAGGAATAAGCCAACCCATGCGCCGCCCCGGAAGCGCCACGGCGCGGGCGGATAGCGCTCACCGGTTGCGTACCTATGATTATTCATTGGGTCCGTTTCCTTGCGTGTCCTGCCGAGCTACGCTGCGACTACCCTACGCCGTGCCGCGATCAGGTGGATTTGTCCAGATAGGCCCGCTCTCATAGCTAGCCCCTACACCATTCATCTACGTCGAGGCATTATCGCATACGGTGCTGGATGTCGGGGCATCCAGCGCTGGCAACGCGGAGAAAGTGAGCTGCCTCACCTTTGGTTGCCGGCTGCTTGCACGCTCATGCGCCGTCGTACTCAGCCGGCCCTAAGGCCCACACCGTAGGCCCATATCATTCGTGTCACTTTTCACAACCTAGCCGTTGCTGGTTATAATAAGTCCAAAGGAGACACTGAGATGCAGACTACGATACAACAAAACACTCGACAGGCTGTCCTGCTACTGCTAGTGATGCTGCTGTTGAGTGCCTGTAGTGGAAGCGCGCCGACAGGCGGTAGTCCATCCGCTCCGCCTAACTCCGCCGCATCGTCGGTCACCACGAGCGCATCGGGCGCTGCAACTACGGGCGGAACGCGCGTTCGCCTCGGCTATGTGCCTGTCCAGATCTACGCGCCGTTGTTCGTTGCCCAGGAGCGGGGCTACTTCGCGGCCGAGGGTCTGAATGTGGAGCTGACTCCGGTTCAGGGCGGCAGTGACTCAGTTGTCCAGCTAGCGGCGGGCAACTTCGACGTCGCCGTAGGCGGCGCAGGAGCAGGCCTCTTCAACGCAGCAGCTCGCGGCGTCGAGTTTACGATTGTCGCGCCGATGCACAGCGAGCGACCGCCGGTGACCAGCCCGCTGGTGATTAGTGCTAAGCGGAAGGACGAGATCAAGAGCGTTGCGGACCTTAAGGGCAAGAAGGTGGCGATTAACGCGACCGGCGCCGCCACCGAATACTGGCTCGCACAGGCGCTTAAGCAGGGCAACTTGACCTTTGACGACATTCAACTGACGTCGCTTCCGTTCCGCGACGTCCCTGCCGCCTTGGAGAACGGCTCCCTCGATGCCGCGATCCTCGGCGAGCCATTGACGACGATCAACGAGGACAAAGGAATTGTCGCCGTGCTCTCGGAAGATTTCATCAGCGACTTCGTCTCGACGTATCTGTACATGGGTGAGCCCATACTTACGACTAACCCAGAGGTGGCTAAGGGGTTCTTACGGGCCTACCTCCGCGCGACTCGTGACCTCCAGGGTAACTACATGAACCCGGAGATCGCCGGGATTATCGAAAAGTACACCCAGGTGCCCGCTGAGGTGACGCTGCGTAGTTCGCCCGCGCAGTACGACCCGAATGGTCGAATCCGGGTCGACCATCTGAACACCCTGCAGGATTATTTCATGGAGCGCGGACTGCTCGAGTACGCTGAGAAGCTCGATGTGACCAAGTTCGTCAACACACAGCTAGCGACCGAGGTGGCTGCGGAGCTCGATGCCAAGCAGTAATATGCAGCCCAAAATCAGGATCGACAATCTACACGTTGTGTATCCAGGGCGCCGCGGCGAGCAGGTCGAGGCCGTCGGCGGCGTGACGCTGGATATTACTGACGGCGAGCTCGTATGTATTGTCGGGCCGAGTGGCTGTGGCAAGACGACGCTGCTGCGGGTGCTAGCCGATCTGGAACAGCCCACCAGCGGCGCGATCCAGATGCTGCAGTCCAACCCTGAACGCCCGCTAAAGGGAACAGTTTTTCAAGGCGCGGGGATTTTTCCTTGGATGACCGTTGAGCAAAATGTGGCATATGGTCTTAAGCTACGAGGTGTGCCGCCCGTTGAGCGAACCGCGACGGCGCGGCACTGGATCGGGGAGATTGGGCTGGAGCGCTTTGCACAGGCGTATCCAGCCCAGCTATCGGGCGGAATGCAGCAGCGGGTTGGGTTAGCGCGCGCGTTTGCATTCGATCCCGAGGTCTTGCTGATGGACGAGCCCTTCGGTGCTCTTGACGCGCAGACGCGCCTATTGCTACAGCAGACCTTGCTGCAACAATGGGAGCGCCGGACAAAAACGGTGGTATTTGTCACGCACAGCATTGAGGAAGCGCTCACCCTCGGCGATCGCGTGTGCGTGATGTCCGCACGGCCAGGCCGCTTGCTTCACGAGGTTTCGGTTCCATTCGCTCGGCCTCGTGACGCCATCGCACTGCGAACAGACCCACGCTTTAGCACGTTGTTCGCGGAGATTTGGGACGTGCTGCGTGACGAAGTGGACCGGGCGCGTGCCGACGAGGTTGCGGGATGAATCATAATCGTTGGCTGTCACTGCTATCGCCGCTTGTGCTCGTGGGCCTGTGGGAGCTCGCAGTTCAGCTTGGGTGGCTGAACCGGGTTTTCTTTCCACCGCCCTCCGAGGTTTTTCAGACCCTGAGCCAGCTGATTGGCAGCGGACAGATTTTCCGCGACGCGGGCATCAGTTTGCTACGAGTAGGGCTTGGATTTCTGCTGGGCGGCATCCCGGCAGTGATTCTCGGACTGCTGATGGGCGTCAATCCGGTGGTTCGGGCGCTGGTGCAGCCGCTGGCCGCCGCGATCTATCCAATCCCGAAGATCGCGCTGCTTCCGCTGATCATCGTAACGCTCGGCCTGGGCGAGGTGAGCAAGGTCACGACGATCGCCGTCAGCGTCTTTTTTTTAGTAGTCCTGAATGTGGCGTCCAGCGTACTCCAGGTCGATCCGCGCTACTTCGAGGTGGCACGCAGCTTCGGCGCACGACGGCGGGATCTCTTCTGGACAGTTGCTCTACCGGCGAGTTTGCCGGGGATCATGACGAGTATCAAGCTAGGAATGGGCTTCGCCCTAACGCTGATTGTCGGCGTCGAGTTTGTAGGCGCAGAGAACGGAATCGGTTGGCTGATCTGGCAGTCGTATGAGCTTTACGCGATCGACCGCATGATTGCCGGGCTTGTAGTTGTGGCGCTCATCGGCTGGCTCATAACAGTGGCGCTGGACGAGCTTGAGTATTTGCTGGTGCCGTGGCAGGCGGCCAGCGTCCGGGTTAGGGAACGACGTATGCGTGAGCACGTTCGCTTGTGGTGGCCGACAATCCGGCCGTGGAGCTATACCGCGGCGATTATCCCAGTCCTGCTGGGCGCCAGCATCGCCGCGTACGACGGCGCGATCGATTGGTGGCGGCTGTTCCTGACAATCGTCGGATCGATCTCAATCCAGCTTGGTACGAACCTCGTCAACGAATACTATGATGACCGTAAAGGCATCGACAAGGTACAGGTTTTTGGCATCGGCGGCGCGATTCAGCGGGGGGAACTGGCTGCGTGGCAGGTGCTGGCTGCCGGTCTCGCTGCATTTGCGGTAGGATCGTTGATAGGTCTCTATCTTGTGAGTGTGACCGGCCCGTTTATTTTCTGGCTGGGCTTGTTCAGCGTTGCAACGGGGTTCTTCTACACCGCGGGTCCGTTAGCACTAGCGTACATCGGACTCGGCGAGATCGCGGTCTTTATCTTTATGGGTCCGGTGATCGTTATCGGCTCGTACTACGTGCAGGCCGAGAAGCTCTCGTTGCCCGCAGTGCTGGCTTCACTACCGGTCGGCTTTTTAGTAGCCGCAATTCTACATGCCAACAACCTGCGCGACCTGGACATTGACCGGCAGTTCGGCAAGCGAACGCTAGCGACGCTGCTGGGACGTGGGCGGGCGAACATCGAATACTATGTGCTGGTCGGGGGAACCTACGTCTCGCTCATCGTAACCGTGCTGCTGGGGGTTGCACCATGGTTGACGCTGATTACGCTCGTGACGCTCCCCGCAGCAATCCGCCTGATGCGGATCGTCGCGGCCGAGACGGAGCCGCACGCGTTGCAGCCGGTCCTACGGCAGACCGCGAAGCTGCATATGCGCTTCGGGAGCCTTCTGATCTGCGGTTGGGTGTTTGCCTGGCTGATCGACGCGTTGGGCTATTTATAGCGGTTGCGTGGGCCTGCAGCCTTTGATACACCCCAATTAACCGCCACGGCGCAGAAATACGCGGATTCGGCCTTTACGTGGCCGATCGACGCAAGCGGTAGCGAAGCAGCGTCTCTTGTTACAAAGCAGTGAGCCGAGCCAGCCCCTAAGGTGTGCAGAAACCTTGTCCGCTAACATTCTGCGCGCATGGGGGAAGCGCAACTAGTTGCGCAGATGCGGAGAAGACCCTGCTGCACCCCTGCTTTCGTCGGCGATCACGCGCTCGGTATCGAAGGATTTTTAATGGGGCAGTCCGTTCCTCTCCAGCAATTACGAGCGCAGGCCACAGGCTCCCGCATAAGCTCTTTACAAGAATGAAGCCGGTAAGGGAGATTGGTTTGCTCGCAGCACGTGATAGGCTGAGCTAGACGTGGTCCACGCCGGCCGGCTGCTGCGCGATCACGTTGTCGTTTCCGTCGCGTATGACGGGTACGCTGACCGGCCGTCGGGCGGTGCGGCTCCGGCTTGATCGCCGGGTTGCCGCCTGCTCGCTTCGTCGCCGTTCGCTGCCGATGTAGATGGCAGCCCAGAAGAGCGCGAACGCTCCAATGCTCACCACGAGCCAGATGCCAAGCACGATGAGCAGTAGGGACCCAACGTCAAAAGGCATTCCCATATAGGCCTCCCGGGCAAGAACAAGAGTAAAACGAGGAGACTGGGGGTGGTACGTGTGTAGGGTAACCGGCGTTAAAATTTCCGCTGCCTACCTCGACACCAGTTAACTAAGTGTACCCGTCGAACCTTACCCGCAACCTTACCGAACACTCCATGGATCACCCACAAGTTGCTATGCTGGACGACGCTGCGCCGTCCAGCTGCCGGGTGAGCGTCGGACGAGTCGGGATTTGTCCTACTAAATGCCCTCGGTCTTCCAATACAAGTCGACCTTATATGGAACACTCATGCATCCGGATACCTTGGATTCTCGGACGACCGAGCGCAAATACCGGATAGAGTAACCTGGGACAGCCTGGAGTAAAGCGCCGCTTCTGTGCACCGTTGTTATCAAGATGTAGACTTTCTGGGTGTCGGGCTCATGTCCCAATACCCGCTCGCGAGCTCTGCACCCCTGTTCCCGTTCTACGCCACACGAAAGTACTAGACTTTCATGGTACTAGCCCCCGTATCGAACGAATGGGGCAGCCCGTTTGTATTAATGACCCTCGAAGCCCGCCAAGGAGGCGACCCGTGGTCACACCGATAGCGCAGGTGGGTAGCACGCCCAAGGAGGCGTATGTTGGCGATCCGGAGACTAAGGTTGTGCATCGGCACCGCTTTGGATGTCCGGGGACGGTTGGTGTCTTCTTTCTTGTTCTGCAGACAGCCCGTGCGTATGGATACCAGTGTTGCGCGTACTGTTTCGCCGAGGAACAGACGGCGGCATCGTAAACTCGGCGGTTCGGACCTGGACTATTGTTAGCACTTTTTTGTTTTTGCTCGAACCTCGCAGCGCCATCATCACTCGGCGAGGGCGCTGTTACCTTCCTTGCTGCTCGCTTTAGCATCGTTCGGGACGGGCCTTCCGCCTTGTCTTTTTGACCTGATCATGTTAGTCGCTGGTATCCCTGTCGCCGCGCCAGCAATACCTTAGCGTCCAGCTGCAGAACGAGCGATCAAGCCTTCATAATGCGGTAGCCGACGGAAGGCGACGGGGTGCAGGCACGTTCTCCGGCTTTCCTGGCTGTCGTGGAGAGCCAAGGGCTGGGCGACAGTTGAAAATACCCAAATACCTCTCATCATTTTGGGGAACCCGAATCTTCTTGTGTTCTGGTAGCGTTAATCTTTGTAGAGGGTAGACCCGGTACCAAGCAGAAGACCGTTCCTGCTGGTCTCGATTGTCGCTGTGTCTCTGCCCCTTGATACAAGCCTTGTCGTATGTTGCTGGCATATACGATACCAGCGTAATGTGTCGCCTCTAGTCAGAAACTTCCAGCTTCAGTCTATAGGAGGTGCTCCCGTGAGCCTTGTTGTACGTCCCATGTTTGTATCGTTTCTCGTGAATCTCGTGCGTTCTGTACGCCGCCC
>JADDQE010000201.1 GCA_016781525.1 bacterium | reverse complement strand
GGCCGCAGCGTGCTCTGGCGCTCTAGCTTTCTAGCCATCGCGAAGACGTTGCCTCGCCTGCGTATCGTCCCACCGAGGTCGAATTTGATCAGGGTGCCCACGTAGGCGCAACAGAACCTGCGAGAGTGCGTCCCGCCCAGCAGTAGGCGGTACACGCGGTGCCTCACCCCGCCGTGGACCGCTGCACGAGATAAATTCCGAGCGCGACTCCGGCAGTGCCAAGAAAATCGATGGCGCGCAATGGTTCACCTAGCAATAGGGCCCCGAAAAAGAGACCAGCGACCGGATTGAGGAAGAAGAAGGCACTTGCCTTGCTCGCCTCACCGCTTCGAAGCAGGAACAACCAGATCAGCGTCGCGCCGCACGAAACCACGAAGGCCAGGTACAGGATTGCCGCCCAAAAGGTTAGGTCCCAGCTAATCATCGCGGTCGGCTCTATGAGGAGGCTGGGCACCAGAAGGGCGATGCTCGCAAAGAGCAGTTGCGCGCCCGTCACGACGAACAGGTCATGGTGCGGCGCCCAGTGCTTGAAGAGCAATGTTCCGGTTACAAGGAGCGCGTTGGCTAGAAGGATCAAAGCCATGGAGCTTGGCGCGTCGCCAACTCCCAATCGCGAATACATGATGGTGACAACGCTAATGAACGCCACGAGCAGGCCCAGCATCTTCACCGATCCCAGACGCTCCTTCAGGATGAACGGCGCGACTGCTGCGAGCATCAGCGGCATGGTGCTAGCTAGTACCGCACCCATCCCGGCTGATAAGGAGCGTAGTGCAATCGCTGAAATACCCAGGTACGTGGCATTATTGAGCAGCCCAAGGATCGCGAGCCGCCGCCAGTCGCGCAATGAGTTGGGGAAGGTATTGCCCCGTAACCAGGCGATCACGAGCAAGGCCGCCCCGGCCAGCAGGAAGCGAAACCCCATCAGAAAAAGCGGTGGGCTACTGCGCAGCGCAAACTTGACGGCTATGAAGGCCGAGGCCCAGAGCAGTGAAAAGAGCACCGCCAACGGCGTGTAGAGCCGCCCGGACCGGTGGGGTGCTACAGTTGTCCGAGGAGCAGTTGTCATCGTATCACTCGCGTGCGCGGCTCGCCGCTGGAGCCGATCGGCATCCGACTATCAATCGCGGGGCTTAGCTACCGAGCACCGCGCGCATCCGCCGGCAACAGCGACGACTTAGTAAACGCTGTCAACTAGCGCATTGCTCGGCGCTGTCGATGGGCCGGAAGAAACATGCGGGGAATTCTACTGAGATGATGGGAGCACCGCAAGTGTTGATGGAATGCGCTCTCGCGGCATCGGCTGCCAATCTGGAACACACAGAGTGTCGTCATGGTGCTCACTGCCTCCACGGCGGCTCGATGCTGGTGGAAGCTCCACGAAAGCCTTCACCTGTGCTGCTGAACGAACGGGTCGTGCTGCGTCTCCATGGCGGACAGGCGGGGCGTCTGAAACAAACGGTTCGCACGCCTCGCAGCGCAGTTGAGGTACCCGATCCGTGCGTGTATAATGCGGCTCAAGTAGCTGAAGAGGAGGGAAAGAAATGGCTGTCGCACCTATGACAAAGGTTATTGATTCCGACGTCCATCCATGGGTCAATGGCGACATTGAGGGGCTAAAGCCGTATCTTAGCAGCGCATGGCAGGAGCGTTTTGAGGGACGGCTAAGGCTCCCTGACCATCCGCTACGTCCCCCGCTGGCGGGAGCCACCTCGATCCGCCATGACGCAAAGCCGCCGAGTGGCGGCGCGGGCGGGTCGGATCCGCATTTCATGCGAGAAGATCTGCTGGACCGCTACAATATCGAGTATGCAATTCTCTCCTCGATCCAGGCGGGAAAGCTGGCTACGCTTCCGAACGCGAACGAAGCCACCGTGCTGGCCAGAGCCTTCAACGATTTCTTCGTCAACGAGTGGTTAACGGTAGATTCGCGCTACAAGCTGGCGATGTGTGTCGCCGTGCACGACCCGGCAGAGGCTGCCAAGGAGATTCGCCGCATCGGGCATGATAAAGGCGTTGTCGCCGTCTTTATGCCGCTGTTGAACATCCTTATGGGCAACCGCTATTACTTTCCGATCTACGAGGCAGCGGAAGAATTAGGCCTACCAGTCCTGATCCATCCGACCGGCACTGAAGGCGGTTTTGAGACAAGCGTCTCGTTTGCAGGCGGAGTTCCAAGCACCTATATCGAGCGGCATACCATCTTCCCCGAGATCGCTATCGGCAACGTCGTCAGTATGGTGCTCGAGGGCGTTTTTGTCCAATTTCCTAGACTTAAGGTCGTCGTGGCCGAGTTCGGATACACCTGGGTTCCGCATTTCCTGTGGCGGCTCGACCAAAATTGGCGCCAGTTCCGCCGTGAGGTTCCGTGGCTGCAGCACGAGCCAAGCAAGTATCTGCTGGAGCATGTGCGCTTCACGACCCAGCCAGAGGAAGAAGCTGAGAAGCCCGAATATCTGCTGCAGATCCTCGAGATGATGCACGCCGACCGGACCTTGATCTTCAGCACGGATTATCCTCACTGGGATAACGACGTTCCGCAGAACACCTTGCGGCACGCGCCTGAGACGATGCGCCAGCGGATCTTCTACGAGAACGCGGCCGAGCTATACGGGCTTGCATAGGGCAATAAAGGCCGTGCGAGAGCACGCATGGGCGCATTGCAGCGCACGAAAAGGTGATCAGCACTCTTTACGGGGAAATAGCGCAACCGGTCGGTCCCAGTAACGGAGTTTGTCGGTTCATCTCTCGAGCGCGTCAACCCAACAAGGAAGCTGGGTGTTCGCTATGAAGCATTATGTAGCACCTGTAAGTCAGATTCCGGACGGGCAACGTCTTATTACGACTGTTAACGGCAGGTCGATTGGCATCTTTAACGTCAAGGGCAAGTTCTACGCGCTCCGAAATGTTTGTCCGCACAAACAAGCTCCGCTCTGTCTCGGCTCACTCGGCGGGACGATGGTCCCAACCGACAGGCCCGGTGAATTCGAGTATGGGCTGGAAGACAGGGTCTTGCGATGCCCATGGCATGGCTGGGAGTTCGATATCGCTACAGGCAAGGCGTTGTTCGGCATCAGCGATCGAAGGGTCGCAACCTACCCGGTCGAGATTGAAGACGACAAGCTTTATGTCGAGATGAGGTAGGGCCTGCATCGTTCGTGCGACCCGCTATGAGAGTCTTGGTAGCGGCGCGGTCGATGTCGACCGCGCCGTTAGTATCGGTCCGACCGTCATTCGAGTTTGACGGCTGTCTTGCCGGCTGGCTGCGTCGGCTCTTTCATGTGCAGCCGTAGCGCGACGTTTTTGACCTGGGTGTAGTTCCTCAGCGCCTCCAAGCCCTTCTCACGGCCGAAGCCGCTCTTGCCGTAGCCCCCGAAAGGCATCTCGACCCCACCGCCGGCGCCATAGGTGTTAATGTAGACTTGCCCGGCTTTCACCTTCGACGCGACCCAGTGCGCCTTGTTGAGGTCGTTGGTCCAGACAGCCGCGATCAGGCCGTACTCGGTGCCGTTCGCAATCTTGATTGCCTCTTCGACGGTAGTAAAGGTGAGCACCGACAACACGGGACCAAAGATTTCTTCCTGAGCAAGTCGATGGTCGGGTGCTAAATTATCTAGGACCGTCGGTCTCAAGAAGAAGCCCTTCGCTAACCCGTCGCCGTCCGCGCGCTCGCCACCGGTTACGATGGTTACGCCTTCCTGCTTGGCAAGATCCAGGTAATGCAGGATCGTCCGTAGCTGCTGCTCGGAGATAATCGGCCCGAGATCCGGGTCCTCCATGCCTGGCCCGAGTGCAAGGCTTTCCATCTTCCGGGCCACGCGGGATACAAGCTCGTCGTGGATCGACTGCTCTACGAGCAAGCGTGATCCGGCCGAGCAGGTTTGTCCGGCGTTCTGCGTTATGGAGCGCACGACCCAGTTTGTCGCCTCGTCCAAATCTGCATCTGCAAAGACGATGTTGGGTGACTTCCCGCCTAGCTCCAGCGTAACGGGCTTCACGTTCTCGGCCGCTGCCTTCATCACCGCGATGCCCGTCGGTACAGAGCCGGTAAAGGTGATATGGTCCACGTCGGGATGCGCGGTCAGAGCTGCGCCCACCACCTCGCCGAAGCCGGTAACGACATTAAAGATGCCGCCCGGCAAGGCCACCTCTTCCGCAATCTCGGCCAGTTTGAGCGCGGTGAGCGAGGTATCTTCGGCTGGCTTGAGAATAACGGCGTTGCCTGTGGCCAGCGCCGGCGCGATTCCACGCATCGCGATCTGCAACGGATAGTTCCATGGCACGATTTGCACCGAGATGCCGATCGGTTCGCGCAAGGTGTAGTCGAGAATGCCCGGCATGATCGGGATCGTCTCGCCGAAAATCTTGTCTGCTACGCCCGCGTAATACTCGCAGTACCTAGCCGCGACCTCAACATCTACCTTGGATTGGGAAAGCGGCTTGCCGTTATCCAGCGTTTCTAACCGCGCCAGCTCATCGCTGCGCCTACGGAGCCGCTCGGCCATCGCCAACAGGAGCCTCCCTCGTTGGGCCGGCACCATCATCGACCACTCGGACGACTCGAACGCTGCGCGTGCGGCCTTGACGGCGCGATCCACGTCCTCCGCTGTTCCCCTGGGGAGTTCGGCCAAGGGCTCCTGATTAGCGGGATTGATCGTGGTGAAGGTTTGCTGGCTGGAACTCGGCATCCAGGCTCCACCGATGTACATCTTCATGCTTTGTATGGCGGTCTCCATCTGTATGCTCTCCTGTCTCTAGCGACACGCTCGTCAAAGAAGCCGCCGCTGCAACCTGCTAGGTTGCGATCTGCCTCCTTGCGCGGCGCTCGCATGTCTCATACTGTACCCTCGCTCCGAAGCTGTTCGATCCGTGCATCGTCATAGCCGAGCGAGCGTAGAATTTGAGCCGTATGTTCCCCGACATCCGGGATTGCATCCATGCGCGGCTCGACATCCTCCATGGTCACGGGTGGCAGCAACACCCTGAGCGGCCCGACCGGCGAACCTACCTCTCTCCATCGATTGCGCGCCCCTAGCTGAGGATGCTCGATAAATTCTCGCATGGTGTTCATTCGAGCGTTCGCGATCTGGGACGCATCCAACCGATCGACGAGCTCGTCGGCAGTCAGTCTTCCGAAGACCGCTTCGATCGCCGCATGAAGCTCTTCACGGTTCGCAACCCGTTTTGAGTTGGCGTTGAAGCGCGGGTCGGAGGCTACCGCGGGCTGCAGGAGGACAACCTCGCAGAAGCGCGCCCACTCACGCTCGTTCTGGATGCCGATGAAGACGCTCTTATTGTCCGCCGTCGCGAAGGGGCCGTACGGCGCGATGGTGGCGTGACTGGCGCCTGTCCGTGGCGGTGGGCTGCCTTTGTAAGCGGTGAAGTAGGCGGGATTGCCCATCCATTCGCCGAGCGCCTCGAAAAGCGAAACCTCGAAAGCCGTCCCCTGTCCGGTTCGCTCACGCTGGTAAAGCGCGGTGAGGATACCGCTGTAGCAGTACATCCCCGCGGCGATATCGGCAACCGAGATGCCGACCTTGCAGGGCGTCTCCGGCGTCCCCGTGACAGATACCAGGCCGGCCTCACACTGCACCAGCAGATCATAGGCCTTCTTGTCGCGATACGGGCCGGTCGCGCCAAACCCGGAGATATCGCACACGATCAGCCGGGGATATCGTTGCCGCAAGGTCGTCATGCCATAGCCCAGCCGCTCGACCGCGCCGGGGGCCAGATTCTGAATGAAGATGTCGGCTTGAGCGACAAGCTGGTCGAGGATGCGCTTGGCCTCGGGGTGTTTTAGATCGAGCGTGAGCGACTCTTTCGAGCGGTTGAGCCAGACGAAGTAGCTCGCCATGCCCCGCACCGCCGCGTCATAGCCGCGCGCAAAGTCGCCTACGCCTGGACGCTCGACCTTGATGACTCGGGCCCCGAGATCGGCCAGCTGGCGGGTAGCGAAGGGCGCTGCCACCGCCTGCTCAAGCGACACGACCGTAATGCCTTCTAGTGGCAACATCAGAATGACCTCGGCATTCCTAATACATGCTCGCCGATGTAGGCCAGGATCAGATTGGTCGAGATCGGCGCGACCTGGAAGAGCCGCGTTTCGCGAAACTTCCGTTCGATATCGTACGCGCTATCATAGCCATAGCCGCCGTAGGTCTGCATTGCGGCGTTAGCCGCCTCCCAGGAAGCATTGGCAGCGAGATGCAGGGCCATGTTCGCCTCGGCGCCGCACGGCTCGCCCCGGCCGAATAAGCTAGCGGCATGGAAGCGCATCAGATCGGCCGCTTCAACGCTGATGTGCGCGCGGGCAATGGGAAACTGGATGCCCTGATTCTGGCCGATGGGTCGGCCAAAAATGATGCGCTCGCTCGCCCGGCGTGTCGCGCGCTCAATGAAAAACCGCCCGTCGCCAATACATTCCGAGGCGATCAGGATCCGCTCGGCATTCATCCCGTCCAGGATGTAGCGAAAGCCTCGGCCTTCCTCGCCGATCAGGCTGCTGGCGGGAATCTCTACATGATCGAAGATTAGCTCATTCGTGGGATTGTTGATCATCACGCGCCGGGGGTTGACGGTGAGGCCGTGGCCGATTGCGTTACGGAGATCGACAAGGAAGACCGAAAGTCCGTCCGTCTTCTTTTTCACCTGGTCGCGCGGCGTGGTGCGCGCCAGCAGAATCATCAGGTCGGATTGGAGGACGCGTGAAATATACATTTTGTGGCCGGTCACCACGTAACAATCGCCTTGCCGCACCGCCTCCGTTGTAAGACTCGTCGTATCTGTTCCCGCCTCGGGTTCCGTCACGCCAAAGGCCTGTAAGCGAAGTTTTCCACTCGCAATCTTCGGCAGATATTCGCGCTTCTGGGCTTCGGAACCGTGCCGGAGCAGGGTTCCCATGGTGTATACCTGAGCGTGGTAGGGCTGCGCGTTGCCGCCGGAGCGATTGATCTCTTCCAGGATGATTGTCGCCTCCGTGAGGCTCAGCCCTAAGCCGCCGTACTCTCTGGGAATCAGCGCCCCAAGATAGCCCGCAGCAGTCATCGCCTGGACAAATGCCTCCGGGTACTCGCGCTTGCGATCCAACTCGCGCCAGTAGTCGTCGGGAAACTGTCGACAAAGCTCCCGCACGGTTGCTCGCAACTCCGGATGTCTTTCTACGCTAGTCACTAGGTACTCCTTAACCTATGTAGTCCTGCCAAGCGTATCCCTCGGAGTGTTGCATCGCGATCGATCGGTATGCAGCCGGTCGTAGGCTGGTCGGCGCGATCAGGAGCCGTATTGTTCACTTAGGTACTTATGAATATAGGTAAAGTCCTGGCCCGGGCAGGCTTCGCTGAAGCGCCGCCATAGCTCCGCGACAGTTGCGCCGATTTCGTGCGCTACCCCGGTAGCTTCTACGCTTTCCAGGTAGAGGCTGACATCCTTCGCCATGAGCGCCGCGGCGAAGCCGTAATCATAGGTGCCTGTCACGACGCTCTTGGGGAACTTGTCGGCAGTGGCGGTGTTGCGGCCGCTCGACGCATTCAGTACCTCGATCATCTGAGCCAGGTCCAAGCCGTTTGCGGCGCCGAAGATAAGCGCCTCGCTCGTCGCAGCTAAGGCCGTCGCCGCCAGAAAGTTGTTGAGCAGCTTCATCGTCTGGCCTTGCCCGGGCTCGTTTCCCATATGGAACAAGTGCTTGCCGATGGTTGACAGGAGCGGCTTCATTCGCTCGAAGACCGAGGGCTCGGCCGCGACCATCAAGGCGAGTGTCCCGGCGCGGGCGCCACCCACCCCGCCGCTGACGGGTGCATCCACGTACGCCGCTCCCACCTCGCCGAGCATCCGCGCGCAGTCACGCGCCGCCGGGCTGCCAATCGTCGACAGGTCAACGACAGTTTGAACGCGCCGGTTTGCCGCGCTCGCGATCTGGCCACAAACAGTTTTGGAGACAGAGCCGTTCGGTAAGCTCAGCAGTATCGTGTCTGCCCGCGCCGCCACATCTTCCACCGACGCTCCCGCAGTCGCGCCGGCGGGAAGCCGCTCTTGCGTGCCGGCTGCATCAAACGCGATCAATGGATAGCCCGCATCAGCCAGCCGCCCGGCCATCGGCCCGCCCATATGGCCCAGGCCAATGAAGCCGACTGTCTCCTTCGTCACATTTGCACCCCCTCTTCGGCCAGAACCTTGCGGGCGATGCGGAAGGCGTCTACGCCTGCTGGAATGCCGGCATAGACGGCGACCTGCAGCAGCGTCTCCTTGATCTCATCCGCTGTACAGCCATTACGCAAAGCGCCGCGGATGTGCACCTCTAGCTCATGTGACCGGTTCAACGCGGACATCAGGCACAGATTGTTCAGGCTGCGCTGCTTGCGGCTCAGTCCCTCGCGGCCCCACAGGGCGCCCCAGCAATATTCGGTGACAAGCCTTTGAAAATCCTGGTTGAAGTCGTTCATATTCTGGAGCGCATTGTCGACATAGGCATCGCCCAGTACCTCGCGGCGGATCTGCATGCCCCTGGAGTAGAGATCATCCGGCATAGATTGCTCCCTTGTGTCGTCCGCTAAATGTTGCTGTGGTGCGGAGTGAAGCGTGGAATTGAGGTTTAAGGGCGAGCAAATTCTGTACCATAGGATATGGTGACTCATGGCAGCCGGCGTAAGCCGCTGATACTTTTGGGCGCTAGCGCGCTATACTATGGCTACGTAACCGGTGCAGGCCGCCGTTTTGGTCCGCAGGCAAGTCATACAAGCGGGGACGGTCCAAAGTAGGTGACGGTGGGCCAGATGCGACAGGCTGCGCGGGAAGGAGAGCAACCATGGTCCAAAAAGAAGGTTGGCGCGGCCGCTTCTACGAGGATTTCGAGGTCGGCGACGTTTATCAGCACCCGCTGGGTCGTACCGTGACGACGACCGACAACATCTGGTTCACGCTGCTGACCCAGAACACGGCTGCGATTCATTTCGACCATCACTACGCAGCCCAAACCGAGTTCGGCAAGCCACTGGTAGATTCGACCTTTACCGTCGCGCTGGTGACCGGGCAGAGCGTGGCCGATGTCTCGCAGAATGTAATGGCAAACCTCGGCTGGGACGAGATTCGCCTGCCCAATCCGGTCTTCGAGGGCGACACGATCTACTCCCAGTCGGAGGTGCTCGACAAACGCGAGTCGAAGTCGCGGCCCAACGTCGGAATTGTGACGGTCAAGACAACCGGATACAACCAGGACGGCAAGATCGTGATCACCTTCAACCGGACGATCATGGTCTACAAGCGCGGTCAAGCGCCCCATATTCCGCGCCTGACGCCAGGAGAAGCACGATGAGTACGGCAACCATAGGAACGACCACGACAGGAACGACGCGTGAGCTGGCCTCGTTCTTGGCGGGCTTGCGCTACGCGGACCTTCCGCCAGCGGTAGTCGAGCGGACGAAGGAGTTCTTTCTCGATTGGCTAGCCGCAGCGCTCGCGGGTAAGAACGCCAAGCCGGTGGAGGTGCTCGAACGCTTCGCCGCGATCATGGGCCCGAATGCAGGTCCGAGCGAAATCCTCGTCTCGCGCCGCCGCAGCTCGCCACTCTTTGCGGCACTGGTCAACGGCGCCGCCTCACACGTCGTGGAACAAGACGACGTCCACAATGGCTCGGTCTTTCACCCGGCTACGGTGGTCTTCCCGGCAGTACTTGCTGCTGCCCAGCAGACGGGGGCGACAGGGCGGGAGCTGATCGTTGCCTCGGTGGTGGGATACGAGGCGGGGATACGGATCGGCGAGTTCCTGGGCCGCTCGCACTACAAGGTCTTTCACACAACCGGAACCGCCGGAACGCTCGCGTCGGCAGCCGCGGTTGCGCACCTGCTCGGCCTCGACGAAGAGCGGATGCTTCATGCGCTTGGCTCCGCCGGCACCCAGGCCGCGGGGCTCTGGGAGTTCCTGCGCGAGGCAGCCCACTCGAAGCAGCTGCATACGGCGAAGGCGGCGGCCGACGGTCTGCTCGCAGCTTATATCGCCCGTGACGGTTTCACCGGCGCGACGCGGATCCTCGAGGGAGAACAAGGGCTGGCGGCGGGAACGTCGTCGGATGCCGATCCGTCAAAGCTGGTCGACGGGCTGGGAGAGCGCTGGGCCCTCCTCGAAACTTCCTTCAAGTTCCACGCCTCGTGCCGCCATACACATCCCTGGGCCGACGCGCTGTTGCAGGCGATGCAGCAGCATGGGTTGGCTGCCGACGAGATCGCTCGTGTGCGTGCTCACGTCTACCAGGCCGCGATCGACGTACTGGGGCCGGTCACGGATCCTCAGACGATCCATCAGGCGAAGTTCTCGATGGGCTTCGTCCTCGCGCTCATCGCGCTGCACGGACGGGCCGGCATTAACGAGTTCACCGAGGAGGGGCTGCGGAACTCGGCGCTCCGCCAGTTCCACGACCGCGTCGAGATGGTCTTCCATCCCAAGATCGACGCCGCGTATCCGAAGCGGTGGATTGGTCTGGTCGAGGTAGAGACGGTCGACGGCCGTCGCCTCACCTCACGGGTCGACGTTCCCAAGGGCGACCCCGAGAATACGCTGAGCCGCGCCGAGCTTGAAGATAAGGCACGGCGGCTGGCGGCCTTCCAGAGGGGCGCCTCTGACGGTGAGATTAGCCGGATCATCAGCCGCATCTGGAGACTTGAGCAGGAGCCTGATCTCCGTGACCTGCTGCCGGGGGCATAGTATGATCAGACGCTCGTACCTTTTCGTCCCCGGTGATCGGCCGGATCGCTTTGAAAAGGCTTGGAATGCCGGTGCAGACGCGGTGATCATCGACCTGGAGGATGCCGTTGCACCTGAGAAGAAGGCCGAAGCTCGTGAAGCACTGGCTGCCTGGCTCTCGCCTGAACACCGCGTCTACGTTCGTATTAATGGAACAAAGACCGAGTGGTTCGAGGCTGATATAGCGGCGGTGGCGATCGCGGGGCTCGCCGGCATTCTGCTTCCCAAAGCCGAAGATGCACGCGAGGTCGAGACCGTCGTGAAAGATCTGCCGGAGGGCGCGACTGTCGTGCCGATCCTCGAAACAGCGCTTGGTATCTGGAACGTCCGTGACATTGCAGAGGCGCCGGGGGTCGAACGCATTGCCTTCGGCTCAATCGACTTCCAGCTTGACGCCGGCATCGACGGTGAGGACGAGGAACTGCTCTACGCTCGATCGCGGCTGGTACTGGCCTCGCGGGTTGCCGGAATTCTGCCTCCACTCGATGGCGTCACCACGGCGCTTGATAACGTCGAGCGCTTGACAGCCGACGTGGAACGAGCGCGCCGCCTCGGCTTTGGCGGCAAGCTCTGCATCCATCCGCGGCAGATCGAGACCGTTAACCGTGGGTTCTTGCCATCGGAGGCCGAGATAGTTTGGGCGAGGCGCGTGCTCGAGGCCGTCAAAGCGACCGAGGCCGGCGCGGTTCGGCTTGGAGGTGAAATGATCGATCGGCCCGTGGTCGAACGGGCCAAAGCAGTTTTGGCGCGGGTAGCAGGCTAGCGACGGGGCGATAATTCACCATGCATAGGTAGCCGCGTTTGTTATGGAACGACGCGAGTATGGCGCAATTTCGGGGGCGATAACCGCGCCAACCGCTCTGATTAACGCTACATCGACCTGCATTTGGCTGGTCGTGAGCGCATGAAGCGTGAGATAGCTCTGCAGCTACGCCTCACGCTGCCGCCGATCTGGCGATCTTGATCTCCTCGAAGGGATGCAGATCGCAGGCTTTGCCACCCTTGATTACGAACGACTCCACCTCATGGCCGACGATGTCCGGTAACTTCTTCGCTTCCGCGATCAGGGCGTCGAGATCAATGCCCGTCTCGATACCCATCTCGTGTAGCATATGGACGAGATCTTCGGTCGAGATGTTGCCGGTTGCACCGGGGGCGAATGGACAGCCGCCCAAACCGCCCAGCGCGGCGTCGAAGCGCGTTACGCCGACCTGTAGGCCGGCGAAGGCATTGGCCAAGCCAAGCCCACGAGTGTTATGAAGATGCAGTTGAAAGTCGACCTCGGGAAAGCGTTGTTTGACTGCCGCTACCGTCTGGCCGACTTGCAGCGGGTTAGCCATGCCGGTCGTGTCGGCTAAGGCGATCGAGGCCATGCCCATAGCGCGAAATTGCTCGATGACCCACAGCAGCCGGTCGACCGGTACTGCGCCGTCGAACGGGCAGCCGAACGACGTGGCAATCGTCCCAACCAGTGCAACCTTCGGATCTTCCGCTCGAACGTACTCGGCAACTTCGCGCAGTTGATCCAACGATTCCTGAGTGCCGCGATTGAGGTTGGCGCGGTTGTGGCTTTCGCTAGCCGAAACCACCAGATGGATTTCGTCGATGCCCGCTGCCAGGGCACGCTGAGCTCCCTTCAAGTTCGGCAATAAGGCGCTGTAGGTTACGCCCCGATCGCGCGGCACGCGCGCTAGAACCTCCGCCGCGTCGGCCATTTGCGGCACGACTTTAGGATGGACGAAGGAGGTCACCTCGATCGAGGTGACGCCGGCACGCACCAGACCCTCGATCACCCGAACCTTCTCGTCGGTGGGGATGATACGCGGCTCGTCCTGAAACCCATCGCGGCCGACGACATCCGTAACGATAACATGTCGCGGCATAGCTGCTGAAATATCACTCATCGCATGTACTCCGTTCTTGCACCCGTACAGCCAGATGTGGTCGAGGAAATATATACAAGCTTGCTCTGCTCACGAGCTAAATTACACCTGCTTGCTTCAATTGCTCGACGCGCTCTGTCGCGAGGCCTAGCAGGCCACGATAAATCTCTTCATTGTGCGCCCCAAGCTCGGGACCGAGCCAGCCCGTGCTACCCGGTGTTTCGCTCAGTTTTGGGATGATTCCCGGGAAGCGAACCTGCTTTGGCTCACCTGGCTCGACGACCACCGCATATGTCTCGATCATGTCGCGGGCCCGGAAGTGCTGGTCGTTGACGATGTCGGCTGCATCGTAAATCTGTCCAACTGGAACACCCGCTTTATCCAGCGTCGCCACCACCTCCTCGATCGTGCGCCGAGATGTCCAATCGCCGATCACTCGATCGAGAAACTCGTGCTGCTCCCATCGACCTGGGTTGTGCTGAAACTGCGGATCTTCTGCAAGATCTTGCCGGCCGATCGCCTGCATCAAGCGTTTAAAGATACCGTCGGCGTTCCCGCCAATGACCACCCACTTTTCGTCCAGGCATGGGTAAGCATTGGTAGGCGCGATGCCGGGAAGGAGATTGCCCGTTCGCTCGCGGATCACGTTATAGGCGTCGTATTCAGGAACCAGCGACTCCATCAGCGCGAAGATCGACTCGTACAGCGCGACGTCGACCACTTGCCCTAAAGCACCGCGTCCCGCTGCGCTTTCCGCACCTTCGGCCGCACTTCTCTCGCGCTCCCGCCAGGCACGTTCGCGACGCAACAAGGCCATCAGGCCGCCGATCGCGCCAAACATGCCTGCTACCGAGTCTCCAAGACTGATGCCAACTCGTGTGGGTGGGCGATCGGGGTAACCGGTCAGATTACGGATGCCGCCTAACGCCTCCGCAACGCTCGCAAAACCGGGGCGGTTGCGGTAAGGACCGGTTTGCCCATAGCCCGAGATCCGCACCAAGATGATATCGGGATTGACCTGCTGCATCTGGTCATAGCCTAGGTTCCACTTTTCAAGGGTGCCTGGACGGAAATTTTCAAGCACAACGTCAACATGGCGTACCAGCTCAAGTGCCAGCTGCTGTCCCTCCGAGTTGCGCATGTCCAGCGTGATCGACTTCTTGTTGCGAGACTGGGTGTACCACATCATCGACGTCTTACCGCGATGCAAGCGCCATTCACGCAGCTCGTCGCCGGTGCGCGGACGCTCAACCTTGATCACCTCGGCACCAAACTCGGCGAATAGTCGTCCGGCATATGGTGCCGCAATTAGGTTCCCAAGTTCCAACACTCGGTAGCCGACCAGTGGTCCTGTTCGCTCGCTCGCTTGCATATCGCCACCATCATTAGCTCAACGTTCGGCCAACATAAACGCAGCTTCGTGCTCTGGCATATCGGTGGAGTTGCTCGCGTCAACAGATACACGCTGCGGTTGTTGCAGCGAAGATCAATATGCCTTGTGATAGCCGCCGAATGTGAGCCGGGATACACAGTTCATCAATCGTCTCGATACGGAAGTGCCTGTCTCAATGGCTGCACAAACTGTACCATCACCATTTAAAGATGCAGCAACAGTGCGCCGAATGATACAAGGACTGGTGTAGCAATCTGGCTGCAAGCCCTCTTTGCCTTATTGTCAGGTCCGTGGACTGAACCGACAGCGAGCCAGGGGTAAGCTGTTATAATCCTCGAGTGTTTCCGTGGAAAGCGTGGAGGACGGGCGCAGGCCAATTGTGGGCCGCCAATCGAAGGTAGAGGCGCCTTCAAGTGATTATGAACCGTCAATGGATCGTGGTTGGAACGGGTTCGATCTTGGCCGGACTGCTGGCTGATTCGGTAGGGCTGCCGGGGGCGTGGCTGGTCGGCCCGCTGCTGCTGACGCTGCTGTTAACGCTGTTACGGCCCGTTCGCAAGGTCGTTCCCCCAAGCGCATACATAGGAGCCCAAGCAGTCATAGGGATGGCTCTTAGCGCATCCTTCGAGCCCTCCGCTCTCGCTCTTCTCAGCGACTTTTGGCTAGTCGTCCCGGCGACTGTGTTGCTCGTCCTCGGATTAAGTGTCGCGAGCGGCCTGTTACTGGCACGTGTTACGAGCTTGGACTCGGCGACCGCCTCGCTCGGCATGATCCCAGGCGGTGCACCGGGGATGGTCGCGATCAGCGACGACCTCCAGGCAGACTCGCGGCTCGTCGCTTTTATGCAATACGCTCGACTCGTCCTTGTCGGTGTGTCGGCATCGCTGCTGTCGCGCTTTGTGTTTACGGGGCTGGACATGGGCAATGTTGCCAGGACAGGCTCATCAGCGCTACCGGCGGGAGTCGGTCCGGTTCTTGGCCACTCATGGGGGGAGTACGTGGTCACGCTCGTGGGGGCGACAGTCGGGGCAGTCGCAGGCGTTCGGTTTGGTCTCCCGGCGGGAGCTTTGGTCGGACCGGTCATCGTGGGTGTGGGGTTAGGCGCACTCGACATCCCACATGGGGTCTGGCCTCCGGGAGTGCTTCAGGCGGCATTTGCGTTGATCGGCATCTGGGTCGGCTCTCGGTTCGATCCGGACGCGCTGCGAGAAATAGGAAAGTTGGCGCCGATCGTTCTCATGTTTACGGTTGTTCTGATGGCTGGCTGCGCCGTGATTGGTTGGGCGCTGGCAATGCTTACAGGGATGGATTTGCTCAGTGCCTACTTAGCTACAACTCCGGGCGGGATCGACGCGGTGACGATTGCAGCACTTGAGACGGGGGCGAACATGGCGCTCGTGCTGCCGATACAAGTGCTTCGCTTACTGGTGATGGTCCTCGCGGGGCCAAGTGTCGTACGCTGGCTGGTACGACGGCACAAGGCAGTTCAGATATAGTACATGACGAACAACATTGAGCACTGAGCATGGTACCGCGATATGTCAGTCTCGCTAGCTACGAAGCCCGAAGGTGCCGCGCGGCGAAGGCAAGGTATACCGGCTGTCCAGCACCCGGAGGATGACAGATATCGTCCGATAGTAGAGTCTACCCCCTGCACCGTGCGCCGACTCCGGAGATGGAGCATGTGTTGGTGGGGGTATTTGTGGATCGCAATTTGATAGAAGCGAGTATTGTGGCGGATGGGATGCTTTGTAACCTTGAGCCACGTGCTAGATGTCGCAAGGAAGCGCATCTCATGGTTGTTCCGCCGGCGAATGGGTCCATAGTAAACGATGGCTAAACCGAGACAGGACACACCTAGTGGCTAGAATGTTATAAAAATGGTATACTGCAGCCAGTGTTTTTTACACAATTTTAATTTCCAACTGGCACACTCCACTCTACCCCACACTCACTGCCAAGCATCACGACGATGGCTGTGGCACATCACACGCTTTTCTTAGAGCTGTCGGCCATCGTTACAACAACCATACGAAGATGAGCTCTGGTTGAGACGCTGTTGGTCAACGAAGACAGGAGCACAGCTTTGAAAACGTTAACCGACTTGATCCAGCTCTTCCAGCGTCCTGTTGACCACGACCACGAACCGGTGCTCGCTGAGCAACGTACCACCTGTACGGAGTGCTCAGCTGATCTTACGAAGCAAGATACCTATCGCTACTTTGCCGTCTGTGAGCGTTGCCGACATCATTTCACGTTGCCCGCCAGGCGGCGTATTGAGCTGCTCGCCGACCGCAGTTCCTTCAAAGAATACCAGCGCCGCCTCGTTTCAAGTGACCCACTAACATTCAGCGACCGCATCTCCTATCGCCAACGGCTGGACGAAGCGCGACGTCGTACGGGTTTGCTGGATGCTGTCGTTTCCGGTACCTGCACGATTGGCGGCCACGACGTGGTACTGGCAGTTGTTGACTTTGAATTTATGGGCGGCTCGATGGGCTCGGTCGTCGGTGAGAAGATTACAGCAGCCTTTGAGCTAGCCGTCGACAAGCGTTTCCCGATCATTACCATCGTTAGCAGCGGCGGCGCCCGTATGCAAGAGGGTATGCTTTCCCTGGTCCAGATGGCCAAGACGAGCTCGGCGGCTCAGCGCCTTCACCGCGCGGGCTTACCCTTTGTTTCCATTCTGACGAACCCGACCACGGGCGGCATCTGTGCTTCGTTCGCGAATCTTGGCGACATCACTATTGCCGAGCCGCGCGCATTGATCGGTTTTGCCGGCCCGCGCGTGGTCGAGCAGACGACCGGACAAAAGTTGCCGCCGGGTTCGCATACGGCCGAGTTCCAGTACCAGTACGGTCTGCTCGACGAAATCGTTGACCGTGCCGAGCTGCGCAACTATCTCATGCGTATCCTGAGCTTGCTGTGCGTGACCCGTCGCTTCCCACGTGACACGAATCGGCTTCGCGTACAGAAGCCGGCCGAGCCAGACGAGTCGCCCTGGGAGCTTGTCCGCCTAGCCCGTCGTCCGGATCGCCCGACCGCGCTGGCGTATATCCGCAGGATGACGAATAACTGGACTGAACTTCACGGAGACCGGCTCCATGCGGACGACCCTGCAACGGTTTGCGGGATCGCCGAGCTTGAGGGACAGAGTGTGGTTATCATCAGTCAGGAGCGCGGGGCGGATCTCGCCGAGCGAACAGAGCGAAGAGGTGGTCGTCCCCGGCCGGAAGGCTTCCGTAAGGCGCAACGTGCGATGGCACTTGCGGCAAAACTCCATCTTCCCGTGATCAGCTTAATCGACACGCCTGGTGCCGACCCAGGCTTTATGTCGGAGCAGCATGGCCTGGCTCGCTCCATTGCGACGACACTGGCCACCATGAGCGATCTTCCTGTTCCCATCATCAGCGTAATCATTGGCGAGGGCGGCAGCGGGGGTGCGCTCGCGCTAGGCGTCGCCGACCGCATCCTCATGCTAGAGCACTCGATCTACTCCGTGATCGCGCCGGAAGGTGCAGCCGCCATCATTTATCGCGATGCCAGCCGCGCTGAGGACGTCACCGGGGCCTTGAAGCTGACAGCGCATGATTGCAAGCAACTCGGCGTGGTGGATACAATCGTTCCCGAGCCTGAAGGAGCCGCGCATGCTTCCCCGGACGAGGCAGCCCGGCTGTTAAAAAGCGCCCTGCTGTACGAGCTTGCGACCGTTCGACGGCGGACTCCTGAAAAGTTAGTCGAAGAGCGCTATCGCAAGTTTCGCAAGATGGGCCGCTTCGAGACGATGCGAAGCTGGGATGTTTCGCGCCTGCTCGATCGACTAGCTCGGCCACGACCCGAGCGCTCGGAGCCGGCGCCACCGTCCATTTGATCGGAACCCGAGCGTTCGTCGGCATGGGTCAAGTCGACAATCCGTTCCGTTAGGAAGGAGGCGAAAGGGTGCAGGATTAGGTATAGAAATTGCTAACCCTCGGTCAAGAGGGCTCACCTAGCTTTAGGGGGAGAGGGCTGCGCGCTGTAGCCAACGAAGCTGCCGACCTGGATTTGACGCCGCTCACCTTGTTCCTCTTCTGTGACGGTTCGACATCGAAAATCTAGCTCGTACAAAGGAGTAGGCAATGAAAACAGCTGGCCGTTTTCGGCGATCAATTGGATTGACGCTGCTGTCAACAGTGCTGTTGATCCTTTCGGCGTGTGGCGGTGGCGGTGGGCTGGCTCCGCAAACCGATGGTGGCGCGGTTGCGCCTGGAGCGCCCGAGGGTCAGACGGCCCCGCCCGCCGGTGCAGCGACTGGGTCCTCGGCCGCCGCGCCGGCGCAAGGTGGTGCCGCGGCGGGCGGCGAGTGCGGATCAGAAATTCTCGTCGGAGCGTCGCTGCCGCTGACGGGTAAGGAAGCCCGCGTCGGCGGCTTCTATAGAGACGGCTACGAGACCGCGGTCAAGCAGTGGAATGAGAAGGGTGGGGTCGATGTCGGCGGGCAAAAGAAGCAGATCCGCCTGACGCTCCTTGACAACCAGACCAATCCGACGACGTCGGTCAGCCAATTCGAGCGGCTGGTAACGCAGGATGGCGTTAACTTCTTGCTCGGTTCCTACAGCACCCTGCTCGTCTCTGCGGACAACATTGTCGCCGAACGCTACAAGATTCCTTACGTGAACGGTGGCGGTGCCGCTAGTGCAATCTATGAGAAGGGCAACCGGTATCTCTTCGGCACGCTGTCGGCGGTCGAGAACATGGCTAAGACGCAGATGCAGTGGCTCAAAGAGCTGCAGGACGAGGGAAAGCTAACGACGAAGCCCGCGAAGATCGCGCTGATCTGGGAGAACACCGACCACGGCAAGGATTACCAGAAGGGCGTTCAGGACTTCGTCAAAGCGAACCCCGACCGCTTCGAGGTCGTGATCGACGAGAGCTTTGAGCTCGGCGCGCAGGATTTCACCTCGCTCCTGACGAAGGTCAAGTCGGCCAACGCGGATCTCTTCATGGCTGACGCGCACCTGGAAGATTTCATCTTGATGGAGCGCCAGCGCCGCGAGCAGGGCTTGTATCACCAGATGGTGACGTACGGCGCCCGCGGCTCGGAGAAGGATGCCCGAGAGCAGCTGGGCAATGAGGCGGTCGCGGGCATCGTCGCGGGCACGTGGTGGAACGCTAACCTGCCGTATCCCGAGGTCGAGCAGTTCGTCGAGATGTGGAAGTCCACGCATAACAGCGACGTACCCCAGTGGTACCACGCGATCAGCTACGAGGCCGCCAACACGCTCTTTAACTCGATCCAGAAAGCCGGCACCTGTGATCGGGAGAAAGTGCGCGATACCCTGGCGCAGTACAACGAGACATCGATCTTGCCAGGCAATAAGACCTACTTCAAGGAGAACGGCCAGATCGACAATCCCTTCGTCATTGTGCAGAATACGCCAGAAGGCGAGTCGATCGTAGTCTATCCCAAGGATATTGCGACCGGCGAGGCGATTATGCCGATGCCGAAGTAAGCCAATTTGCGTACAGGGCTGGACAGACTCCGGCCCTGTACGCTTGAGAAGGTTGAGGGGGTCATTGTGGATCTTGGTAATATTCTCCCGGTTACCGTCGGTGCGATCTTGCTGGCTGGGCTCTATGCCACGATGTCGTATGGTCTTGGCCTGATCTACGGTGTGATGCGCATCGTCAACCTGTCGCACGCCGGTATCATGATGCTCGCGGCCTATACCACGCTCATGCTCTACCGCAGCTTCGGGATCGAACCGTATCTCGCGCCTGTGATAGTGATGCCGCTCTTCTTTGTCATTGGGATGGGTTTCCAACGGTTGATTGTGCGCCGGATCACCGGCGCCGCGCCGATCGTTTCGCTGCTGCTGCTCTTCTCGGTTTGGCTGATCATCCAGAATGCGGCCTACCTGATCTGGTCCGGCAATACCCAGTCGATCCTGCGTCCTTACACGACACGAAGCTTCCGCATCGAAGCGCTCGACCTGACAATCGGTTGGATGCGGCTCGGCGTTTTCCTGGCCGGCGTCGTGACGCTGATCATTTTGCAGTTCTTTCTGACCCGCACGTATCTCGGCAAAGCAATTAGGGCCACTACTCAGGACCGCGACTCGGCAAAGTTGGTCGGGATCGACGTGGATCGGATCTCAATGGTCGCCTTCGGCATCGGCATCGCGCTCTCCGCCCTCGCGGGCGCGCTTTTCTCAATGATCCTGCCTTTCAATCCCGATTTCGGCAGGGTTCTGATGCTCAAGAGCTTCGCTGTCATCGTCCTGGGAGGTCTGACGAGCTTTGTCGGCATCGCCGTAGGGGCGCTCGTGCTTGCGCTGGCAGAGGAATGGGCAGTTGGAGTCTTCGGCATGCAAACAGCGCTTAAAGACCTTGTCTCCTTTAGCGCGCTGGTGCTCGTGCTGATACTCTTGCCCAATGGCCTGCCCTCGCTGCTGGGCCGAATGCCGGTGTGGCGTACCAAACCGGCGCGACCGACAACCGCACCGACTGGAGGGAAGGCGGCATGACAGTCAAAGAACGAGAACGCCAGTCTACGGCCGCTGCAGCTACGCGCCGTGCCGGCCCAGGCCGTGAGGCCTTGTTCGCCGTGGGCGGGGCCGTGCTGGCTGCGGCCATTCTCGCTATCTTCGGCCTCACGCTGCCCGCCAACAGCTACCTACTGTTCTCGGGCTTCTTGCTCTTTCTTTTTACAACGCAAAGCCTCGCGTGGAATCTAGTCGGCGGCTACGGCGGCCAAACGAGCTTCGGTCACGCCACCTTCTACGGGATCGGAGCCTACACCACGGCGCTGCTGCAAGAGAACGCTGGGTTGCATCCGGTGCTCGCTCTGCTGGCCGGCGCACTCGGCGCTGCGGTCTTCTCGGTCATCTGGGGCTACCCTTTGTTCCGGCTGCGCGGCTTTTATTTCGCGATCGCCACCATCGGTATCGCCGAGGCAACGCGCCTCGTGGCGCTCAGTCCGCTACGCGAGCTGACCGGCGGTGCCTCCGGTTTTCGCATGAGCACTGCCGGCGCGGGCGGCCGTACAAGCCAGTACATGACCGCGCTCGCCCTCGTGCTCGCAACCTTCCTCACCTCATACTGGGTTCGCAACTCCAAGCTCGGGTTGGGCCTCTTTGCGCTCAACATGGACCCCGAGGCCGCAGAAACGTTAGGGGTGGACACAACCCGCCTGAAAGCGATCTCCTTGGCGCTGAGTGCCTTCATCGTCGGCTTGACCGGAGGGATCTACGCCCGGGCCTTCCTGTATATCAATCCGAACGATGTCTTCGCCTTTAGTGTCTCGATCGCAATGGTGCTGATGAGTGTGATCGGTGGTGTCGGCACACTGATTGGGCCAATCCTCGGCGCCGTTATCTACGTTGTAATCCAAGATCAGCTCGGTGCGGCGCAGATCACGTTCCGCGGGCAGACCTTCCAGTTTCGCGATGTTCAACTTGGGCTCTATGGGCTTCTGCTCGCGCTGATCATACTTTTTGAGCCGGCAGGGCTGGTTGGCCTCTTCCAACGGGTTGCCGGGCGTTTCCGGCGGCGAGGAGGTACACAGGCCGTGGCGGAGCAACAGGCACTCCTGCGTAACGAGACTGGAGACGAATAATGGCGCTGCTTGAAGTCCAGGGCGTCAGCCGCTATTTCGGAGGTCTGCGCGCTGTTGATCATGTCGACATGGTCGTCGGAGAAGGGGAGCTGGTCGGGCTGATCGGACCGAACGGCGCCGGAAAAACAACCCTGTTCCGGGTGATTGCGGGGGTCTATCCGCCCTCAGCCGGGCAGGTCATCTTCAATGGCGAGTCGGTCGGCGGTCTTCATCCGAACCGCGTGTGCCACAAGGGTATCACCAGCACGCATCAAGTGGTGCGTCCGTTTCCTGCGCTGACCGTGCTGGAGAACGTTCTGGTGGGAGTGCAGTACGGAAACGTGCGCAGCGGTGATCCTCGACAGCGGGCGCGCGAAGTCCTCGAGTTCGTAGGGCTGGCCCATCGCGCGGACGTGTTAGCGCGAAACCTGACACTGCCCGACCGTAAGCGGCTGGAAGTCGCACGTGCGCTCGGAACCGGCCCCAAGCTGCTGCTGCTCGACGAGGTGATCGCCGGCCTCAATCAGACCGAGGCGGCGCGGACGATGGACTTGATCCGGTCGATCAAGCGTCAGGGTGTCACGATCTTGATGATCGAGCACAATATGCGTGTGATCATGGGGCTCTCCGACCGGATTGTGGTGTTGCATCATGGTGAAAAGATCGCCGACGCTCCGCCAGAGCAGGTCAGCCGGGACCCGAAGGTGATCGAGGCGTATCTCGGCGAGAGTCCCGTTAGCGCGTGAAGATTGAGCCTGGAGCTTGCGCCTGTAGGCTATCGGCGCACATGGGTTTGCGCCGGAAGATGGGCGCGGCTGACGGCTGAGGGCTACGATGGGAGCTGTCCATGCCACTACTCTCTGTCCAACAAATCAACGTGTTCTACGGTGAAGTGCAGGCGCTCTGGGGTATCTCGTTCGACGTGGAGAAAGGCGAGATCTGTACGTTGATCGGTTCGAACGGCGCCGGCAAAACGACGTCGATCAAAACGGTTTCAGGGCTGCTTCGGCCACGAGCCGGGTCAATTACCTTCGAGGGCGAGCGTATCGACACGTTGCCGGCGCATCGGGTCGTCGAGCGCGGAATCGCGCAGGTGCCAGAAGGCCGGCGCCTGTGGCCCGAGATGTCGGTCGAGGAAAATCTCGAGCTCGGCGCCTACACGAAGGAGGCGCGCGCCAAGCGGAAGCAGACGCTCGCGCGGGTCTACGAGCTTTTTCCACGCCTCGCCGAGCGCCGCCGGCAGGCGGCTGGAACGATGAGCGGCGGCGAGCAGCAGATGTGCGCGATTGGTCGCGGGCTGATGAGCCTACCAAAACTGCTGATGCTAGATGAGCCAAGTCTCGGCCTAGCGCCAAAACTTGTGGCCGAAGTCTTTGGGATCGTGCGTGAAATCAATCAGACCGGCGTCACGGTGCTGCTGGTGGAACAGAACGTGCGCCACACGCTTGAACTCGCCACCCGTGCGTATGTGCTTGAGACCGGCCGGGTCGCGCTAAGCGGCAGCGGCCAGGAGCTGCTGAACGATCCACAGGTCCAATCGGCATACCTCGGCCACTAAGCGGCTTCGGCGGTGGTGGGTGCGGGGGCATACGGCGTGGATATAATGGCGGACACCGTGCAGCCGACGCGGCTAGAGCCTGCCTATGACATGCTCGCGTTGCATAGATGCTGATGAAGGAAGTTGCGAGAGGTAGTGGATGACTGACCAGAGCTTGACCGGCATTCGCGTCGTCGATCTAACGCGTGTCATGACCGGGCCGTACTGCACGATGATGCTCGGCGACATGGGCGCAGACATCATCAAGATCGAACAGCCGGGCAAAGGTGATGATACACGTGCGTGGGGCCCGCCGTTTATCGAAGGCGAAAGCGCTTACTATCTTGGCGTCAACCGTAATAAGCGCAATATTACACTCAATCTCAAGAGTGAGGCAGCGCGAAAGATCCTATGGCAGCTGATTGATGGCGCGGACGTGGTCATCGAAAACTATAGTCCTGGCACTGCTGCACGACTCGGCTTCGGTTTTGAAGCGGTTCGAGTGCGCCATCCATCGATTGTGTATTGCTCGATCTCGGGATTCGGTCAGGAAGGCCCGGGTCGCGATCGTACGGCGTATGACCTGATCGTTCAAGGGATGTCCGGGCTGATGAGCGTAACCGGCTTTCCGGAGGGCGAGCCGACCAAGTTCGGCGTTCCAATCGCCGATATCACGGGCGGTATGTTCGCGGCCTACGCAATCGCCTGTGCACTGCTGCATCGCCAACGCACTGGTGAAGGCCAGTACATCGACGTCTCGATGCTTGCCAGTCAAATTGCGCTCCTAACGTATCAGGCGGGTATCTACTTTGCTACGCAGGAGACTCCGCAGCGGACCGGTAATGCTCATCCGATCGTCGCGCCTTATCAAACCTTCAAGACTGGCGATGGCTACGTCAATATTGCCGGCGGTAATGACGCGATCTGGAACCGGTTATGCGACGCCATCGGTTTGCAGGAGCTGCGCGACGATCCGCGCTTCGTCAACAATGCGGGGCGTCTAACGAATCGCGCAGTGCTCATTCCCCTGATCGAGGAGGCACTCAGCGCCTACACGACAGCCGAGGTCGTCAAGCTGCTCGACACGGCTAACGTCCCCTGCGGTCCTATTTACACCGTACCCGAGGTTTTCGACGATCCACAGGTCGTGTTTTACGGCTTGCGCCAGCGTGTTCCCCACGCAACGTTGGGCGAGGTCGATCAAGTTGCCTTTCCATACCGGCTCAGCAGTACGCCGTGCGCCATCCGTTCTGGGCCGCCGACCCTCGGCCAATATACTGAAGAGATCTTAAGCGAGCTAGGCTATGCTGCCGATCAGATCGCCGGTCTGCGTTCAGACGGCGCGATTTAGAGGTAGATAGGCAGTCAAAGCGATTAAACGATGATGTCACGGGAACCAGCGTCAGTCGTCGAAGCCTTCTTGCAAATGAGTGAACGGGTGCCTGACAAGCTGTGCCTGCGCTTCCAGGGCAAAGCTATGAGCTATGCCGAGTTGCGGAGATCCGCCGAGGCGTTTGCCGCTGGCTTATGCAGCTGGGGGCTCCGCCGCGGCGAACGGGTCGCCCTGTGGATGGAAAACTCGCCGGACTTCCTTGCCGCCTACCTAAGCATCCATCTAGTCGGCGGCGCCGTCGTGCCGATCAATACACAGTACCGGCAATGGGAACTGCACCATATTCTCAGTGATGCCGCGGTTCGGCTTTGTTTTGTCGACGAACCGCTACGTCCAGAGCTCGCGCACCTTGAGCGTAAATTGCCTGGACTCGAACTGGTCGTCGAGACAGGAGCGCCGCTCAAGCGCTTCTTGATCGAAGGCCAGCCATACCGTGGGAGACTGCCCGAGAGCGAAGACTTGGCGC
This sequence comes from bacterium, assembly GCA_016781525.1. Classification (GTDB taxonomy): domain Bacteria; phylum Chloroflexota; class Chloroflexia; order Chloroflexales; family Kallotenuaceae; genus LB3-1. The sequence continues at coordinate 2,706 of JADDQE010000201.1, read as the reverse complement.
TGATCGCCTATACATCCGGGACGACCGGACGCAGTAAAGGGGCGATGCTCTTGCATCGTAACCTCCTGGCGAATATTCGGGCTATCTCCGCGGCTTGGCGTTGGACAGCTGATGACCACTTGCTGCTGACGCTGCCGTTGTTCCACATGCACGGCCTCCTCGTCGGTGCGAACGGGACCTTTGTCAGCGGCGGGAGCATCGAGCTCCACCGTGATTTCAGCGTTGTGAACGTGTATGATGCCCTGTTGGCCGGGTCCGTCACGATGTTCTTTGGCGTGCCGACGATGTACACACGCCTGCTGGCAGAGGCCGGAAGGCGCCACGAAAAGCCGCCCCCCTTACGCTTGTATGTCTCGGGCAGCGCTCCGCTCAGCGCTCAGACCTTCGTCGAGTTCGAGCAAGCCTTTGGACAGCACATTCTTGAGCGCTACGGTCTGACCGAGACCGGGATGAATACAACCAATCCGTATGACGGCGATCGCCGACCCGGTACGGTAGGCGTGCCGTTCCCCGGTCAGGAGGCCCGCGTGGTGCATCCACACACCCGCGAGCCGCTGCCGCCTGACACCGACGGCGAGATCGAGGTGCGGGGGCCGCATGTCTTCAAAGGCTACTGGAATCAACCCGAGGCTACTGCCGAATGCTTTACCGCAGACGGTTGGTTCCGCACCGGCGATCTGGGACATGTCAGCGGCGACGGTTACTTTACGATCACGGGCCGTGCCAAGGAATTGATCATCAGCGGCGGCTACAATGTGTATCCGCGCGAAGTAGAAGAAGTGTTGCAGGGTTGTCCCGGCGTCGCGGAAGTGGCAGTGGTGGGCCTGCCTCACCCTGAACTGGGCGAGCAGGTGGCCGCCGCAATTGTCCGGAGCGATCTCGCATTGACGGCTGAGGAGGTCATTGCGTTCTGCCGCAATCAGCTCGCCAGTTACAAAAAGCCGCGCCACGTCGTCTTTGTTGATGCCCTCCCGCGTAATGCAATGGGCAAGATCCAGAAATACGTCCTCAGTAAGCAGCTTGGCGAAACACTTCGCTAGCCGCGACCTGGTGAATCGGGGTATATTTACGATATTCTGTAGCGAAAGCGAGCGTCAAGATCCTCAGCCTGTACACCAGGACTGTGCTACCCATGCTGCTACGTGCGCTCGGGCTGTGCGCGTTTAAGCGCGAGGGGCCTAAATCAGCTCCAGGCGCTCGATCGTCGGAGTGGGCGGATACGCTGACTGCACTTGGAGCAAGGAGGAGAACATGCGACACTATCACGTTGCGCTGCTGCCCGGCGATGGCATCGGGCAGGATGTGGTCGCCGAGGGCGTCGAGACGCTGACGCTGCTCGCACAGGCACGAGGTGATTTCCGGCTGGACCTGGAATCCTTCGACTGGAGCTGTGCTTATTATCTCCAGCATGGTCACATGATGCCGCCCGATGCGCTAAAGACGCTGGAGGAGTTCGACGCGATTTATCTTGGCGCGGTCGGCTTTCCGGGCGTGCTGGACCATGAAAGTCTTTGGGGCATGCTGCTTCCGATCCGCCAAAGCTTTGATCTCTATGTTAACATGCGGCCGATCCGCTTGCTTCCGGGAACTGAGGGCCCGCTACGTGGGCGCGGCGCGGACGACATCAACTTCGTGTGCATCCGGGAAAATACGGAAGGCGAGTATGCGGGTGTGGGCGGCCGCCTGCGGCAAGGCGCTCCCGATGAAGTCGCGCTCCAGACCAGCGTTTATACCCGGCCGGCGACGGAGCGCATCATTCGCTACGCCTTTGAGTTAGCTCGCCGCGAGGGCCGTCGTAAGGTCACGAGCGCTACCAAGTCGAACGCACAGCAATACGGAATGGTCTTCTGGGACGAGGTCCATGCCGCCGTCGCCGCTGATTATCCCGACATCGCGACCGAAAAGTGGCACGTCGATGCGCTTGCGGCGCGCTTCGTTACGCACCCGCAGACCTTTGATGTTGTGGTTGCATCCAACCTCTTCGGCGACATTCTCACGGACATCGGCGGCGCGCTGCAAGGTAGCCTGGGCATCCCGCCAAGCGCCAATCTCCACCCAGACCCTGCAATCCGACGCGGCCCCGCGTTGTTCGAGCCGGTCCACGGCTCCGCGCCCGATATCGCCGGCAAAGGTATTGCCAATCCTATCGCGGCCATCTGGTCGGCGCAGTTGATGCTGGACTATTTAGGCGAGCGTGATGCGGCAGCGACGCTGATGCGAGCGATCGAGGCGGTCACGGCGGCCGGCCAAGTGCGTACTCCCGACCTCGGCGGCAGGGCGACCACCCACGAGATGGGTGAGGCGGTGCGCGCGGCACTGCAGAAACAGTACGCTTAGAAGCAGCGAGGACGAAGGGATGCAGTAACGCTAGGCGGTGCGCATCCCGCAAGCCTTAAAGTGGTCGCCACTCTGGTGGAATAGGGGCTCCAACTGGGGCTACGGTCACCAGCGGAGCACGACCGGGGATGAGCGTTGTGAAGACAGTCCCGAGTTCTGTACCATTGTCGGTAGTAGCGGTGCAGGCCAGCACAAGACGCAGGCCGCTTGTCACGGTCTGGGGACCCGCGCTGACCCCTGGATACGACGGATCGAAACGAAAGTGATAAATGCGCTCGATGGCACTCCCGTCTTCGGCCAATCTTCTGGCGAGCGCAAGTAGCTCGGCGGCGGCGCTGTCGGGCGCTACTCGCCGTCCGGCAGTGCGTC